>NZ_JAMYOU010000014.1:0-160992 GCF_040319995.1 Mesorhizobium sp. M0815 | reverse complement strand
TTCTCGCCACCAGCAACCCGTCCGCCACGACGGCTATCAATCTTACAGGCAACGAGTTCGCTCAGACGATCGTCGGCAATGCCGGCGCCAATGTCATCAACGGCCTCGGTGGCGCTGACAAGATGGTTGGCTACGGCGGCAATGACACCTACCACGTCGACAATGCCGCGGACCGGGTGTTCGAGGCAGCGGCTGGCGGCACCGACAAGGTGTTCACTTCGGTGAGCCATGCCCTTTTGGCCGGGTCGGAGATCGAGTTTCTCGCCACCAGCAATCCGTCCGGTACGTCTGCAATCAACCTGACCGGCAACGCTTTTGCCCAGACGATCCAAGGCAATGCCGGCGCGAACATCATCAATGGTGGCGGCGGTGCCGACATCTTGACCGGTAACGGAGGCAACGATGCTTTCGTGTTCAACAGCGCTCTTGGAGCCGGCAATATCGACAAGGTCACCGACTTCAACAAGCTCCAGGACAAGATCCAGCTCGACGATGCCGTTTTTGCCGGGCTTAAGCTTGGAGGCCTTTCATCCGACGCTTTCTTTGCCGGTACGGGCGCGCATGACAGCTCTGACCATATTATCTACAACAGCTCAACCGGAGCGCTCTCTTTCGACAGCGACGGGATCGGCGGCGCATCTCAAATACAGTTCGCCACTCTCTCTCCAGGTCTATCGCTTACGGCAGGTTCATTCCTTGTGATCTAAACCACCCGGGACGGCGGACCTTCGAACCGGTCCGCCGCTCCGTACTTGTTCAAGCACCCGTTTTTTTTTCCAAAGCGGGGTGCCCGTTTCCGCCGGTCCCGACGTTACTGCCTCGCCCCACGCTCAGCGCGATTGTTCAAGGCGATGAGGTTCTTTGCCCGCGAAGCACTCGGGCTGCTCATTGCGATATCGCGGTCCGATTTCCATGATGAGGACGGTCCCGGGCAAGAAAACCAACTCGCTGAAGATGTCATCCCGGTCGATATCGCCCCAGCCGAGCGGCATGTGCAGGTCGCCCAGCCCTAGCGCTGCATCCTCCTGCGGCAGGTAGGTCCGATGGAGACCCTGCGGGCGCCCGAAGGAATCATGGACATGCAGGTGCCCTGCCACCGGCGCCATGGCCTGCAGCTGCTCGCGGAAATTCAGGCCGCGATGGGTGGGTTCAATAGCCGTCAGCGGTCGGTCCACCAGCCGCTGGCGCGAGCGGCATCGAAGCACACTTTCCTAGGATGGGTGCCTTTGAGCGCGGCTTTCAGAGCGGCAACGCCACGATTGTACTCTTTAGTTTTGTCATACTTCCTATCCTCAACAAGAAAGTCGCCAAAACGTCTGTCGTTATAGATCGATTGAGAGCAAAACAAATAAGCCGCCATCTGATATCCATGATCGAAGGCAACCGAGTTGGCGTGGGCGGCGGTTGGAACGAACGAGTTTGCGCAAATCACCATTGCCGCGAGCGGCATCATGCAAATGCAAGATAATTTCATTGTTGTTGGCCCTCTCCCAAGACGCAACGAACTTGCCGAAGTTTTTGCCTTGATGCAAGACAGTCATAAATCGCCCTCGAAGGAGCTCGTGCTCCACATCCTTCTGTGCAACCAGTCGCAGATCTTAACCCGCAATGGCGTCGATAGCTGGTGGAACTGGCAAGATGCGCCGGATGAGGCAAATCAATTCGAACGCCGGAGGCCTCTGCAGAATTTCCGGGTTTTGCGTTTCATCGGTGCGGCGTGCTCGCAGGAGCCCAGGAAAAGATCGGTGAAGTTCGCAACACGTTGAATTCTCGGCGACACGCAGAGGTTACAGCCCGCCTGTATGCACCCGCAGTGGCTCAGATTTGTCTGGGTACGGTCTACTCGGCGCCTGGAGAAGGCGAAGATTCCCGGATCGAGCCGCTTGGGCACTGCGCCAGGGCAGAGCGATCAGATTCGTGTCATACCGTCAGAGGCAAGACACTCGCAATTTGGGGGAACAGATGAAGGAAGAGAACGACGTTCAGAAGCTGGTGCGCACGCTGCGTGCTCGAGCACCTGATGACGCGGCTGAATTGCTTGCCCGTGAGTCTCCCGAGCTCATCCAGGACGCACTAAAGTTGTTGCCGGATAGGCACGCCCGGAAGGTGGTGGAGCATTTGCCGCCGCATATGAGGCCTATCAAGGCTCATAGCGATGGCATCGCGATCCCGGAGTCGCTCGTCGAGCTGATGGACCCGATCCCCGGCAGCGTTCCTGTCGGTACGGCGGTCGCCGCCGCAGTGGACGCCGTCAGACGCACTCAGGTGCCGACCGAGCTCACTTATCTCTATGTCACCGACGAGGGCGACAAACTGGTTGGCCTCGTAGTCCTGCGCGATCTGATGCTGAGCGAACCGGACGCAACCGTGGATCAGATCATGCTGCCGAAACCGTTCGCCCTTCCCGTCAGTATGTCTTTGAGCGAAGCCTGCAAGGCGGCGGTACGCCGCCACTATCCGGTGTATCCCGTGGTGGACGCGGAGAACCGGCTGCTCGGGCAGGTTCGCGGCTGGCGGCTGTTCGAGCAGCAAATCATCGAGATTTCCGCCCAGTCTGGCCAGATGGTGGGTGTCCAGAAGGAGGAGCGTTCTTTCACGCCGCTGATTTCAGCCTTCCTGAAGCGTCATCCGTGGCTGCAGCTGAACCTGCTGACGGCCTTCATGGCCGCTTTCGTGGTCAGTTCGTTCACAGGCACGATCGAGAAGATCGTCGCCTTGGCAGCGTTCCTCCCGGTCTTGGCCGGGCAGAGCGGAAACACCGGCTGCCAGGCACTGGCTATGACGCTGCGTGGCCTTGCCCTGGGCGATGTGGACAAACGGCCGAAGCTGCACCTGGTGATGAGGGAGGGCGCGCTCGGGATCGCCAACGGCGTGCTCGTCGGTCTTGTGGCGGCTGCGGCGATGTGGTTCTACGCCTCGCGGCAACCGGAGTCGGCAGCCCAGGCGCCCATGCTGGCACTTGTGATCCTGCTCGCAATGTCCGGATCTTGCCTCATGTCTGGAATCTCCGGCGTGCTGATCCCGTTAGGGCTGCGGCGGGTCGGCGCCGATCCGGCCGTAGCTTCGGCGATCTTCCTCACCACCGTGACCGATATCGTAGGCATGGGCCTGATGCTGGGGCTGGCCACCATGCTCGTGCTGTAGTTAGGGGCGCGTCCGCCGATGCGCGTCCTGCACAGGACGCGGTCGGCGGGATCACACCGTGGGATTTTTTGGGGCTTTGAAACGCCGTGACTGAGCAGGTTGCGATACAAACGGATTTTGCGCATCGTTTGAGCGCAGGCATGGGCCTTCTGGCCCGGGAACTCACCGCGGGTGTGACGACCGCGGGCGTAGCGCTGCCGATGTGCGTCTCCTCCGGCGTCCTTGCCCTATCGCCGCTCGGCGCAGATCGGGTGGCGGAAGGCGCGCTTGCCGGCGTCATCGCTGCCATTGTCGGCGGCGTTGTCGCGTCCGCATTTCAACGGTCGTGCTTCGTGACGACCATGCCCAGTAATTCGCTGATCCAGGCCAGCCTGCTAGGATCCCTGCTCGTCGCTCTCGACGGCAACACGACCCAAGCGCTGCTTGCCTTCGTCGGCTGCGTGATGCTGACCGGCTTTTGGATGATCCTCATCGGCGCAACCGGTCTCGCCCGGATTGTCAAGCTTGCCCCCCATCCGGTTGTCGCCGGGTTCGTCTCGGGTGTCGGCATCCTGGTCATCAAGAGCCAGACGCCGATGCTTCTCGCAGTTTCCTCCTGGAGCGGCATCATCGCGGCGGATTTCAGCCTGGCCACGGTCACAAGACTTCCATTCGGTCTTGCGCTGATCGCGGTCATGGCGATGATCACGCGGCATGCGCCCAAAGTTCCGGCGCTGCTTGCCGGCCTGATCATCGGCTATGTCATCTACCATGCTGTCCGTCTGTGGGGGCCCGACGTTGAGCTCGGCCCTGTTATCGGCTCGATCGACATAGAGGGCTGGGCACCGGTAAGCATGACTGAGGCTGCCTCAACGCTCCGGCTGGGGCTGAAACATATCTGGTGGACCCTGATTGCCGGCTCGTTGACCCTGGCGATCGTGGGAACGCTCGACACCGTCTTTACCCTGCGCACTGCGCGCAACCTGGCCGACGTTCAGGTCGGCCAGGACCGCGCCCTCGTCGGGCTGGGCATCGCCAATCTTGTCTCTCCCCTCATGGGCGGCCTGTTCGTATCCACGTCGGCCGCGCTGACCGCCGCCAACTACCATGCCGGCGGGCGCATGCGCACCTCGACGTTTGCGAGCCGGGCGGTGCTGCTTGCGGCCATCCTTGCGTTCCCGAATCTGATCTTCTCGATGCCGCTGGTTGTGCTGTCCGCCATTCTGGTCTTCGTCGGCATCAATACCATCGACCGTTGGGCACTGCGGACGGCGCGGCAGGCACTTCTCGGCGACAGCGCGGCGGGCCGCAGCCAGGCACGGCGCAATATGGCCGTGGTCGCCGCTGTGGCACTCGCCACAGTCCTTGGCCAACCCGTTATCGGCGCCGTGGTCGGTGTGGCGCTGGCCTGCATCGTCTTCATGATCGAAATGAGCCGGCCGGTGGTGCGGCGCAAGGAGATCGTCGGCAAGACGCGCTCCAGGCGCATTCGCTCCACTGCTCAGACCGAGTTGCTGGCGATTCACGAGCGCGAGCTGGCAGTCCTCGAGCTGCAGGGGGTGCTATTCTTTGGCAATGCCGATGAGCTCGCGGAGGAAATTGACCGGCTGCCTAGCGTGGTGCGGGTGATCATTCTCGATTTCCGCGCCGTCAGCGACGTCGACGCCTCCGGCGCGTTGACCTTGCAGCAGATCTCCGCTCGCTGTGCCCGGCGCGGTCAGCGATTGTTCTTCAGTGATCTCAGGGATGCCGAGGCCCTGGAGGAGTTTACGTCACAAAGCGATAGGCCCAACATCTACCCCGATCTCGAGGCAGCGCTGGAGCGCTTCGAGGAGGAAATCGTCGAGCGGACCGACAGTGCTGCCCGCTCGGTGATAGAGGTGCCGCTCGAGCGCACCGATTTCGGCATGACCATGGCGCCGGAAGATCTGAAGATGCTGATGAGCTATCTCGACCGCGTCGAGTTCCCCAAAGGCGCCGTGCTGTGCCGCGCTGGCGATCAGGCCGACCGACTGTGGATGCTGACGCGCGGCTGTATCAGCGTCTGGGTGGATGCGCCTGGCGGGCGGCGGCGGCTGGCAAGCATCGGGGCTGGATGTACCGTCGGGGAAATGGGCTTCCTTACCGAGCGACCGCGCTCGACCGACGTGATCGCGGACGAGGACGTTGTTGCCTATGAGCTGACCTCGTCGGCCGCCAACAAGATATCAAAGGCCAAGCCGCATATCGCGCAAGCCGTGTTGAGAAGCATTGCCCGCCAGCTCTCCGATCGCCTCCGCAATGCGACGGAAGACCTTCGGATGAGCCATATGTGACATCGATGGGCTAGGCAGCGACCAAATGCGCGCAGAATCACGCGAACTATATTGATCTTGAAGAACGCTAGATTCGCTATCCGGAGATGAGTTTTGTTAGTTTATGCCGCTACCGAATACTTCGGCCAATACAGCAACGCTGCGAAGATGTTCTGGCAACCAGCGCAGCCGAAATGTGAATTGACCCTATTGTTTGTTGCGCGGCTGCAACAGCTGCTGAAAACTCGGACGAGTTCGTCACAGGTCAGTCGCCTTTTTCTTGTAGTCGTGCTAAGTCGTTCGCACTAGTCGGGTTTGGGGTGGGTTCTCGGCATGCAATCTTCGTTTCGAACGGTCGTCGGCTGCGCCGCAGCGCTGCTTTGTATCGGCGTATTGCCGGCCGGCGCGCAGGGTCTTTTTTCGGCCTATGACGATGCGTTTTCAGCCCGCATCGCCAGTCCGGCCGACAACGGAACACTCGCCCAGTTCGTCACGGTTGCCGTCAACGCCGGGCAGTACGATCAGGCGATCTCCTCAATCGAGCAGTATCTGATCAAATATCCCCGCGATGCACGCGCCCGGCTGGCGGCCAGCCGGTTGTACTATCATGTCGGCTCCTATGAATTGGCCCGGCGGCAGGTGCAGTACGGCATCGAAGTCGGCGGCCTAACCGCAAGTGAGCAGCAGGAAGCTGTTCGCCTGCTCGCCCGCATCGAGCGCGCGTTGCGTGGCATCACCTGGGAACTCGCCCTGACCGGCGGCGTGTTCAGCGCATTTACCGATTTTGAGCCCGGCGGGGCGCAGGACGACGACAGCTTCGTCTCGCCCTATGGGCGGGCGGAAGGCTTTGTCCGGTGGGACCTCGGCACGCCAAGTGCCGACGCTCTCGTCCTTTCGGGGTCGTTGACGGCGACACAGCGCTTTTTCACGGAAGACCTGTCGGTTCCAGGTAGCAAGGAGACCTTCATCCACGGCAACGCCGCGATCACCTGGGACAAGGGACTGCCCAATAGTGGGATCGATTCGCTGCGCCTGCTGCTTTCGGCGTTCACCGTTACAGATCGTTTCGACAGCGATATCCACGAAACCGGCATTGGCCTCAGTGGACGCTTCGTCGTTCGCCCGACGGTCGAGACGACGCTCTTCGCCGGTGGCGGCTACATCGATCTAAGCGCCTCGCAAGGCATTTTCGCCGATAGCAGGGTTTTCTATGAGGCAGGCGGCAGCTACCGCTTCCGCAATGGCCAGGCGCTCGGACTGCGCTTTGTCGGCTCGAATGACTTCGCCTCCGGATCTGGCGAAATCGGCCGCAGCTACACGGGCGAGGTCCGCTATGGCGGCCTGTTGATGAACGTACCGGATCTTTTCGCATGGTCGCACCAGGTCGCCTTCTCGGCCGGCCATAGCGACACTCCCGATCTGTCCATCGGCATCGGCACAAATATCAAGAGCGACTTCTGGCGCATTGCCTCGGAAAGCGATTTTCAGCTGACGGAGTCGCAGAAGATCAGCGTCGATCTTGCCTATCGCGAAACCAACTTCGACATCGCCAGCCGCGACCGAAAATCGTTCGAAATGCTCATGAGCTACACGTTGACGCTCAATTGAAAGAGGCCGCGATGAGGACCCCGTACCGTCAGATCGCCATTTTTGTCGCCTGCCTTGCCTTTGCGGCACCATCTGCCGCTGAAACGGTCGGGTCGATGACGGCCTACCAGACCAACATCGTCCGCAACAACGGCGGGACAATGAACGTCGGTGCCGGCGTCGAACTCGGCGACCAACTGCGCAGCAATCCCACTGGTCTTGGAATGCTGGTGTTCCGGGACGAATCGAGCGCCAAGATTGGTCCAAACACCAGCCTGACGATCGATGAATTCGTCTACAATCCGGGCTCCGGATCGGGAAAGATCGACATCGGGATGAATAGCGGCCTGGCCCGTTTCTATGGCGGCCAGGTTTCGAAAGGCGGCGTCATGCAGGTTGCAACGCCGCACATGGTGCTCGGGGCCAGAGGCGGCATCATCGAAGTGCTGGTGGCAGCTGGCCAGACCGTCGGCATACTGCGCGCCGGCCGCATGACCTGCACGATGAATGGCAAACGGCTGGTCATCACAAACCCGGGCTTCGCCTGCACGTCGGAAAATGGCAAGCTGCTGACCGGCTACGGCGGAATCGACACCTTCCCGATATTGGACAGCATCGACCGGATAGCCGGCACCGGCCTGCCAGGCGCACCGGGTCCGGGATTGGACGTAAGCGCGATTTGTGCGTCGGCACTCGGCGGTTCGCTCAAAGTCTGCGACTCCACCGACGGGGCATTGCCAGGAGTGGTCATGGAGTTCCCCGACAGCCCAACGCCACCTGTGGGCGGCGGCGTGGATGAGGATGGGTGTGAGGGTGAGGGTTGCTGCTACTACTGCAATTAAGCCCGGCGGCACGACATGAGCCTCTTGGTCGGTTCGGGCTGGGCTGATTGGCGGCAAGCTGCCAGGCGCAAAATATCCGGTCTTGCGGTCGTGCTCCTGCTGCTCGCTTGCCATTTGGCTTTCGACGGGCCGCTGTCGCGCCTCCGCGAACGCACGTACGACTTCTACCAGTTTCTCGCCCCGCGCCAGGCGACGAGCAATCCTGTCGTGATCGTCTCGATAGACGACGCCAGCCTCAAGGCACATGGGCGATGGCCCTGGAACCGTGGCCTCTTGGCCGATCTCGTCGATGGCATCACCGAATCCGGCGCCGTGGTCATCGGGCTTGCGCTGGTGCTGCCCGAGGCCGACACCTCGCCTGACGGCATCGCCGGAGACAAACGACTGGCAGCGGCCCTGTCGAAAAATCGAACGGCGATTGCCGTCAGCCTGGGCAACGAGGCGACGGTTTCAGAAGCAGAGCCCAAAGCCGGCTGGTCGATCGTCGGGCAAGTACCCGACACACTTCCCGGGTTCACCGGCCTGACCGGCTCGCTTGCCGAATTCTCGAACGCCGCCGCGGGCCTCGGCGTAATTCGCACCTTGCCCGATCCCGACGGCGTACTGCGCCATGTGCCGCTGCTCTGGCTTCGCAATACCGCTCAAGGCGTGCAACTGTGGCCGTCCTTCGCGCTCGAGCTCCTGCGCCTTTACGCCGGGCAGGACGGCTACATAGCCCGGATGAATGCCGCCGGGTTTGACGCGCTCAGGATGGCCGGCGCCATTGTGCCGCTCGAGCCGGAGGGGAGCATCCGCCTCTGGGAAACCGCCACCGACACGCCCCGCCTATCTGCCGGAACTATCCTTTCGAGCCATGGCGATCCGCGGCTGCGGGACGCCATCGCCATTGTCGATTTGTCGGCCGTGGGACTGACGCAGTACCTGCCCACCCCGACGCGTCCAGCGCGACCAGGCGCGGACATCCACGCCGATGCAATCAGCCAGATGCTTGCCGGGCGCTACCTTGCAGAGCCAACGCACGCGCGTACGCTCGAGCGGCTCTGGTTTGTCCTCAGTGGCGTCGTTTTCATCGGGCTTTCCGGAGTGCTCGCCGGGCGTGTCGTGCTTGGCGCCCTCGCTCTGGCGCTGCTGGCCGTCACGCCGTTCGTGTTCGGCGCTCTCGAATACAGCCTGCAGGGTGCACTCTATGACCCGCTGCAGCCGGCGCTTGCGACGATCCTGGTAGCCGGCTTCGAAGGCTATGTCCTCTACAGGCGCAGCGAGCAGCGCCGATCCACCCTGGCACGGCAGTTCTCCCAATATCTGTCGCCTTCCGTGGTGCAGCGCCTTGCAAGCTCGGACACCGAAGCGATCCTGTCCGGCGAGAAGCGCGAGATCACAATCCTGCTCAGCGACATACGCGGCTTCACGACGATGAGCGAACGACTCGATACCCAAGAGATCGCAACGGTGGTCAACCATTTCCTCGGCATTGCGACCGATGAGATCCTCAAGCGCGACGGCACCATCGACAAGTTCATGGGCGATGCGGTGCTGGCCTTCTGGAACGCACCGCTTGATCAACCCGATCATCGCGAGCGCGCGCTCGACGCGGGCCTCGCCCTGATCGAGCGGGTGAAGCGCGAAGACGCCGCCTTCACTGCGGACGGCCATCCCTCCATCGAAATCGGCGTCGCCATCGAGACCGGCATCTGCTCGGTAGGCAATTTCGGCTCCGAACGGCGCTTCGATTACACAGCGATCGGTTCGCCCGTGAACCGCACAGCACGGCTCGAGTCGACGACCAAGAAGCTGGGCATCCCCCTGGTGCTTGGTCCCGGCTTTGCCAAAGGAGCATCGATGCCCGTCGTCCAGGCGGGCGCCTTTGAGCTCCAGGGTTTCAAGGGCGAAGTGCCGGTTTTCACCGTTCCGGAGATGCACAAAGGTATGAGCCGCGAGAAAGCAGTTCAGAATGGCGAGCAATCTGGCGGCGGCCCAGCCATGCTGGACGGTTCACCGCCGTCCCCAAAAACAGCTCCTCCTGATCCTGCACCCCGAAACTGATCGGCTCCCGCGGATCGCGGGGTGCCGACCTGCATCACGACCTGACTACCCGCTTCGGGAGGCCTCGCAAATTTGCGTGGCCTCCCCCGGTTCGTCATTCGCCGCGCATGGTCGCCTGGAAGGCCGGCAGGTGCTTCTTCTGCGCCTCGAGCATTCTCTCGCGATAGACGCCATAGATGACGTCGGTATCGTGCAGCGTGACGCCGGCAATTGTCGGCGAGGCGAAAACCGGCAGCTCGATACCGCGTTTCGAAAGCGCCTCGGCCGTGCGGGCGATCAGCTCATGCGCCAGGATCATGGCAAGCACGGTCGACGAACCGGAGACCGGCCGGCTCCAGCCCTCGACCGGCACGATGGCATCCTCGATCGGCGAGCAGGTGTCGATGACAAGGTCGGCGGCATCGGCAAGCCGTTTGCCGGAAGAATGCGTCGCCGGCTTGTCGAGATTGTTCTTGCTGGTCACCGCGACGACGAAGATGCCGCGTTTTTTCGCATAGAGCGCGGTGTCGATGCCCGACGAATTGCGGCCGCTGTGGCCGAAGATGATGATCGAATCGCCTTTGTTCAGTGGCTGGTGATCGAGGAATTTCTCGGCGTATTTCTCCGTCCGCTCCAGCCACAGAAGCTCGCGCACGCCGCCGGCGCCGAGCACGTTGTGCCACATGACGCGCGGGTCGGTCAGCGGATTGAAGCCGACATAGCTGCCGTAGCGCGGAAACACTTCCTGGACCGGCAACACCGAGTGCCCCGAGCCGTAGAGATGAACCAAGCCACCGCTCTCGAGCGTGTCGGCAAAGCGCCTGGCCGCCTCGCCAAAGGCTTCGGCATTGGCTTTCGACGCCTGTTCGATGAGGGCGGCAAGGCGAGGTATGTAAAGATCGGACACGTCGGTACTCCTGTTATGTGTCGGCTTCGGTAATGGCTCAGCTTCTTGCGTTTGGCGCGGCGCGGCCGGCGCGCAGCGTCGAGCGGATTTCATAGCGGTCGCCGCGCATGACCGAGACGGTGAATTCGAATGGGCCGCGCTCGTCGGTAGTGATGCGCTCGACCACGAAAGCGGGACTCCCCGTGGGCAGATCGAGCAACTCGGCATCCGCCGCCCCGACCGCGCCGACACGGTAGTTTTCGCGCGCTGCGACCGGCACGATGCCATAGTGGCGTTCCAGTGCTTCGTAGAGCGAGCCCTGCAGCAGGCCGGCATCGAGAAAGCCGGGCACGCGCGCGGCCGAGAGCTGCGCCGTCTGGATGCCGATCGGCTCGTTGTTGCCGAGCCTGAGCCGCCGGATGCGCACCACCGGGTCGCCCTCCTCGATCTCCAGCGCTCCGGCCGCGGCGACATTGGCGGTGGTCAGGCTGCAGTCGAGCAAGCGAGAGCCGGCGACCACGCCCATATTGCCCATTTCCTGGGTGAAGCTGGTCAGTTCGCGGGTGCCGGCGACCAGCGTGGTGGAGCGCACGAAGGTGCCACGGCCATGTTCGCGCCTGAGCAGCCCGTGCTCCTCCAGATTGCGCAGTGCGTGACGCAGCGTGATGCGGCTCACCCCGAACAAGGCGCACAATCTGTCTTCGGCCGGAATCTGGTCACCGGTGGCCCACTCGCCGCTCTTGACGATGGCGCGGATCGCTTCCTCCACCTGATACCAGAGCGGCTCGGGCCTTCTGCGGTCGGGTTGCTGAAAGCTCGGCTCGCTCATCTTATCTGCCTCCACTGTGCTCCGGCGAGACCGGCCAGCGACGCGCCGACGAGACCGGCACGGGAACCGAATTCGCCGGACCGCAGAACGACATCGCGCAGATGCGGCGGCAGTTGACGCTGCAAAGCCGAAAGCAGCGGCGGTCCTACCACGTCCAGCGCATCGGCAAGACCGCCGGAAATCAGGATCGCCTGCGGATCGAGCAGCGCCACGGCACCCGCAAGGGCAGTGCCCAGCCGGCGCGCCGGCAGCTCCAACGCGTCAAGTGCGGCCGTCTTGCCAGCCCGGGCGGCCTCGACCAACCTGCCGCCATTGGCCAACCCGATCTGGCGCGCCGCGGCGTCGAACGCACGCCCGGAAGCGAAGCGCTCCAGCCAGCCGCTGCGGTCCTCGCCTTCGTCCTCGATGTCGGCGCAGGCCCAGCCGAATGAGCAGGCGCCGCCACGTGCGCCGGCGACGATGCGGTCATTGGCCAGAACGGCGGAGCCGATGCCGGTGCCGATCGCCAGCAGGATGGCATCGGACAGGCCTTTTGCGGCACCTTCGACCGCTTCGGCCAGCATGGCGATCTGTGCGTCATTGCCAATGGCAATAGGCAGACGAGGAAACAAGGCCGCGACATCGATGCCGTCCAGATAGGGCAGGTTCGGAATCCAGCGGCAGACCGAGCCTTCGACAAGCCCCGGCACCGCGAGGCCGAGTGCCTCGACCGGGCTGGCCTCGGCGCGCAACGCGTTGATGCGGACGACGAAGGCATCAAGGCTGGCCGGCGCGGGCTCGCGGCTCAGCATCTCCAGCCAGCGAACATCGCCGGTATGGATAGCGGCGCGCAAATTGGTGCCGCCGAGATCGATGGCGAGAACGCGTGTCATCGAGAGCGGCTCCGACTGGCGGTCGCCCGGTCCTCGGAGCGCCAGTTCCACAAGGTGTCGTCGGCTCTGGTCGGCATTGCGGTACATAGCCCGGTGCACGCGGCGGCAAAGCCGCCGAGCAGACTGAGCGCGGCGTGTCGATGAATCGAAAACATGCTCAGTCCCGCTCTTGTCGACATCCGCATCCCTGTGGCTTAATGTCATTATAACGACATGACGTCGATCGCAAGATCCTCGCGGCATGTTTTTGGCCTGGCGGCACGGAGGAACAGCTCGAACTATTTCAGCTAATTGTCTGTTTTCAAAAGGCTATCTCGCACTTTTTAGATCGAAGTAAGAAATCGCCGCAGCGCCGGCAGGAACTTTCCACGAAGATAGCGCTTGCATCATTACTTCAAGTTGTCATAACGTCATTGATATCGCTGTGCGGCTACGCGGAGGATCCGGATGTCTTTGGCTTGGATTTCGAAACTGGCACTGGCTGCAGGGTTGTTGACATCGCCCACCGTCGGCTGGGCTCAGTCGGTCAACATCTCCTATCTGACCCACTGGTCGCCGGAGACGGTGGCGTTGCTGGACGCCGCGGCCAAGGACTACGCCAAGACCAATCCGGATGTGACCGTCACCGTCCGCGCCGTTCCCTTCGGCGACCTCCTAACGACGCTTCGTTCCCAGGGCGGCAGTTCCGATGGGCCGACGATCGGCGGCATCTACGATTTGTGGCTGCCCGAACTGGCGCGAGACAAGCTGGTCGCGCCGGCCCCCGACACGGTTGCCGGCGAGGTCAAAAGTGCGTGGCCGGCCGGTGTCGTCAGCGCAGCCTCCGTTGGTGGCACGCTCTACGGCATTCCGAACGAGATCGACGTCTATGCGCTGAACTACAATAAGGAGCTGTTCAAGCAGGCAGGCATTACGGCCGCGCCGAAGACCTGGTCCGAGTTGAAGGATGCGGCCCAGAAGCTGACCAGGAAAGATGCCGGCCAGCAAGGTTTCGGCATAATCAACTCCTGGGCGGCGGGCGTCGTCCATCCCTTCGCCTCGCTGCTGGTCTCCAATGGCGGCGAGCTGGTCAAGGACGGCAAGCCAGTGCTCGACAGTGCTCAAGCCGGCGAGACGTTCCAGCTCTACGAGGACCTGATCAAATCCGGCGCAAGCGACCCCGCGATGGCCACCGCCGACGCCAACACCACCGGCCCCTTCCTCGACAATTTCGTCTCCGGCAAGACCGGCATGATCATCATGGCCAATTGGTGGGAAAGCGCGTTGAAGACCGGCATGGGCGGCAAGTTCTCAAACATCGCCACCGCACCCATCCCGGTCGGCCCGAGCGGTGGCAAGCCACACTCGATCTCCTATTCGTGGATGACTGTCGTCAACGCCAATGCCGGTGAGGCCGAGCAAAAAGCGGCATGGGATTTTCTGGCATGGCTGAACAATCCGAAATCCGGCAAGAACGGCGCCTCGGCAATGTCGGATATTCTGATGTCGATGGGAATCCTGCCGTCGCGTGCCTCCGATATCGAAGCCCATAAGGACAAGCTCGGCTCCGAGTTCCTGTCCGGCTATGTCAGCGTGCTTGCCGACGCCAAGCCCTTCCCTGTCGTGCCGGGAGGCCAGGAGTTCAGCGAGTCGCTGCAACAGACGCTCGAGGCGTTGCAGTATGGTCAGCTCTCGGCCAAGGATGCGCAGGCGAACGCGCAGGCCGATGCCGTCTCGATCCTGGAGCGTGCCGCCAAATAGCGAAGGCGCTGTTTCGAGAGCCGACGCTTTGGAAGCGGAGCGATGATCAAGACCTATCGTGCCTCGGCGGGCATCATGCTGGCGCCCGCCGTGACATTGATCGGCATTTTCATTCTGCTGCCGATGCTGCTCACCATCTGGCTGTCGTTCCAGGACTGGTCGACGCAAACACCTTTTTCCAATGCGAGCTTCATCGGCTTCGACAATTTTCGCGAAATATTCGGGCCGACCTCGGTCGGGCGGGATTTCAAACGAGCGCTGCTCAACACCGCGATCTACACGGCGCTGTCGGTGATCCTCCTCCTGCCTCTTTCGGTAGCGTTCGGCTTGATGGTCTACCAGCGCGAGGTCGCAGGCGGCACGGCGCTGCGGACAGTATTGTTTTCCACCTACATGGTGCCGATGATCGCCGTGACGCTGGTCTGGTCGAAGCTCTATTCGCCGAGCGAAGGGCCCCTCAACCAGATGCTCGGCCTCGCCGGCATCGGCCCGCAACCGTGGCTGTCCTCGCCAAGATCGGCGTTGATCTCGATCGTCGTCCTCAATGTCTGGCAGCAGATCGGCTATTTCACGGTGCTGGCAGTTGCCGGGCTGACCCAGATCCCGGGCAGTCTTTACGAGGCGGCGACGCTGGACGGCGCCAACCGGCGCGAACAGTTCCGCTTCATCACCTTGCCGCTATTGCGCCGCACGCTCCTGTTCAGCGCCGTCATCGCCATCATCAACGCCGTGCAGGTGTTCGAGCCGGTCGCGCTGATCACCCAAGGCGGGCCGGTCGGCTCGACCAACGTGCTGACCTACCATATCCGCCGAGTCGGCATCGAGCGCGCGCAAGGTGGGTTGGGCTCGGCCATGGCGGTGATGCTGATGCTGGCACTGATCGTCGTTGTGTGCGCGCTGTTCGCGTATGCCAACCGGAAGGACGACGAATGAGCGCGCCGAGCCGTTCGGGATGGTCGAGCCGGCTGGTGCGCAAGCGCCCGGCAGGCCGCAGAGCGCTGCTCGCGACGCTGATGCTGCTGGTTGCCGTCGCCTCAGCCTTCCCGCTGTTGTGGATGATGCTTTCCAGCCTGAAAACGCCGGCCGAAACCATGCAGGTGCCACCGGTGTGGATACCGCACACGCCGAGCCTCGAAGCCTATGAGAGGGTGTCCGGCGTGATCAATGTCGGCCGCTCGATGTGGAATTCTCTGGTCATCGCCACCATCACCACCACAGGCATTCTGGTCACCAGTATGATGGCTGGCTATGCCTTCGCCAAGCATCACTTTCCGGGCCGCTCGCTGCTGTTTTCGGTCCTGATCGCCACCATGTTCCTGCCGCCGATCGTCACGCTGATCCCGCTTTATCGTCTCGTCGGATCAATCGGGCTGAACGCCAGCCTTGCCGGCATCATCGTACCCAATCTCGCCAACGCGTTCGGCATTTTCCTGATGCGCCAGTTCATCGCCGGCGTGCCGGACGATCTGATCGACGCCGCACGGATGGATGGGGCGTCAGAACTGCTGATCCTGTTCAAGATCGTCGCACCGAGCGTGGCACCGGCGATCGCGGCATTGGCGCTGTTTGCCTTCGTCTATCACTGGAACAGTTATCTCTGGCCGCTCACCGTGCTGCAGGGCAATGCAGAGGATTATCCGATCGTCATCAGCCTGAGCCGTTTGCTCAGCTACAACAGAGGCGCCCTCAATACCGGACTGGTGATGGCCGGCGCCACACTCGCCGTGCTGCCGCCATTGGTGCTGTTTGTCTTCCTGCAGCGCTTCTTCGTCGATTCGATCGTCGGCTCGGCGATCAAGGGATAGTGTCAGCGGCACCGATTGAGTTCAGCAGGCATCCTTGGCCTGGCCGCGCCACAACGCTTTCGGCCATCGCCTGGTCAAAACGAAGATCGCGCATCCTCGATCAGTCCGCGGTCAGCACGACCTTGACACTCTGTGAACGGTCGGCGGCAAGTCGGAACGCATCGGGGGCGGAAGAAAGCGTGCGCTCGGCAGTCACCAGCTTGAGGACGTCGACCTCTCCCGAGACGATGAGATCGACCGCCCGGCTGAACTCGCTGCCGAAGCGGAAGGTGCCTTTGAGGTCGATCTCCTTGGCCATCACCGCGTTGGCAGGCAGCGGGATCTGGCCACCGGGAAGATTGCCGACCTGGACCACCGTACCGCCGCGCCGGACGCTGGAGATCGCAGCGGCAAGGCCGGCCGCGCTGCCCGAAATCTCGAACGCCACATCGAGCGAACCGCCGGCCGAGAGCGCGTGAAGCTCGGCGTTACCGCCGGAAAGGTCCATCGTCCTGTCAGCGCCAAGCCGGCGAGCGAAGGCGAGCGGCGCGGCGGCGATGTCGGCGACGGTCAGTTCAGCGCAGCCGGCAAGCCTGGCCGCGAGCATGGTCAAGAGACCGATGGGGCCGGCACCGAACAGGACGACGTTGCGGCCCCTGATGTCGCCCGCCCGCGCGACGGCGTGCAGGCTGACCGCCAACGGCTCGGCAAGTGCCGCCGCCTGGTAGGCCACGTCAGATGGAACCTTGAAACATTGCGCGGGCGTGGCGTCGAACAGACTGGCGAAGCCGCCCTGCATATGCGGTGTCTTCGATGCCGAGCCCATGAAGTAGATGTTCTCGCAGAGATTGACGCGGCCTTCCAGGCATCGCGCGCAATGCCCGCACCAGCGCGACGGATTGACCGCGACGTGGTCGCCGACATCCAGGCCGGGCGCGGCGCCATTGATCTCGACGATTTCGCCTGAGATTTCGTGGCCGAGGACAAGCGGCGAGGTCACCACGAAGTCGCCGGTACGGGCATGGCGGAAATAATGCAGGTCGGAGCCGCAGATGCCCCCTGCCCCGAAGCGCACCCGCACCATCCCTAGTGCCAGCGGTCCCGGCGGATGCTCCACGACGCGCAGGTCCTGCGGGCCGAACAGCGTCGCGGCAATCACCTGGCCACTCACCGGATCAAGCCCATCTCGGTCGGCAGCCAAAGCGTGATGGCGGGTATGAAGGTGATCAGAAGCAGCGCCACGATAAGCGGCACCAGCCACGGCAGGATCGCCATGGTGGTGCGCTCGACCGAAAGCTTGGCGACACGTGACAGCACAAACAGCACCATGCCGAGCGGCGGGTGCAAAAGCCCGATCATCAGGTTGAGCGTCATGATCAGCCCGAAATGCACCGGGTTGATGCCGTAGACGGCGGCGACCGGCAGCAGGATCGGCACCAGAATGGTGATCGCGGCGATCGTATCGAGGAAGCAGCCGACCACCAGCATCAGGATGTTGACCAGAATCAGGAAGACCCACTTGTTTTCGGTGAGCGCGAAGATGAAGGTCGAAAACAACTGTGCCGCCTGGCTGACGGTGAGCAGCCAGGCGAAGATCGATGCGGCGGTGACGATGAAGAGCACCGAAGCGGTCGTTTCGATCGTGTCGAAGCTGGCCTTGGCAAGCAAACGCAGCGTCATCGTGCGGTAGCGAACCAGGCCGAGGAAAAGCGACCAGATCACAGCCGCCATCGCCGCTTCGGTCGGCGTGAACCAGCCCATCGTCATGCCGCCGATCAGGATGACCGGCGTCATCAGCGCCATGACCGCGGAGAAGTCGAAATACCAGTCCGCCGCGATCAGCACCAGCAGCGCGATACCGACCGCGATGTTGATCGACAGGCCAAGTTGCACAAGCACGTAACAGCCAATCGGAAAGGCCGCCACCACCAGCACCTCGCCCGCCGCTTCAGCGAGCCGCCGAAGCTCGAAAGGTGTGTCGGAGCCCCAGCCGCGACTGTAGGCAAAGATGGCAACCGTAATCATCATCAGCACGGTCATGACCACGCCGGGCAGGATGCCGGCCATGAACAGCGCGCCAATCGAGACATTGGCCATCATGCCGTAGATGACGAAGGGCAGCGAGGGCGGGAAGATCGGCCCGAGCGTGGCGGAAGCGGCGGTGACGCCGACCGCAGCGTCGATCGGATAGCCGTGGTCCTTCATCGCCTTGATCTCGATGGTGCCGATGCCGGCGGCGTCGGCGAGCGCGGTGCCCGACATGCCGGAAAAGATCACCGATCCGATGATGTTGACCTGCGCCAGGCCGCCCTTCATCCAGCCGACCAGGGCAAGGGCGAAAGAATAGATGCGCCCGGTGACGCCGGCAATGTTCATGAGGTTGCCGGCCAGGATGAAGAAGGGAACGGCGAGCAGCGGAAAGCTCTCGACCCCGGCGATCATGCGCTGGGCCGCGATGATATCGGGCGCGACGCCGTAGATGACGAGGTAAAGGATCGAGGCGGCCGCCATCGAAACAGCGACCGGCACGCCGATGAGCATCAGGACAAGAAAGCCCCCTACCAGAAGCAGCATCGCTCAGACCCCCGCCGTCTCGAACGCACCGGGACGCTCGAGCACTGAATAGCCGCGCCTGTAATTGCCGACGAAGACCTGGATCGAGCGCAGAAGCATCAGCACGAAGCCAGCCAAGACGGCGTAGAAGAACCAGCGCCGCGGCAGGTTGACTGTGACCATGCGCTCATGCGCCACGATCATGACGTAGCGCCACATCAGCCATGTTCCGTAGGCGAAGAATGCTATGCGGATAATATCGACGGCGAGCGCCAGCCAACGGCCAACGCGCTCCGGCAGATAGTGGTAAAGCACGTCGACATGGATGTGGCGCGAAAGGCGCACGCACATGGCGGCGCCGAGAAAAACGACGACGACGAGCGCGTTGATGGCGATCTCCTCGGTCCAGGCAAAGCTGTTGTTCAGCGCATAACGGGTGAAGAACTGCAGGAAGACACACACGACCATGCCCCAGAACACGGCAAGCGTAATCCAGTCCTCGATGCCGTGGTCCGACAGGTCGACGTGTACCGGCACCTCCTCGAAGGCGTGGGCAATTTCTTCGACGGTGATCTCGGTGTGGTGTTCCTCGGCCATTGGCGCGGGCTCCCGAAGCTGGTGGGTCGTCAAGGATTGGAAAGGCCGTCCGGCGTAATTTTGAAGCCGGACGGATGGGCAGGTTAAAGCGGCGAATCCGATTGCCGCCCTATCCTCTTGATTGAGCATTCGATTTCCCGATGCCCTACTTGATGGCGCGGATCGCTTCCCAATCGGCCTTGTTGTAGCCGAATTCCTCGAAGGTGACCTTCTCCAGCACATTCTTCTCGAAGTCGGCACGGTCGACATCGGTTACGGTGATGCCGCGGTCCTTGAATACCTGCACCAGTTCCTTTTCGCGGGCGACGATCTTCGCCGTGGCGCGGGCGGCAGCCTCCTGCATCACCTCGGTGAAGATCTTCTTGTCCTCGTCGGATAGCGAGGCCCAGCGCGACGCCGATACGATGGTGTTGAGATGATCGACGATATGGCCGGTCAGCACGATGTTCTTCTGCACCTCGTAGAATTTCTTCGCCTCGATGGTGGTCAGCGGGTTCTCCTGGGCCTCGACCGTGCCGTTCTGCAGGGCGAGATAGACCTCGGCGAAGGCAATCGGCGCGGTGTTGGCGCCGCAGGCACGCGGCATGGCTAGATAGGCGGGCACGTCGGGGACGCGCATCTTCAAGCCCTGCATGTCGGAGCACTTGGCGATCGGCCGGTTCGAGGTGGTCTGCCGCGTCCCGTAATAGGTGGTGGCGGCGATGTGATTGCCGGTCTTGTCCTCGTAGCCCTTGGTCAGGGCCTTGTAGACGTTGCTCTTGGTGTATTTCAGCAGATGGTCGGCATCGCGGAAAGTGTATGGGAAATAGGTGACGCCGATCGGTGGATATTCGCGCGCCGCGAAGCTCGATCCGGAAATGATGATATCGACGGTGCCGAGCATCAGGCCCTGGTTGATGTCTGCTTCCTTGCCAAGCTGCGAGGCCGGATAGACGTCGATGGCGTAGCGTCCCTGGGTGCGCTTCTTGATCTCGTCGGCCGCCCACACGGATTCGGTGTGGAAGGGCTCCGTCGTCTCGTAGACATGTGCCCATTTCAGGACCGTTTCCGCCGAGGCCGACGCCATCGGTATGGCAATTGCGGCGATCGCACCGAGCAGAACTGCGTATTTTCTCAACATCTAATTCCTCCCTGGTTGGATTTGACGGCCGGATCTCCCCCCGGCCAACTGCTATTCCGCAACCTCCTTGGCTGCGGCTCTCTCATCGAAATTGCGTGAGAATCTGATTTGCGACTGGCGCAGATGCTGCTGCATGGCGGCCTTGGCCCGCTCGGGGTCGCGCGCGGCAATCGCATCGCGCACGACACGATGCTCCTTTGCCGCGATCTGCCAGGAATCGTTGGTCTCGAAATAGATCGACAGGCGTTCGAAGTACGGGTTCATGCGCTGGTCGAAAAGCTCGCCGATGAAGCGCACCAGCACCGCGTTCTCGAGAATGCCGGCGACTGCAGTATGGAATTCCCGGTCGAGCGTAATGGTCATCTTGTTGGGGTGACGCATGGCCTCCATCCGGCGCAGCACGTCGTCGAGCCGTTCGATATCTGCAGGCCGGACATGGAGGGCCGCTTCGGCGGCGATCGCGCCTTCGACGAATTCGCGCGCGCGCAACAGCTCGAACGGGCCTTCCTCGATTTCGGGTTCGGAGGCGGCGGCGCTCGGCGGATCGGTGACGTAGATGCCCGAGCCGACGCGGATGCGTATGCGGCCTTCGACCTCCAGCGCTATCAGCGCTTCACGGACCGTCGGGCGGGAAATTCCGAGCTGGTCGGCCAGATCCCGCTCGGTCGGCAGACGGTCGCCGACGGAAAACTCGCCGGCATCGATCAGCTGCCTGAGCTGATCGGCGACCTGTCGGTATAGCCGGCGTGGTTCAACGGCCTGGATCGGCATGCGCGTCTAATTCCCTCCCCGGCTCGCCCCTGGTACATTGGTCTGACCCATTGACCGCAAGCTTAGACGGACGATGCAGAGAGTCAAGCTCGACAGAACCGCGGCCCGCGCAGCGGAAGGCGGCGGCATTGCGCAGGCATTCCATGCGTCAGCGCCGTCCTCCGCGAATGATCAGGACGTTCCCGGCGGCGACGAGGACGAGCCCGATGATCGCGTAAGCGGTCCAGGCATAGCCTTCCAGCGCGGTGGAGATCAAAAGCGCAAAGACGGGAAATATGACGGTCGCATAACCGGCGCGGGCGCCGCCAATGCGTCCGAGCAACGTCAGGTAGGCGGCGAAAGCCATGACCGTTGATATGACGGCGAGGAAGACCAGCGAGCCGATATAGGAAGCGGTCGTCGCGAACACGAACGGCTCGCCGAGGAGGAAGGCCAGGAACGCCGACCACAGAGTGCCATAGAGCATGCCCCAGGCGCTGGTTGAAACGAGCGGCAGGCCGCGGCGCTGGTTTGCGACGGAGACGAGATTACCGGCGCAGAAGCTCAGCGTGCCACAGAGGCACAGCAGAAGGCCCACCAACGTCCTGCCTGAAAGCCCGTTCGCGGCAATTTCGGGAAAGAACATCAGCGCTATGCCGGCGAAGCCAATAACGCCGCCGGCGAGAATGCGCGGCGCCGGGCGCTCGCCGATGACCAAGGCACCGAGCAGCATGTTGATGACCGAGGCGAGCGAGAAGACGACCGAGAGCAATCCGCTGACGAGATAGCCGGCGGCGTAATAGAAAAACAGGAAGTTCGATGAGAAGATGAGGATGCCGAGCACAGCAAAGCGCAGATGATCGGTGATCGGAAAGCGGAGCCGCCCGCCGGAAAAACCCGCCCAGGCAAACATCAGCAGCGTGGCGATGGCGAAGCGCCAGACCAGATTGACCTCGTTCGATACGCCGCTGCCGACCTGAAGTTCGATCGCGAACCACGATGCGCTCCAGGCGATGACCGTCAGCGCGTAAAGCCCGTAGTCGACGGGTTCGAAGGGGCGGTCGCGCGTCGTCGTGCGCTTTTCCGCGGTAGCCGGCTCCGGGGCGCCGTTTGGTTCTCTTGTTACCGACATGCTGGCCAAGACTCTTCCGCTCATAAGGCGCTTATAGACCAACCGTCCGCCTTCGCCGCTTCTGACCCCAGACGACGAGACCGAGCAACAGCAGTGCCGGGATGGCGAACCAATAGCGCGACGGCCGTTCCGCAGGGACTAGCACCTGATTGATTTCGTCGCCCGGCTGCAGGCCGAATTTGGCCGCCTGGCTGCCCAGTCGCACCACGCCGACCGTCACGTTATCGCCAAGCGCACTGACGTCCAAGCCCGCGGCCTTCAGGCGTTCGGCCGATGAATTTCCAGGCCCGAGTTGTAGCCGCACCAGCTTCGATATCTCATCGCCGTTGAGGTTCAGTGTCGTCAGGCGCAAGCGAACTGCGCCCCCCTCGGCTGTCTCGTCGACGATACGGCCGAGTTCGGAGGCAGGCACTGCCCGATAGGGTTCGCTCACCTGATCGAGCAAAAGTCCCGGCCTGAACAAGATGAAACAGGCCAGCAGCAACGCAATCGTCTCGTACCAGCGGTTGCGCACGAGCATCCAATTCTGCGTCGCTGCTACAAACGAGACCATGGCCAGCGTCGACGTCACCACCATCGCGACGAAGTCGAACGGACCTTCGAGATCGATCATCAGCAGTCCGGTGTTGAAGATGAAGATGAACGGCAGCAGGCCGGTACGGATCTCGTATTTGAAACCCTGAATCCCGGTCTTCACCGGATCGGCGCCGGAAATTGCCGCAGCAGCATAAGCCGCCAGCCCCACTGGCGGCGTCACGTCTGCCATCAGCCCGAAATAGAAAACGAACATATGGACGGCGACCAGCGGCACGGCAAGATCGTTCTGCGCCGCCAAATCGACGATGACCGGCGCCATCAAGGTGGCGACGACGACATAGCTTGCAGTGGTCGGCATGCCCATGCCGAGAATGATGCAGATCACCGCGGTGAACAAGAGCATGACGATGAAGCTGCCGCCCGAGATGAATTCGACCAGCTCGGTCATCACCAGCCCGATGCCCGTGAGCAGAACCGTGCCGACGATGATGCCGGCCGTCGCAGTGGCAATGCCGACCGTCGTCATGTTCCGTGCAGCGGCGGACAGGCCACCGACCAGATCGTCGAAACCGCGAAGCCAATGCCGTGCCAGCGCACGGTCCTTGCGGAAAAAGGCGGTGAGCGGCCGTTGCGTCACGATCAGCGCCATCAGGGCGACAGCGCCCCAGAATGCCGACAGGCCGGGCGACAGCTCCTCCACCATCAGGCACCAGATCAGCAGGATCACCGGCAGCAGAAAATGCAGGCCGGTGCGCGCCGTCTCGCCGAAATGCGGAATCCTTACGATCTCGCCCTCCAGATCCTCCAGCGGCAGGTCGGGATAGCGCGCACGGTAGGCGACAAGGCCGATGTAGACGGCGATCAGCGCGGCACTGATCATCCAGGTCGCGGCCGCGCCGAAAACGATCTTCGTCCAGCCAATGCCGTAATAGACAAGCCCTGCGAGGACGATGAAGCCGCATATTGCCCATCAGCCCACGCAGCGCACCCTGAAATGCGGAGTGCGCGCTGCGTGACGGCAGGCCCTTCATCCCCGTCTTCATCGCCTCGATATCGACGATGTAGAACAACGAGCCGTAGGTCAGCAGCGCTGGGTAGAAGGCGTGCTTGACCACCTCGGCATAGGAGATGCCGACATATTCGGCGATCAGGAACGCGGCGGCGCCCATCACCGGAGGCATCAGCTGACCATTGACGCCGGCCGCACATTCGATGGCGCCCGCCTTGACCGCAGAATATCCGACCCGGCGCATCAGCGGGATGGTGAAGGTTCCGGTGGTCACGACATTGGCGATCGACGACCCAGAAATCATGCCGGTCAGGCCGGAAGCGACAACGCCGGCCTTGGCCGGACCGCCGCGGTATTTGCCGAGCAGCGAGAAGGCAAGCTGGATGAAAAAGCCGCCGGCGCCGGCGCGCTCCAGCAATGTTCCGAACAGAACGAACATGAAGACGACATTGGTGGACACACCGAGGGCAACACCGAAGACCCCCTCCGACGTCAGCCACATCTGCGAGGCTGCGCGCGATAACGTCGCGCCCTTGTGGCCAAGCAGGCCAGGAAGGTGAGGCCCGGCGAAGATATAGATCAGCATGATCGCCGCGATGACGGTGATGGCAGGCCCGACGGCGCGACGCGCGGCCTCGAGCAGGATGAGGACGCCGGCGATCGAGACGACCAGGTCAGCCGTAGTCGGAAGACCCGGCCGATGGGCGATATCGCTGTAAAAGACCAACAGATAGAGGGCGGACGCCGCCCCGGCGATGCCTAGCACCCAGTCGGGCAGCGGCACCCGGCTGCGCGACGAGGTCTTGAAGGCCGGAAACGTCAGCATCGCCAGAAACAGGGCGAAGGCCAGATGGATGGAGCGGGCGATGCCGTCGCTGACGACACCAAAATTGAGCATGAACGGAAGGGGCGAGGCATACCAGAGCTGGAACAGCGACCATGCCAGCGATACGCCGAGGATCAGCTTCGCGGTGCGGCCGGTCGGCTTGCGCCCACCGGTGTCGGCTTCGGCGACGATCTCGCTGAGCTTGTCAATGTCGATAGCGGGTTGGTCAGGCGCTGCCGCCCGCTGGCTTTGATCTGTCATCGTTCCCCACAATTATTTGCGATGCGGGGCGCCCGTGGGCGCCCCGCATCGGAGGCCTCAGAGCCAGCCCTTTTCCTTGTAGTAGCGCTCCGCGCCCGGATGTACCGGCGCCGACAGACCGGTCTCGATCATCTCCTTGGGATCGAGATTGGCGAAGGCCGGATGCAGCTTCTTGAAATCGTCGAAATTTTCGAAGACCGACTTCACCAGTTCGTAGACCACCTCATCGGGCGTGCTGGCGTTCGCCACGACGGTGGCGCGGACGCCGAATGTCTTCACGTCGTCCGGATTGTTGGCGTACATTCCGCCCTTGATGGTGGCGACCGAAAAGTAGGGATGGGCTGCTAACAGCGCGTCCACTGCCGGACCGGTCAGCGGGATGAGTTTGGCGCCACAGGCCGTGGTCGGATCCTGGATCGCGGCGGAAGGATGACCGACGCCGTAGAAGAAACCGTCGATCTTGTTGTCGCACAGCGCGCTGCCCTGCTCGTCCGCCTTCAGCTCAGCGGCAAGCGAGAAATCGTCTAGCGTCCAGCCAATCTGCTTGAGCAATTCCTCCATCGACGAGCGGGTGCCTGATCCGGGATTGCCGACGTTGAAGCGTTTGCCTTTGAAGTCCTCGAATTTGGTGACACCGGCGTCCGGCCGCGCCAGCACGGTAAACGGCTCGGGATGGACGGAGAACACGGCCCGCAGATCCTTGAACGGCTTGCCGTCGAAATTTCCAGTCCCCTCATAGGCCTGGTACTGGACGTCCGATTGAGTCAAGCCGAAATCGAGGTCGCCGGTCTGGATGGAGTTGACGTTGAAGACGGAACCGCCGGTCGACTCGGTCGAGCATCGGATGCCGGTTTTCTGCCGGTCCTTGTTCATCAGTCGGCAAATGGCGCCGCCCACAGCGTAGTAGACGCCGGTGACCCCGCCGGTGCCGACCGTGACGAAGCGCTGCTCGGCTCCGACGGATGGCAGCGCCAGCAGCATGCAGGCCGCCGCGCCGATCAGGGTTTTCATCGAACTATACATGGTTGCTACCTCTCTGGTGGTTGTCCCGGCCCGTCGCCGATGACGCGTTGGAATTGGGTTGAGGCGATCCGCGTCGTGCGGGTCAGGCCGCTGAAGCGATCGCAGCGTCGATCGCCTCACCGAGCCGTTCGACGATCCGATCGATATCCTGTTTGGAGATGATGAAAGGCGGCGCCACAAGCACATGAACGCCGCGCACACCGTCAATCGTCCCGGCCATCGGGTAAATCATCAGGCCGCGGGCCATTGCTTCGCGCTTGATGCGGGCGTTGAGTTCAAGCCTCTGGTCGAACGGCTCCTTGGTGGCGCGATCAACCACCAGCTCGATTCCCCTAAACAGACCCCGCCCGCGAATGTTGCCGACGTGATGGTGGTTATCGAAGCGTTGGTGCAGGCGTTCGTCCAACTGCGCGCCCATTGCGCTGACGTTGTCGAGCAGACGGTCACGTCGGATGACCTCCTGCACGGCAAGGCCGGCCGCGGCCGCCATTGGATGCCCCATATAGGTATGCCCATGCTGGAAGAAGCCC
Source organism: Mesorhizobium sp. M0815 (assembly GCF_040319995.1). Classification (NCBI taxonomy): domain Bacteria; kingdom Pseudomonadati; phylum Pseudomonadota; class Alphaproteobacteria; order Hyphomicrobiales; family Phyllobacteriaceae; genus Mesorhizobium; species Mesorhizobium sp. M0815. The sequence goes on along the minus strand of NZ_JAMYOU010000014.1, from coordinate 134,675 downwards.
GAGCCTTGGGCAAAGGCGTCGAAGATATGCCTGCCAAGCAGCACCGCGCCAATCGGCTGGTAGCCGCCGCCGAGCCCCTTGGCGACGGTCAGCAGGTCGGGAGCGATGCCGTCCTGCTCGCACGCATGCAGCGTGCCGGTGCGGCCCATGCCGCACATCACCTCATCGAGGATGAGCAGCACGCCGTAGCGGTCGCAGATCGCGCGAATGCGTTTGAAGTAATCGGCGACCGGCGGCACCGCGCCGAGCGTGGCACCCACCACCGGCTCAGCGACAAAGGCGATTACCTCGTCCGGGCCGAGTTCGAGGATCTTGTCTTCGAGCTGCTGGGCAGCGCGCGCCGCATAGGCTTCGTCGCTTTCGCCATGCTTTTGATAGCGATAGGCGTAACAGGGGTCGATATGGTGGGTCTCGATCAGCAACGGCCTGAACTGGGCGCGCCGCCATTCGTTGCCGCCGGTGGCGAGAGCGCCGAGCGTATTGCCGTGATAGCTCTGCCGGCGTGCGATGAGATGGCGCCGTTGCGGCTCGCCTTTCTCGACAAAATATTGCCTGGCCATCTTGAGCGCGGCCTCGACCGCCTCCGAGCCGCCGCTGACCAGATAGACGTGGTCCAAGCCTTTCGGCGCGTCCTCGACCAGCCGATCCGCCAAGCGCTCCGCCACCTCGGTGGTGAAGAAGCTGGTGTGGGCGTAGGCGATGCGGTCAAGCTGGGCGTGCAGTGCAGCGATCACGTCGGGATGGCCGTGGCCGAGACAGGACACGGCCGCGCCGCCCGACGCGTCGATATAGGACTTGCCCTCGGCATCGAACAGTTCGATGCCTTGGCCGCGAATGGCGACCGGCAGCGTCGAGTGGATGGTTCGATGAAGAATGTGTGTCATCGACGGTCCCTCATGGGCATTTTCTTCGGCGGACGTTGGTTCAGATGGGTCTTGAGAGCGGCGCCCTGCTCATCGAAACGTCGCAGCGACTCAACAGCGCCCTCGCCTGCCTGCCCTGCGACAAGAGCACCGAGGACCTCAGCAACGATGAAAGCGGGCGTCATGGTGTGGAAAAAGGACGGGCTGCCGGTCGGCACGATGACCAGGTGATCGGCAAGCAGCGCCAAGGGCGCTACCCCGCTGTCGGTGATTGCAATGACCGGTACGCCGCGGCCGGCAGCATACTCGACAAGCTCGATGGTGAAGCGCGTGTAGGGCAGGACGCTGGCGGCGATCAGCACGTCGTCCTTGGTCGCGTGGGCCAGAGCGTCGCCGTCGGTTCCGCCGATGCCGTGCAGCAGCACCGACTTCTCGCCGATCAGCGACAGGATGTAATGCAGATGCCAGGCCACTGCGTGGCTCGAGCGCAGGCCGAGGCAATAGACACGCCTTGCCGAACTCAGCGCCCTCGCCGTGCCGACCAGACGGTCGATCGACCTGCTTTCGGCAAGATGGGCAAGCTGGCTGGAAATCGAATCCAGAATATCGGCCGCCAGCGCGTGGTCGCCCTTGAGCTTTTGGCTGGCCACCTGGAGGCCCGCCTTGCCGGCAAAACCGATTTCGCCGTCCCGGATCGCGGCGGCGTAGATATCGCGTACGGTCTCGTAGCCATCAAGGCCGAGATGCTGGGCCAGCCGCGTCATCGTGGCCGGCTGCACTCCCGCGTGCCGGGCCTGCTCCCGCATGGACAACAACGCGACATCATACGGCTTATCAAGGACATAGCGCGCGGCGGACCGAAGCTGCGCCGACATGCCGTCGAAGGCACTGACGATCTGTCCAGCAAGCTGTCCCTGGTCCATGGATATTGCTAGCTCGCCAGACCAGCGATTGCAACGTCTGTTTCAGTGTGGTCAAAGATTGATTCATATGAATCTTGTCACTCACAGAGCGTCTCCATGAAGCCGGCCCATGGTCTCGATCGCGTCGCCATAGCTGTCGCGCCGAACGGGGGACGTCGCAGCAAGGCCGACCATCCGGCGATTCCGCTGACACCAGCCGAACTTGCGCGGACGGCCGCGGAATGCGCCGATGCCGGTGCGGCTATGATCCACGTCCATGTCCGCGACAGAAGCGGCAATCATCTGCTCGACGCCGACGCCTACCGCCAGGCGATCGCCGCCATCCGCGGTGCCGCCGGCGACCGCTTGGTAGTTCAGATCACTTCCGAAGCACTCGGTATCTATTCGCCGGCCCAGCAGATGGCCGTCGTACAAGATGTGAAGCCGCAAGCTGTCTCCCTGGCGCTTCGCGAAATCGTTCCTGATGCTGGATCGGAGCTCGCATTCGCGCGCTTCATGGCCTGGCTGCGCACCGAGGGAGTAGCGCCGCAGATCATCCTCTATTCGCCCGAGGAGGCCGTCAGGCTTTCGGACATGCAGCAGCGCGGACTGATCCCCTGGGCAAGCATACCGGTTCTCTACGTGCTGGGCCGCTACACGCCGGGACAGACGTCCGTTCCTGCCGATCTCCTGCCATTCCTCGCGGCGAACACGCCGCGCTTCGACCATTGGAGCGTCTGCGCCTTCGGCCGCAACGAAGCGGCGTGCGTGATCGCCGCCGCGTTGCTTGGCGGCCATATCCGGGTCGGCTTCGAAAACAATCTCTTCCTTCCGGACGGCAGAATAGCTTCGTCCAACGCCGAACCGGTAGCGACGGTCGCACGCATACTCGCCGACTGCGGCGTCAAGATCGCCTCGGCCGCCGAGTTGGCGGCTCAATGGAACGCGCCGTTTCGTTCATATGACAAACCAAAGCCTATTTTCGGCGGCAAGCTCGCGTAAGGCATAGAGAGGCGGCTGCAATGTCATCGCCACGGAAGAACGACGTGTCCCCGCCCGCGGCGCGGCGATTGCAACAACAGTGCCGGTCGTTGTAACCATTCCGGCCGCTTGATTTTGGAGGAGACGCAGCATGGACCGATTCACCGGCGGGTGCCTGTGTGGCAACGTCCGAATTGTCGCGTCGGGGCGCCCATACCGGGTCGGCCTTTGCCACTGTCTCGACTGCCGCAAGCATCATGGCGCCCTTTTTCACGCTTCCGCGATTTTTCCTGAGGATGCGGTGACGATCGACGGCGAAACACGCGACTACGCCGGGCGGTTTTTCTGTCCCCGCTGCGGCTCCTCCATTTTCGGACGCACCGCCGACGAAATCGAAGTAAACCTGGGGTCGCTGGATGCGCCTGACCAACTGATGCCGACCTACGAAAGCTGGATCATCCGTCGCGAGTCCTGGTTGCCGCCGTTTCCGCTCACGAGACGATACGAGCGCGATCGTGACGCCACGGGTCGCTTTGGAGAGTAAGGTCGCACGAACGGTGCGCCGGCGCGTCACTCCGGAAGACCAGCCTTGCGGAAGCCATCGACGAAATGCTCAAGCGTCGCAGCGTCGCGGAATGGCTCAGTCGCGGCCCAGTGGCGGATTGTGAAATGCGGGTTGCCGACGAGGAACAGTTCGACCTCCGCACGCGCCTCGTCGAGCCGGCCGAGTTGGGCAAGGCTTGCCGCCAGGAAACGGCGTGAGCTTGTACGATAAGTCTCGTCCCTGCGCAGTGTCTCGACAGCAGCCTCGTATTCGCGGGCCGCGTATTGCGCCTGCCCGAGCGTCAGATAATACCAACTTGCCGGAAACGGGTTCAGCCGGAAGGCCTTGCGGATGTGCTCAAGGCCCTCCTCGACCTGCCCCGCCAAGATCGCGATATCGGACAGTGCCGCCCAGGCATCGGCCTCGTTCGGGTCGAGCTCGATGGCCTTGGCGAATTCCGCATCCGCCTCGGCGAAGCTGCGCTCATAGGCAAGCAGGTAAGCCAAGACCCAGCGGCAGCCGGCATCGTTGGGATCGATCGCCACGGCTTTGCGCGCCAGCTCCAAAGCAACGCTACGGGACGTTTCGGTTGGTCCGCCGGAATGCACCCATCCCATCCAGTGGTTCATGGCAAGCCAGCGATAGGCCTCGGCATATTCCGGATCGAGCGAAACCGCGCGGGTGAGCATCAGATGCGCTTCCCGCGCCGTCTGCGGCGAATCGTCCATCAGCTTGCGCGCGCGCACACACAGATCGTAGGCCTCGAGATTTTTGGGCCGATTGCGCGGCGGTGGTGCGCGTAGCCGGCCGAGCAGCGCCTCGACGATCTTGCCGGTGACCTCGTCCTGAACGGCAAAAATATCTTCCAGGCTGCGATCGAAGCGTTCCGCCCATAGATGATCGCCACTCGCCGCGTCGACCAGTTGTGCATTGATGCGCACCTGCCCAGCGGCGCGTCTTGCGCTTCCCTCCAGCAGGTAGCGCACGCCAAGTTCCCCAGCGATCCCGCGCACGTCCATCGCCTTTCCTTTGTAGGCAAAGGCCGAGTTGCGTGCGATGACGAACAGGCCGGAGATCCTCGACAGGTCCGTGATCAGGTCTTCGGTCAACCCATCGGCGAAGGATTCCTGCTCGGGATCGTTGCTGACATTAACGAAGGGCAGCACGGCTATCGATGGTTTGCCGGGCAGTGGCAAAGGTTTTCGCTTCGCGCCGCCGAGCTGTTCGACGGCGCCCGTGAAGCGGTAGCCGATGCGCGGAACCGTGACGATCCATTCACCGCCGTCGGCGGCCGGACCAAGCAGCTTCCGCAGCAGCGCTATCTGGACGGTAAGGTTGCCCTCCTCGACGGCGGTGCCCGGCCACGCCGCGTCCATCAACTCAGCCTTGCTCAGGATTTCGCCGGACCGTCCGACGAGCGCCGCAAGCAGCTTTAGCCCGCGGTAGCCAACGGCAACGGGGACACCGTTCCGGAGGAGCGTTCCCGCGCCCGGATCAAGCGCGAACGGTCCAAAGGCAAAGCGCGATCCCTGCATACGGCGCATCTATAGCCCGTTTGGAAGTTTTGAGAACTATTTGGGAGAGCTTAATTACGGCGCTGTTCGTATCCTGCAGAATTCCTCCTCTTTCAGGTCGAGGGTCCTCCCAAATCGTATTGGACCTCAAACCATATGGAGGTTTGCCATGAACGATATTCCTACCTTTGCCTCGGGCCAGCATAAGGCAGCTCGGCTGGCGGAAGTGTCGCGTCGGCACCACAGCCTGGCGACGCTGCGAAACATTATCGCGGCCTGGCGCGAGCCGACACGCTTTCGCTGGGACCTCAAGCGATTGGCGGAGACCAATCCCCATCTGATCGACGATATCGGTCTGACGAGACGACAGGCCGAGGAAGAGATCGCCAAGCTGCCCTTCTGGCAGCGATAGGCGAATGCTGCAAAGACACGGATCGCCAACGACCGGCGGCTGATGGCAGATGAAGACGAAGCCGCCGCCTCGAAACGATGATCACAGGCTAGTGGTCGCGGCGACAATCAACCCGCCCAAGACGGCAACATTGATGGTGAAGCCGGTACGAAGGGCTTCGCGTTCATAGCCGCTGTAGCGCCAGAAATTGAGCGCCATGAAAGACGCCGCGATGGTGAAGACGGCCAAAGCCGCGGCGGGAAAGGGTCCACCAAGGCCCGTTGCGAGGCAAAAGCCGCCGCCGATCTCAAGCACCGATCCGGCCGCGAGAAGAGGCTTGGGAGCAGGAAAGCCCCGTTCGGCCAGGGACGCTGCAATCGCCCGGAATCTGAGGAAATGCTCGGCGCCTGCCCAGATAAAGACGCCGCCGAGCAAAACCAGTCCGAGGTGGTGGAGGACCGCGATCATTCCTTGGTGCCGTCTTCGGTGTAAACCGCTAGCTCGTAACCGTCCGGGTCCGCAAAATGAAAGCGCCGGCCGCCGGGGAACCCATAAATCGGCCTGACGATCTTGCCTCCCGCTTGCTCGACACGCTTGACCGTTGCCGGCAAATCATCGGCATAGAGAATGACGAGCGGGCCTCCTCCGGACCTCGCTGGGCCAGCCGCAAAGCCGCCTGACAAGCGCCCGTCGTTGAACTCGCAATATTGCGGGCCGTAGTCAGTGAAGGTCCAGCCGAAGGCCTTTCCGTAGAAGTCGCGTGACCGCTGAATGTCTTTCACGTTGAATTCGACGTAGTCGATCCGTTGCTCGTTGTTGTTGCTCATGACGCATACCTCTCGTGTGATGTACGACGCCGAAAGATAAGCACGCATCTCGTTTGCCGGATTGAACAAAACGGCCATCGACGTATGAGCAGCAAACGGCGCTGCCGATGGCGATGCACGTGACATCACCCCTCATCTGCCCTCTTCGTTCCGGCCGGAAGAAAACAACCCATTCTTGCAACCGTTCTCGATTGGCAGACGTTGTCGGTCGTGCAGATTGTTGTCTCGAGCGACGGCCGGGCGCAGCCGCTGCGCCGTAGGTTCACCGCCGCTAATCCGAAGGGGAGCGAGATGAGCGATCCCGTCCCAGCGCAGGCAACGGGCACATTTCAGCAACGTCCAGTGTCGGCGCGGCTTCGCGGGACCTTCGCTTCGGTGTGGGTGCATCGAATGGACCCGGCGGGCTCACCGCCAATCGTCGTCATGCCCGACGCAACGATCGATCTGCAATGGATCGGAGGCAGCTTCCGAATTGCCGGACCTGACAAGGAGCCGCAGACCGAGGTTCTAGCGGCGGACGAGGTCGTGATCGGCTTGCGCTTCCATCCTGCCACGGCGGCGGCATGGCTCGGCGTGCCGCAAATCGAGCTGGTCGGTCAGCGGCTGTCGCTCGACGATTTGTGGGGAGCGCGAGCTCGGCGCCTCGCCAGCCGCGTGCGCGCCAGCGACAATCTCGAAGATCTGGCCTGCTCGCTCCAACAGGTCGTCGCCGAGGAGATGGCCTCCGACGCCCCAGACGTTCCCATGCAGGCGGCATATCGCTTGATCGAGCGCGGTCCGCCACCCGACGCGCCTCTCGTCCCTTGGTTGATGCGCGCCCTCGAGATGAGCGAAAGGACGTTGCGCCGGCGCTTCGACGAGAGCTTCGGCTATGGCCCCAAGACGCTTGAACGTATCCTCCGCTACCAGCGCTTTCTGCGGCTTTCGAACCAATCGAACAGCGCTACGGCCATCCTGGCAGCCGAGGCGGGCTATTCCGACCAGGCGCATCTTGTTCGCGAGAGCCGACGCCTGACAGGAAGCACCCCGCGACAGATTCATCACCTGCTGCACGGCGAGTGAAACCTCGGCGCGTTCTTCGACTTGGCGGCACGCTTTTGGCCGTTTTGTTCAAGTCTTCACTGTCGCCCGACTTTATCCTGGTGTCTCCGACAACCAGAGGAGACTGCCATGAAACCGCGCATTTCGGTTTTGACGATCGCTGTCGCCAACCTCGAGAGTTGCCTCGTGTTCTACCGCGACGGCCTCGGCTTGCCGACGGAAGGGATCATCGGCCGCGAATTCGAGCATGGCGCCGTCGCGTTCTTCACGCTGTCCGGCGGGTTGAAGCTCGCGATCTGGGCTCAGGACGACCTCGCCTACGACACCGGCCTGCCCAAAGCGCCGATCAGTTCGACCTCGTTCACAATCGGCCACACGTTGTGCGCCGCGAGGAAGTCGATCAAGTGATGGATGAGGCCGCCCGTGCCGGAGCCGAGATCATCAGGCCTGCCCGGGACACGTTCTTTGGCGGGTATGCCGGATACTTCCGCGACCCGAACGGACACCTGTGGGAGGTCGTCTGGAACCCCGCCAACATACCGAGTGAGGATTCTCTTTAGGGCGGCGCGGACCTGCAGTATCGAACGGCGTTAGTCATCCCCAGTGCTGGCAAATTCTGTCGGCATCGGGGCGGGCGGCCATGCTTTCCCTGGCAAACGAAGCCAGCTCGACGGCAGTCCACCAGTCTTAAGGGGCTGATTGTGTAGCTTTATCCAGATTCGCCTCGCCTGCATGGCGCATCATGCGGCGGAAGCTCATTGAGATATGCGCCCGCCTTATGTGCCCTATGGACTCCCAGTCGCCGATCTCGGCGGCGGCAAGGACCTCTTCCATTTCGCGGCGGAACGCGGTGAATTCCTCGACAAGGCCCAATTGCGGCATCAGCTTCAGGACGACGCGCGCAACCTGAAAATACAGGCGCTCGCTGATCTCGCGCAGTGGCTGGTTGCCGGTCATCGCCGTGAGCTCGTAAAAAAAGTCCATGTTGAGGCGCAGGAAAGCGCGCTGGTCGGGATTGAGTATATCGGCATCGCAGCGCGCGATGAGCGCCCGTATCCGGTCGAGGTCGTCCGCCGTGCGCGGGATCGGTGAAAGCTTGCCGACGAGGAGCGCCAGCTCCAGGCGCAAATGATAGACCTGCTGCAATTCCTCGATATCGACGTCGGTGACGATCGTGCCGACGCCGTGGACGGATTGAACCAGACCCTCGGATTCAAGGCGCGCCAGGACACGCCGGACCGGCGTGCGGCTGATCTCGAATTCCTGGGCAAGTTCTTCCTCGGACAGACGGCTTCCCGGCGCATAGACGAGCAGACAGATGCGGTCGCGCAATATCCGGTAGATGCGCTCGAACCGCTCTCGCGCGGAGAGCGGGCGCGGCGGCGCGGCGGTCACCGTCGTGGGCGGCTTGGCCTTTGTCTCGATCGTCACCCAGCCTCCAGGACAGCGTGCAGGAATTGCCGTGTCCGCTCGTTCTTGGGAGCACCAAACAGTTCGCTTGGCGGCCCCTGCTCGCAGATCTTGCCTTGATAGAAGAAGCAAACGCGGTCGGAAAACTCCTTGGCGAAGCCCATCTGGTGGGTGACCATCAGCATGGTTAGATCATGCTCGCGGCCGATCTGCCTTATCACCTGCAGCACTTCGCCGACAAGCTCCGGGTCGAGCGCAGACGTCACCTCGTCGAACAGCATGATCTTGGGCCGCATGGCAAGCGCCCTGGCGATGGCGACACGCTGCTGCTGGCCGCCGGAAAGCTGTGACGGATAGTGGTCCTTCTTCTGGGCCAGACCGACCAGCTCCAGCAGCTCCGCCGCTCTTGCCTCGGCGTCCGCCCGCTTCATGCCGAGCACCGTTATCGGCGCCTCGATGCAGTTCTGCATCGCCGTCATATGCGGAAACAGGTTGAACGACTGGAACACCATGCCGATCTTGGCGCGGATCTTACGGATATGGGCGAGATCGGCGGGAACAAGCTTGCCGTTCCTCTCCATATGGGTCAGCGGCTCGCCTTCGACCCAGATGACGCCGTCATTGATCGTTTCCAGCGTCATCAGCATGCGCAACACCGTCGTCTTGCCCGAACCCGACGGACCGATGACGGAGACTTTTTCGCCGCGCGCTATTTCGAGATTGAGCCCGTCGAGAACGGTTAACGTGCCGTAGCGTTTCGATACATTGTCGAAGCGGACCATCGGTTGTTCCGTCATCGCGTGGTCCTCCGGTTGAGCAGCCCTTCGAGGGAGCGGATGAGCGCCGCCGAAACCAGGCTCATGGCAAGGAAAAACAGGCCGACCAGCGTGATCGGCTCGGTGTAGCGGAACGTTTCGGAGCCGATGATCTTGGCAGTCTGCATCAGTTCCATCACGGCGATTGCGGAAAGCAACGGCGTCTCCTTGAACAAGGCCACCAGATAATTGCCGAGCGCCGGAACGATCGGCGGGATCGCCTGCGGGATGATGATGTCGCGAAACGTCGTCCAGGACGAGAGATTGAGCGCGATCGAGGCTTCCCACTGGCCGCGATGGATGTTGTCGAAACCGGCGCGATAAACCTCGGAGCAATAGGCGGCGTAGTGGATACCGATGGCCAGCACCCCGGCGGTGAAGGCGTCGAGCACGACACCGAATTTCGGAAAGACGAAATAGAGAAAGAATATCTGGATGAGCAGCGGGGTCGAGCGGATCAGCTCGACCAGCACCGAAATCGTCCAGCTGGTCCATGGCACGGCGATGCGGACGACCGCCAGCACCAGGCCGAGCGAGGCCGCAAGCGCAAAACCGATCAGCGTCGCCTCGATGGAAATGATGGCGGCGCGGGCGAGCACCGGCAGGATTTCCAGGGCAAATCCCCAATCCCAGATCATGCCGCCTTCCCCCGCGCCAGTCCGAGCGACGCCCGCCTTTCGAGAAGCCGCATGCCGATGGTCACAACCAGCGACATTGCCAGGTACATCAAAAGGACGAGGGTGAAGATCGGAATGGTCTTGAACGTGTTCTGGTTCATTTGCTGCGCCTTGAAGGCGAGGTCCGAAAGCGTGATCAGCGAAACCAGCGCTGTCGATTTCAGAAGCTCGATGAACAGATTGCCCCAGGGCGGGATCATCGCGACAAAGGCCTGCGGCAGGATGATCCGGCGCAACATCTGTGGGCGGCTCATGTTCAATGCCGTACATGCTTCCCACTGCCCGCGGGCGACGGACAGGATCGCGCCGCGCACGCACTCCGATCCGTAGGCGCCGACATTCAGGCCGAGTGCGAGCACCGCCACAACGAACGCGTTGATCGTGACGCCGAATTGCGGGAGCACGAAAAACAGCCAGAACAATTGCACCAGTGCCGACGTTCCGCGGAAGATCTCGACGTAAACCGTGGCCAGCCATCTGAGCGGCGTCGGGCCGTACATCCTTGCAAGTGCTGCAAGCACGCCCATGATAATTGCGAGCAGGCTGCCGAGGACGGCGATCTCGACTGTCAGGACCGCGCCTTGCAGCAGCCCCGGCATGAACACTCGGTAGCTTTCCTGTGTTGCCAAGGCGCCGATCACGACGAGCGCGATGACCAGCATGGCAACGAGCGTACGGATACCCATGCGATTCCCCCGGGGAAAAAGGGCGGCGCTTTCGCGCCGCCAGCAGTTGGGAACCTATTTGCCAACGCAGAGCTCTGCGGTGGTCTTGTTGGGGAGATAGTCCTTGCCGAAGCCGAGTGGCTCGACCAGCGCGATATGCTCCGCCGAACCGAGGAACTTCTTCAGCTCGGCGTTGAACGCCTCCTGCAGGTCGGTGTCTTCCTTGCGGAAGCCGAAGCCGCCATGACCTTTCACCGACTTGCCGGCGACCTCGCCGAAGGGCTTGGTCGATTCGACGCCGTCGGCCTTCTTGGCCATGTCGGCGATCGAAAGAGCGGTCAGTGCGGCAGCGTCGGCGCGGCCCGACTGGACGGCGGCGACCAGGCTGGACTGGTCGGGCAAGGAGACGATCTGCCCACCGGCAACGCCCGCTTCCTTGGCGAAGCCGCCTTCGACGGCGCCGGCCATCACGGCAAGCTTGAGATCCGGATTGTCCTTGATGCTGGAAAAATCCTTGATGCCTTTCGGATTGCCTTTTGCCACCAGCATAGCCTCGCCGATGCCGTAGGACGGCTCGGAGTAGTTGATCTCAGCGCAGCGCTTCGGAGTGATGAACATGCCGGCGGCGATGATGTCGAAGCGGCCGGCCTTGAGACCCGGAATGAGCGAGCCGAATTCGGTCAAAACACCGTCGACCTGCGGTATGCCCATCTTGGCGAGCACCGCCTTGGCGACTTCCGGCGCTTCGCCGGTCAGCTTGCCGTCTGGCGTGGCGTAACCGAACGGCGCCTCGTTGGCGAAACCGACGCGGATGTAGCCGTCCTTCTTGGCCCGTTCGAGGGTGGTTTCCGCGTGAGCGGACAGCGACGTCAATGACGTCGCGGCGAGCGCGATGCAGGCAGCCGCTTTCACGACCATGCGGCGCGATATCGATGATTTGAGCATGCTTTTCTCCCATTGAACAACTGTGGATGGTTCCCAGGGCGCGGCCTTCTTCGAGGTCGACGCCTGCTTGATCAGACGTATACAACTGCCCTAGACATTTCGCAAGCAGAGATATAGAAACCGTGTAAATTCGGCGCTAATTCGTAGTTATCCAACAAACTTGACGTCGAGTTGTGCACAATTTCGCCTGGTTTGCCCATTTACAAGAGGGCAACAGCGTACCCAGAAGGCAGGACTTCGGTGGCGACCGCGAACGAGTTCGGGACATTCACGCAAGCGGAGTATGGGCAGCGCCTGGCCGGCGTGAAGACACGCATGCAAAAAGCCGGCTTCGATCTCGTCGTCTGTCAGGATCCAGCCAACATGTGCTGGCTGACCGGCTATGACGGATGGTCGTTCTACGTTCCGCAGTGCGTGCTCGTCCATCTGGAGGAGGACCGGCCGATCTGGTTCGGCAGGGCGCAGGATGCCAAGAGCGCACGCCTAACCACCGGCCTGCCCGAGACAAACATCGTGCCGTTCTCGGAACGGCTGGTGCAGCAGCCGGTCGAACACCCTTATGACGAACTCGCGCAACTGATCCGGTCGCGCGGCTGGGGAAAGGCCCGCATCGGCGTCGAGATGGACGCGCATTATTACACTGCGCGCTGCCACGCCCACCTTGTCGAGGGGCTGCCCGACGCGCACTTCGCCAACAACCACGATCTCGTCAATTGGGCGCGGCTGGTGAAATCCGAAGCCGAGCTGGTGCTGATCCGCGAGGCGGGTGCGATCTGCACGCATGCAATGAACCGCGCCATCGAGAAAATGCGACCCGGTGTGCCTCAGAACCATGATCACGCACAGATCATGGGCGTGCCCGGAGCGGGCGGCGACTATGCCGCGATCTGTCCGCTGATGCCCGTTGGCGAAGGCACCAGCACGCCGCATCTGACGTGGTCCGACGCGCCGCTGCCGGACAGCGGCCTCGCCATTCTGGAGATCGCCGGCGTGCGCCGCCGCTATCATGCAGCCCTGACCCGGACGGTACATTTCGGCAAGCCGCGGCAAGCCATCCTCGACATGGCCAAGGCGATCGTCGAGGGCGTCGACGCTGGCCTCGAGAAGGCGCGCCCCGGCAACACCGCCGAAGAGGTGGAAGCCGTCTGGCAGGCAGTCCTGCGGAGGAACGGACTGAAGAAGGAAAGCCGCGTCGGCTATCCGGTCGGGCTCGCATACCCGCCCGATTGGGGTGAACGCACCGCAAGCCTTCGTCCCGGCGACACCACCGAGATGCAGCCTGGGATGTGCTTCCATTTCATGGCCGGCGTTTGGCTCGACGATTTCGGCATCGCCATCTCGGAATCGTTCGTCGTCACGGAACGCGGCGGCGAACGCCTCTGCGATGTGGCGCGCGAACTCATCGTTATCGATTGACATGGCGGCCGGGAAGCCGGCTGCCGAAAAGACCATGCCTGCCACCAAGCCGGCAACAAGCACGAGGACGCCCGATGGACCGTAATCCCTTTTCCGAAGCCGAAATCGCCGGCCGCCTTGCCAAGGTCCGTACTACACTGGCCGAGCGTGAGCTCGACGCGGCGGTCTTCGCCTCGCCGGAGAACGTCTTCTATCTCACCGGGCTCGATCACTGGGGGTATTTTGCCCCTCACCTGCTGATCGTCCCGCTCCAGGGAAAACCTGTCCTGGTCACCCGCTCGATGGAAAAGGTGACCATCGAGAAGCGGGTGAAGGCAGCGGAATTCCGTGGCCACTCCGACAGCGAAACGGCGGCCGACCTTGCCGCGCGGGTCCTTGCGGAGCTCGGCCTGTCCAGCAAGCGGATCGGCCTCGAATACTGGACGGCCGGCCTTAGCCATGGACTTGCCGTAGCACTCCAGATGCAAGCGGATGCCAAGTGGAGCGACGTCTCCGGTCTGATCGACAAGATGCGGCGGGTGAAGAGCGCCGAGGAACAGGTGCTGATGCGGCGCGCCGCAAAGGTGACGGACGCCGCCGCCAGTGCCGCGATCGCCGCGATCTCGGATGGCGCTTCCGAACAGGAGGTCGCCGCCCAATGTGTTGCGGCAATGATCCGCGCCGGCGGTCATGCGCCGGGCTTCGGACCGTTCATCCGCCCGGCCGCGCGCCTCGGTGAAGAGCACACGACCTGGGGCGACGGTATCTACCGCAAGGGCGAGCCGGTCTTCGTCGAACTGTCCGGCTGCATCTCACGCTACCACGCGCCGCTCGGCCGGCTCGTTCGCATCGGCCACATCAGCGACGAAGACGCCACAATGGCGACGGTGACCGCCAAGGCGTTCAACGCTGTCGTCGAGGCGCTGCGGCCGGGCGCCAAGGCGCGCGATGTCTACGCCGCCTGGCAGGCCGTCGCCGACGAGGCCGGTCTTTCCCACTATCGCCGCCATCACTGCGGTTACCTAGTTGGCGCTGGCCAGCCGCCATCATGGACCGGCGGCAATTCGGTGACCGGCTTGAGGCACGATTCCGACCTTGAGATCGAGACCGGGATGAGCTTCCACATCCTGTCGTGGCTGATGGGAACCGGTCGCGGCGATGACTTCGTCTCCAACACGGTGCTTTTGACCGACGCGGGTGCTGAAGTGCTCACCCGCACGCCGGCCGGCCCGATCGTTCGATAGGCCCGCACGTATGGCGCGCTACTCGGCACTCTCGATTTTCCGCAACGCGCTGTCTGGCCAGAAGAATTGGCAGCGCGCCTGGCGGGCGGCGGAGCCAAAACCGTCCTATGACGTGATCGTCATCGGCGGCGGTGGACACGGCCTCGCCACCGCCTTCTACCTTGCCGATAACCACGGTATCCGCAACGTCGCGGTGCTCGAAAAGGGCTATGTCGGCGGCGGCAATGTCGGCCGCAACACCACCGTCATCCGCTCCAACTACCTGCTCGACGGCAACACCCAGTTCTACGAATTCTCGATGAAGCTCTGGGAGACCATGTCGCGGGTGCTGAATTTCAACGTCATGTTCTCCCAGCGCGGCCAGCTCGTCACAGCGCATTCGGCCGATCAGCTCGACGGTTTCAGCCACCGCGCCAACGTCATGCGGCTGAACGGCATCGATGCCGATATCCTCGACCGCGAAGAGGTGCGCCGGCTGGTGCCCTATCTCGATTTTTCCGACACTGCCCGCTTCCCGATCCATGGCGCCATCTTCCAGGGCCGGGCGGGCACGGCACGCCACGACGCCGTCGCCTGGGGCTATGCGCGCGCCGCCGATAGCCATGGCGTCGACATCATCCAGAACTGCGAGGTGACAGGCTTCCTCCGCGACGGCGACAGTATCGTCGGCGTCGAAACGACGAAAGGCCGGATCGGCGCCGGCAAGGTCGGCCTCGCTGTTGCCGGGCATACATCCGTGCTCGGTGCCAAGGCCGGCCTTGAACTGCCGATCGAAAGCCACGTCCTGCAAGCCTTTGTCACCGAACCGCTGAAGCCGCTGGTAGATCACGTCGTCGCCTATGGCGCCGACCACTTCTATGTCAGCCAGTCCGACAAGGGCGGGTTGGTCTTCGGCGGCAATCTCGACGGCTACAATTCCTACGCCCAGCGCGGCAATCTCGGCGTCGTGCGCGAGGTGGCGGAGGCGGCGATTGCATTGATGCCGTGTATTTCGCGCGTCCGCCTGCTGCGCCACTGGGGCGGCGTCATGGACATGACCCCCGATGCCAGCCCGATCATCTGCCGGACGCCGATCGACGGCCTCTATCTCAACGGCGGCTGGTGCTATGGCGGCTTCAAGGCAACGCCAGCTTCCGGCTGGTGCTTCGCCCACACGATCGCCACCGGCAAGCCGCATCCCTTGATCGCGGCCTACGGGCTCGATCGTTTCCGCACCGGCCACACGCTCGATGAGGCCGGCGTCGGCCCTTCCGCTTGGCTGCAATAGGAGGCGGAACAAAATGCTGCGCATCGAATGCCCCTGCTGCGGCCCGCGCGACCATGACGAGTTCCGCTACGGCGGCGATGCCTCGGTCACGCGTCCGGCCCATGACGATCCCGATCCGGAGGCCTGGTACCGTTACGTCTATATCAGGACAAACCCGGCCGGCCCGCACCGTGAATACTGGCAGCACGTGACCGGTTGCCGGCAATGGCTGGTGGTCGAACGCGACACCCGCAACCATGCCGTCGCATCAGTCGACTTCGCCAGGAAATCAACTCTCAGGAAATCACCGGCATGAGTTCGAACCGCAAACGCCTGCCGGTGGGTGGCCGTATCAGTCGCGAGGTGCCGCTCGATTTCACCTTCGACGGCCGCAAGCTGATTGGATATCGCGGCGACACCCTTGCCTCCGCGCTGCTCGCCAACGGCGTCACTCTCGTCGGGCGCAGCTTCAAATATCATCGCCCGCGCGGCATCTTTTCCGCCGGGCCGGAGGAACCGAATGCGCTGGTTACGCTCGGGATCGCAGGCAGGCGCGAGCCGAACCTGCCGGCGACGACACTGGAACTCGCCAACAGCATGGACGTGGAAAGCCAGAATCGCTGGCCATCGCTGGCCTTCGACGTACAAAGCGTCAACGGGCTGTTGGCGCCGTTTCTGTCCGCCGGCTTCTACTACAAGACCTTCATGGGCCCGACGCGCCGCGCCTGGATGTTCTACGAGCACTTTATCCGCAAGGCGGCCGGTCTGGGCAGAGCCGGCACCGGCCCGGATCCCGACCGCTACGAGGTTCGTCATGCTTTCGCCGATGTCGCAATTGTCGGCGGCGGCCCGGCGGGATTGTCAGCAGCGCGGGCAGCCGCCGCGGCCGGGGCGCGGGTCGCGCTGATCGAGCAGGATTTCCTGCTTGGCGGCCAGCTTCTGGCGGAACCGTCCGACAGCGCAGCGGCCGCATGGTTGAGGCAGGCCGAGGCCGAGTTGAAGGGCTTCGAAACCGTCGTGCTGATGAAGCGGACAACCGCTTTCGGCAGCTATGACGGCAATGTCATCGGGCTGGTCGAACAGCGCGATCCAACCGGTCCGAAGCCGAACGGCGAGGCGCGGCAAACGGTCACCATGCTGCGCGCCCGCTCGATCGTTTTCGCCACTGGCGCCATCGAGCGACCGATGGTGTTCTCGAACAATGACCGGCCCGGCGTCCTGCTTGCCTCAGCCGCCCGGACCTATCTCAACCGTTTCGCTGTCCTGCCGGGCAAGAAAATCATTGTCGCCACCACCAATGACGGTGCCTGGCGCACCGCCTTCGACTATGCCGCAGCCGGCGCGGAGGTGACGGTTGCGGATCTGCGCGCAGTCCCGCCCGCAGCACTTGCCGCGGAAGCCGCACGGCTCGGCGTAATGATACGGGCCGGGACGCGGATCGTCGACCTGCACGGCGGCCATGCCGTCAGGCACGTAACGCTCAACGGGCCGGAGGGCCAGTCCTCGGCCGCCTGCGACCTGGTCTGCGTGTCCGGCGGCTGGTCGCCAACCGTGCATCTCACCTCGCACCTCGGTGTCAAACCTGTCTATCGCGACGATATCGGCGGCTTCGTGCCGGGCGCGTTTCCGGCCGGCCGGCTGGGTGCCGGCGCGATGATTGGGGCCTATGCAACTGCCGATGCCATCGAGGACGGTCATCGCGCCGGCATCGACGCGGCAGCCTCCGGCGGCAAGTCGGCGCCGGTTCCCGCTCCGGCCAAACTCGATCTCGGCGACACCGCCACGACGCTACTTCGCGAAGCGCCTTCCGTCGGACATGGAAAAGCCTTCGTCGATTTTCAGATGGATGTGACGACGAGGGATATCGAACTCGCCCATCGCGAGGGCTATGAATCGGTCGAGCATCTGAAGCGCTACACCACGCTCGGCATGGGTACCGATCAAGGCAAGACCAGCAATTTTCCGGCGCTTGCCGCGATGGCGGCGCTGCGCAACGCAACGATTCCCGAGACCGGCGTCACGACCTTCCGCCCGCCCTATACGCCAGTTGCCATCGGGGCGCTTGCCGGGCGCGCCATGGGCCATCATTTCAAGCCGATCCGCCGCACGCCAATGCACGACTGGCACATGGCCAACGGCGCCGAGATGCTCGAGGTGGGGCTCTGGATGCGGCCCTATTTCTACCGGCAGTCCGGACATGACGTGAATGAAGCCTATGTCGCCGAAATGCGGAATGTACGTCAGGCCGCGGGGCTGATGGACATCTCCACGCTCGGCAAGATCGACGTCCAAGGCCCGGATGCGGCAATCTTCCTCGACCGCGTCTACGCCAACGGCTTTGCCAAGCTGGCGGTCGGCCGCGCCCGCTACGGCGTCATGCTGCGCGACGACGGCATCGTCTTCGACGACGGCACCACGACGCGGCTGGCGGAAAACCGGTTCTTCATGACCACTTCGACCGCCAAGGCCGCCGATGTGCTGTCGCGTCTCGAATTCCTGCTCGACACGGCCTGGCCGGATTTGCGCGTGGCCGTCACTTCGGTCAGCGACGAATGGGCGGCGATGTCGGTTGCCGGGCCTAACAGCCGCGCGATCCTGAATGCAGCGTTTCCCGCTCTCGACGTTTCCGACGCGGCGCTTTCGCATATGGGACTACTCGAAAGCGAATGGGGGGGCCGTGCGCTCCGCATCCTACGTCTCAGTTATTCCGGCGAGCGCGCTTACGAAGTCTATACCGGCGCCACTGCCGGTGAACAGCTCTGGAGCCGTCTGCTCGAAGCCGGCAGACCATTCGACCTGAAGCCTTACGGCGTCGAGGCGCTAGGTGCGCTGCGCGTCGAAAAGAGCCATGTCGCCGGACCTGAAATCGATGGACGCACGACGCTCGACGATCTCGGCCTCGGCCGCATGGCCGGCAAGCGCAGCGGCTTCGTCGGCGACGTCCTGCGACGGCGCCCTGCCCTCCACGCGCCCAACCGGCAGCGCCTGGTCGGACTGGAATGCATCGAGGACGGAAAACGCCTGCGCGGCGGCGCCATCCTGTTCCTGCCGGATGAGAAACCCTATGGCCATGGGCGCGGTCGCATCACCTCCGTCACTTTCAGCCCCGAGCGCGGCCATTATGTCGGGCTGGCCCTGCTTGCCGGCGATGTCGCGGCAGAAGGAAGCGAGGTCGTGGCGGTCTATCCGATGAAGGCCGAAACAGTTCGCGCCCGCATTGTCTCGCCAGTATTCCTCGATCCACAGGGAGAACGGCTGCATGACTAGCTTGACCTCTTCTCGGGATTTCAGCCTATCCGTGGCCGATTGTCCGCTTATCCAGATCGAGGGCTGGGACGGGACACTGAGACAATTCGAAAAGAGCGTCTCGGCGTCGCTCGGCACGAAACTTCCCGCTTCGGTCGGAGAGACGGTTCGCCACAAGGGGCTTCTAATCATCCGCATTGCACCTCGCCGCCTCTGGCTGGTTCTCGACGAAGGCACGCAAGCGCCCGCGCTTTCCGTCGACCCCGATCTCGGCTGTTCTGTTCCCCTCGGCGAAGGTCGTGTTCGTTTGAAAATGGCCGGCCCTGACATCGCAAGGCTTCTGTCCGGCTGCATTACCGTCGACTGGCACGCGCCGGCCGCCGCTCCGGGCCGCGCCGTGCAGACATCCTTCCATCATGTCTCCGTGCTCTTCCTGCGCACCGGCGAGGCCGCGTGCGAACTCATCGTGCCGCGAAGTTTTGCCCGCAGCCTCTCGGATTGGATTGCGGATGGCTAGCCAATGGTGGTTTCTCGGGCAAGGATCGGCTTTAGCGGCCGATCCAAGCCGCTATCACGAAACCGTTTACCCTCTTGCTGGCCAGTCTTGCAGAAGCGTAATCCCAAATTTCGGCGCGGCTGCTTTGAGCCGCTCGATATCGGCAGGCGTCGGCGGCCCGACCACCTCTCCCTTGCCGAGTTCATGGCCACCTTCGGCGAGGAACTGCTCGAACACACTTGGCGTGTCTATCAGGATGTAGCGAACGGGCTGGTTGCCGGGATTCACGAGCTGGTGCGGGATGCCGCGCTTCAAAAACATGCTCTCACCGGGCGAGAGCGTTCGGACCTCGCCGGCCACAATTGCGGCCAACTGCCCTTCGATGACGTAGACTGTCTCGTCGTCATTCGCGTGAACATGGATTGGTGTTTTCGTCTGCCCGTCGCTTCGGTTTTCGAAGAGACTCAACAAGCCTCCCGTCTGTTCGCCGGAGACCAGTCGCTTCATGACGATGCCTGCGAGCACGAATTCCTTTGGGTCAACATCTGTCATTGATCCAATCTGCCAGGTACATTCGGAGTAGGCCCGTACCGTGCCGTCAAGCAGACAAACTGCGCAGCGACATCCGGCAAACGTCGAACGGGCTCACGGGTTCCCGGTCGCCGGAGTTCCCTCTTCCCAAGCTCACTTTGGACGAAAAGCCGGCTAACCGGACATGCTGGCCGACACCGACATACGCCAACTCGAGGGCGCCGCAGAGGTCCGTCTAATTGACGGCGAAGCTGCAACGGGCTGCCAGACTCTCGCCAGGGCCAAGCACCGACAGTCCATTCCATTTGTCGATCGAACCACGATTGTGAGCATCGACCGCATGACTGACCGGTTCAAAACAGAAGAAGTCGCTCTCGTCCGATGGCGAATAGACCAGGTAGAAGTTCAAGGGCGACGAAGCTTCAATCCGCAGGCTGCAACTGTGCTCCGGCCACGATATGGTAGCGACGCCGTCCCAGCCGGCAAACAGATTGTTTATCCATCCGCTCGGCAATACGGCCGGGGCGCCGAAATCCCAATCGGGACGGGTTTTGACATCCACAAACCGTTCGGGGAGATGGCTGGGCAGTTCGAGACAAACCTGCGAGGCCGGCGCATGAAGCGCGGTCCGTGCCGTTCTCGGGAACCATGGATGGATACCAAGCCCGAACGGCAGCCTGACCGAGGCCCGATTGACGATGCGAAGCTTCAGCTCGAGCCCTTGTCTGGCTAGCGCGTAGCTCACATCGGCGCGATATCGGTATGGGCCGGGTCCTTTGCTGATAAGGGACAGCTTTGCGTTATCTTGCGCTACGCTGTCGACGTCCCACTCGCTCGAAAATCCATTGCCGTGAACGGGAAATGGCTCGCCTGCAACATTGGCAGGCAGTTCGTGGAATTTGGAGTCGAATGTGAATCCGCCGCCCGAGATGCGATTCGACCACGGCAAAAGCAGGTTGCAGGCAAGGTCGAATGGGTTGCTGCTCCCGCCGTTTGGCCAAGGCCTGAAGATCGGCACGCGCCCATGGTCCAGTCTCGCAAGACCTGCCCCAAGCGACGGGACGATTTCAGCGGACAGGTCTCCGCTTCCGATTTTGATCGTTCGGACCATCAGTTTCAGACGGTATCGGCCTTGGCAGCGGCGATCGGCTGTGGATGGCGGCCTTTGCGAGCCACTGCAAGGAGGTCGTTCGACGCGATCCCGATGAGCGCCTTCATCTGATCGTGAGCGTCGTCGGCCCTGCGCATCCGGATTGCCTCCAGCACGTCGCCATGCGCGCTCAGCGTCTGCTGGTAATTAGCGGTGGCCGATGTGGTCAATCGGAAGGAGAAGCTGAGGGCGGCAGCAAGCATATTGCCGAGATTGGCGAACACCGGGTTGCGGCTGGCACGAAGGATGGCGGTATGAAACCTGACGTCGGCATCGAGACACGCAGCAAGGTCGTCCTGCGGAGCAATGCGCATGGCCTCATAGGCGGCTTCGATGACTGCGAGATCGCCTGACGTCGCCATCTTGGCCGCAAGGTGGGCGGCCGCGGGTTCAATGATCAGCCGCGCCTCTATCAATCCGCGGACGAAATCGAGATCGGGCTCGATATCGCGCATCCATTCCAGAACCTGTGCATCCAGCCTGTTCCATTCGCTCGACACGCGCACACGCGTCCCGGCCCGCTTGCGTGCCTCGATCAATCCTTTCGCCGAAAGCGTCAGAAGAGCATCGCGAAGCGCCGTGCGGCTCGCCCCGTAGATAACGCAAAGTTCAGCTTCCGTCGGCAAGACGGAGTGCTGCGCGTAGGAGCCGGCGAGGATTCGCTGTCCGAGATCGCGTGCGATGCGATCCTTGAGCGATGACGTGGCGCCATCTGCGGCAGGAATGTCCTGCTTGCCTTGGCCAGTCGAAGCGATCGCCGTGTCCATCGTCATGTCCTGTTCAAGTGGTACTCGGCAATTACCACAGCAAGTATCAGCAGCGAGCCCTTGGCAAGCAACTGATAGAAGGTTGGCACGGACGTCAGTATCATTCCGTTGTTGAGGACACCAATGATGGCGACGCCCAGTAGTGCGCCGACGATCGTGCCCTTACCGCCCTGCAAGGCGCAGCCACCCAGAACGGCCGCTGTGATGGCCTCGAGTTCCAGGCCTTGGGATCCGGATACGGGCTGCCCCGAGCCGGTACGGGCAGCCAACAGAATCCCGGCCAATCCGGCCGCCACTCCACTCATGATGTAGATGCCGACACGGTAGCGGTTGATGTTGATGCCGGAGAAGCGTGCAACAACGGGATTGCCGCCCAGGGCATAGATGTTGCGGCCAACGATCGAGCGGGCAAGGAAGAGATGGAACACGATCGCGGTCAGCAAAAGAATCCAGATCAGCAGAGGCAGGCCGAGGATTCGTCCGATCCCAATGAAGCGGAAAGTGTCGCTGAAAATCGCGATCGATTGCCCATCGGATATGATGAACGCGATGCCGCGGAAGATCGCCATCGTACCGAGAGTCGCGATGACAGCGTTGACCCGCCCGTAGGTGATGATGATGCCGTTCACGAGGCCGGCAAGACCACCCAGGACCAGGCCGGCAAGAATGCCCGCTGCCGGCGATCCGGTCGCCTGAATGGCCATTGCCGTCGATACTGTGGTCAGACCGACGATTGCGCCGACGGCAATATCAAGCCCGCCGGCGACGATGACCACGGTCTGGCTCATCGCCAGGACGCCCAGGATGGTAATGCCCAGACCGATGTTCAGCAGGTTTCGGCTCGAGAAGAACACGTCGCCTCTCAGAGTGCCGAAAATGAGCACGAGAATGGCGAGAGCAACCAGGAGGCTTATGTTGTGAATGCCGATGCGCTCTGCCATGCGCAAGGAAGGGCGTCTTTTGCCGGTTTGTGTTGTTGCTGTCCTGAGCTCAAGGCTGTTCACTGAATTTGTCCTCCGAGCGATGCTACAGATTGCGGCATGGCGTGCTTCAGGATCGTGGCCTCATCGATGTCTGGGCGGGAAAGTTCGGCCGTGATCCGGCCTCCAGCCATGACAAGCACCCTGTCGGCGAGCCCGATCAGTTCGGGCATTTCCGAGGAAATCAGGATTATGCCGATACCGCTTGCGGCGAGTTCATCGATCAGGCGATAGATTTCCGCCTTGGCGCCGATGTCGATGCCGCGGGTCGGCTCGTCGAGGATGAGAAGCATCGGCTGCCGGGCAAGCCAGCGCGCGAGAACGACCTTCTGTTGATTGCCACCCGACAATTTCGAAACCTGTTCGTCGAGGTTGGGCGCCTTGATCGACATCTTTGCTGCAAGCGGTGAGACGATCTCCAGTGCCTTGCGCCGGTTGAAGAAGCCGAAGGTCGACGTCTTGTCGGGCACGCAAAGCGAGGCGTTGTCAAGAATGCTTCGGAACAGCAGCAGGGCCTCGTGCTTGCGGTCTTCGGGGGCGAAGCCGATGCCTGCCACGATCGCTGCATGCGGACTGTTGGGGCCAACGGGCACGCCGCTCATCGTTATGGTTCCGTCGAGGCGCCGATCATAGCCGACAATCGCCTTTGCCAGCTCGGATCGACCCGCACCCATAAGGCCGGCAATGCCGAGCACCTCGCCGCGGCGGACCTTGAGGCTCACATCGGTGACGTGGTCGGTGGTCAAGCCCGCCACCTCCAGCAACGGTAGCCCCGATTGCCACGTCTCGCGCGTAAACAGATCGGCGATGTCACGGCCGACCATGAGTTTGGCTATGGTCTGCTCGCTGGCACCGTCCGCGCGGGAATCGTCGACCAGCCGGCCGTCCCGCAAAACGACAATGCGATCCGCAAGGTCGATGACCTCGTTCAGCCTATGAGAGATGTAGACGATCGAAGTGCCCTCTTCGCGCAGCCGCCGAATTACTGAAAACAGACGGCGCGCTTCGTCGTCGGTCAGCGACGAGGTCGGCTCATCGAATGCGATCAGCTGGCCGCCAGCACGTATGGCGCGCATGATTTCGATCATCTGGCGCTGTGCCGGGCCGAGCGTGCTGCAGAGTTGACGCGCCCGCATATCCTGCTGCATGCCGAAGGTCGCAAGCACCTTGTCGGTCTGCTCCTCGAGCCTATGCCAGTCGAGCAGGACGCCTGCCAGCCGTGGCAGTTCGCCGACGAAAATGTTCTCGGCCACGGTCAGGTTCGGAACGATCTCCGGCTCCTGATGGATGACGCGTATTCCGGCTCTGTGGCTGTCGCGCGGTTCGCTGAAAACGATCGGCGTGGAGCCATACAGCACGGTGCCGGTGTCCGGTGCGAACACGCCCTCGAGAATTCGCATCATTGTCGATTTGCCGGCGCCATTCTCGCCAACCAGAGCGAGCACCTCTCCTGGCCGAAAGGCAATCGAGACATTGTCGAGCGCCTGCACGACGCCGAAGCGCTTCGATATCCTGTCGAGCGAGAAGAAATCCGATTGCATCAAAGCTCACTCCCGAGGATCGATCCCGTGTGCCTGCCGACGAACTGCCGGCCCAAAGAGCGTCATGCGCCCTGCGGCATGACGCATATCTGGTTCAGTGGCAGAGCTTGGCTTTGTAGTCCGACGCAAAATTTTCGGCGGTGATGTATTCCGGGTCCGTGAAGGACTGAACGGGAAGCTTCGTTCCGTCCTTGATGGAGGCCAAGAGAATCTTCACCGCCAGCGCGCCATGATTTTCCGAATTGAGCCACATCGTACCACGGAACGCCGAGGGCTTTCCGGATCCGAAAGCGTCACAAGCGCGGCTCCCGTCGATGCCGATCCCCATGCCCTGGTCTGCGGTATAGCCGGCGTTTTCCAGGGCTCGCGCACCACCCAGCACGCCATCATCGTTGCATGAATAGAATATCCAGTTCGTGACGCTGGGATTGGCCGTCAATGTGGTGGTCATCACGTCGATGGCGTTGACCATCGTATTGTCGTAGGGGACGCGAACGATATTGCCCGGCTTGAAATCGGACACCGCCTTCAGGAATGCTTCTTCCGCGCCCTTGTTGCGCTGCATGCAGGTATCCGCTTTGCGGTCCTCGATCGACGCGATGCGCACCTCTTTACCCGCCCAGCCGTCGGCCTTGTAGAGCTTGGCAAGCTCTTCGCCCACCCGCGCACCGATGTTGTAGGCATTCATGCCGACATAGGGGACCTGAGTGCCGTCCTCGTAGTAGATGTCGTCGTCGACCGCCACCAAGGGAATTTTTGCGGCCTTTGCTTTCTCGGCGATGACCGGTCCCAGCGCCTTGTCGGGGACGACAATGGCGATGCCTTTTACGCCATCGCCGACCATCGTATCGAAGGTCGTGATCGTCAAATTGGCGTCGAACTGAACGTCCTGCGACACGAACGCAGCCCCTGCCGCCTCGGCCGCTTTCTTGGCGCCGCCGACTTCGGCGACAAACCATGGATGGTCTCCCATCTTGTTGATGTAGCCGATCTTGATGTCGTCTGCGCTTGCTGCGCCACTCATCAGTCCGGCAGCCAGTACCGCAAATGTCGCCAAAGCCTTTGTTGTGGTTTTCATGAAGATCCTCCCTGAGAGCTCGATGGTCGTTGCTAGTCGTGGTAGAGAACCGAGCGCCCACCATCGATGGTGATCGTCTCGGCATTTATGAACGGCGCTTCGTCCGAAGCGAGGAAAACCGCCGTCATTGCAACCTCGTCCGGCCGGCCAATGCGCTTGGGCGGATGAAGGTCGTAGGCTCGCCGCTTCTCCTCGGCGGGGTTCGGGAATGTGTTCCAGTAGGCTTCCGCGATCGGCGTCTCGATATAGCCGGGGGCGATCGCGTTCACCCGGATACCGCGCGCGGCATATTCGATGGCCAGCGAACGGGTCAGGCCCAAAAGTGCATGCTTGGCGACCGGATACGGGAATGTACGGGGAATGATCTGGAACGCGTGACAGCTCGCTATGTTGACGATAGACCCCGAGCCCTTCGCCAGCATCGTCGGCAAGACTGCCTTGGCGCAGAACCATGCGGCCTGGAGGTCTAGCTTGAGACAGCGGTCCCATTCCTCATCCGGCATCGCCAGTGGTTCGTAGAAGACGTTGGCACCGGCATTGTTGACGAGAACGTCGACGCCGCCATAGCTCGTGATCGTGCGGGCGACCATGTCCGCGACCGCGGATGCGTCCGTGACATCCGTCTCGACGAACGATACGTCGGCGCCTCCGACACGCAGTTCGTCGGCGATCGCTTTGCCGCTTGCCGCATTCAGTTCGGCAATGACGGTCTTTGCCCCATGCATCGCAAAAGCCCGGGCGGTGGCGGCACCGATGCCTTGGCCGGCGCCTGTGACGATTGCGATCTTTCCTTGCAGCCGGCCTGCCATTGCATTCACCAGTCGACCACGGTGCCGTCCGGCATGACGGCGTTGCGGGCATGCAGCACTTCCTGCTTGAAGGGGTGGCGCGCGATAACGTCCTCCTTGACGGTGACGCCAAGGCCCGGCAGTTCGGGCAGATCCCAGCGGCCTGGCTTGCGCCGAATTGGCCAGGTAACGACATCGTCGTACCAGGCGACGGCACCGGACATCTCCTCCTGAATGACAACGTTTGGGGTCGATATGCCGAAATGAAGAGCAGCCACACCGGCGATCGGACCGAGCGGGTTGTGCGGCGCAAGGCCGATGCCTGCGGTTTCCGCCATGGCCGCGATCTTCTTTGTCTCGAGCAGACCGCCAGTGTGGCAAATATCCGGCTGGGCAATGTTGAAGGCGCGGGCTGCGATCGAGTGCGTGAATTCGCGGCGCCCGATCAGCCGTTCGCCGGACGCGATCGGCACGGCCGATCGCGCCGTGATATGCGCCAGTCCGGCAACATCTTCGGGCGGCACGGGCTCTTCCGCGAACATGATGCGGGCCGGCTCGATTGCCTTGAGGTAATCCATCGCCGCGTTAACCGATGCAGGGCGTCCGTGGAAATCAACCATGATGTCGATATCCGGGCCTACCGCCTCGCGAAGTGAGCCAACCATGTTGGCAACAGAATCGACTGCCTTCGCAGGAGACACGTAGTGGGTGTAGGGAATGCAGACGACCTTGACCGCATCGTAGCCTGCTTGCGTCACGATGCGTCCGCGTTCCACGATGGCATCCGCGGATCCGGTCTCATAGACCGCCTTCATGTCCCCGAGGCCGAGATGCGTATAGGTGCGCAGATAGTCGCGGACCCGACCGCCCAAAAGGCGCCAGACGGGGACGCCCAACGACTTGCCCAATATGTCCCAGAGCGCGATCTCGATGCCGCTGACGGCGGACATTCCCTCGACGCCAAGACGCCAAAAGCCGTGCCGCGTAAGTATCTGGTAGCACTGCTCCACATTGCGCGGATCTTGCCCGATGAGCAGGGCCTCAAGGTCCTGAAGCGCCCCAACGACGGCTCGGGTCTTCCATTCCAGCGTTGCCTCACCCCAGCCAAACAGCCCGGGCTCGTCGGTTTCGACGCGAACGAAGACCCAGTTGCGCATTTCCGCATTGCAGACGCGCGCCTTGATGGCCGTGATTTTCATTGGTCCTCCCAGACCTGCCGTCTTTTTTCGAGGCAATATGTATGATTTATTACGGATAATATGAACGAGTCAAGCGCAACATCGATGTGGACCAGCGCCTCGCCTCGACGTTCAGCGCAAATGCGCAACCATCATGTCCTCGCCACCCATCCAGCGCAGGCATCAGCAGCTCACTCAGCTTGCCTGATCAGTATTCGCTGACGTCGATGACAGCCTGGGCAAAGGCTTGCGGGGCTTCTTGAGGCAAGTTGTGGCCGATACCGCCGATGATGATCCGGTGCGTGTATCTGCCCGAGAATTTCTTGGCGTAGGAACTGCTGTCGGGATGGGGTGCACCATTGGCATCACCCTCAAGGGTAATGGTCGGCACTGTGATCACGGGAGCTTCGGCCAGCCGGTTTTCCAGAACGTCATATTCCGGCTCGCCATGTGCCAGGCCGAGCCTCCAGCGGTAATTGTGAATGACGATGCTGACGTGATCCGGGTTGTCCAGGGCTGCGGCGCTGCGCTGGAAGGTGTCATCGTCGAAATTCCACTGCGGCGAAGCGAGTTTCCAGATGAGTTTGGCGAAATCGCGCGTGTATTTCTCGTAGCCGGCGCGGCCGCGATCCGTGGCGAAGTAATACTGATACCACCATTGAAGCTCCACCTCCGGTGGCAGCGGCACCACGCCGACCTGCTGATTTCCGATTAGATAGCCGCTCACCGAGACGATCGCCTTGCAACGCTCCGGCCAGAGCGCGGCAACGACATTGGCCGTTCGGGCGCCCCAGTCGCAGCCGGCGATCGTGGCCTTTTCGATCCCCAGCGCATCCATCAGCGCGATCGCATCCGCGGCGAGCGCCGACTGCTGGCCATTGCGCATCGTCTCGTCCGACAAAAATCGCGTAGTGCCGTAGCCGCGCAGGTAGGGCACAATCACGCGGTACCCCTTTGCGGCAAGCAGGCGAGCGACGTCGGTGTAAGTGTGAATGTCATAAGGCCAGCCATGAAGCAGGATCACTGGGGCACCTTCGGCGGGCCCTAGCTCCGCATATCCGACGCTCAGCTTTCCGGCATTGACCTGGCTGAGCGAGCCGAATGATTTCTGCCTGGGTTGCATCGCGGATGCCTTCGCCTCGACCGTCCAAGTGGCTGCCGGTGCGTTCAAGCCGAGTTCGGTGGCGGCGAACGTCATTGCCGTTGCACCAACAATGCGTCGGCGGCGATGATCGACCGTCTCGGGAGCTTTATTCGCATTCATGATGAAGCCTCTATGATGACCAACAAGCGGGAGCGACCAGAACCCGCCGCCGTATCGGCCGACAGGAAATATTGCGCCTATTCCGACGGTGACTGCGACGAATCCAGGATTGTAACCGCTCGGCCAGGAGGCAGTGCGGCGAATTCTGACCGGATGCCGGTAAGGTCCAGCGTTTCCTCGATTTCCCTCCTGAGAAATTCGAGACGTAGGCCGTCCCCGCGCTTGGAAGCGGCTGGATGTAGCATCCGCAGAAACGGCAGCATGAGAATGACTCCTGATCTTTGTTGGGGTGAGAGGATATATTGCGTCTGATCTTATGCTCGGAGCCACCCTCGGCTTTTAGACGAGGCCCTCACGATCCATTGCGATGCGCACGGCCGGTCGCGCAGCCATTCGGGCGCGAAGCGCTTGCAAAGGCGCGGGAACAGGGACGTGGAAGCGGGCCGCCCAAAGCAGCATCACGAAAAGATAAAAATCCGCCACGCTGGGTTTGTCGCCGAACAGATAGTCGGTCTCGAGCCCGTCAGCGACGAACTCGAGTTGGCTCGTAATCGCCGCGCTCGCCTTGGCCTTTTCGGCATCGCTGCTTTGGTGCCACATCGGCTTGAAGCTTCGGTGTATTTCAGTTGAGACGTAGGCCAGCGCTTCGAGAACGCGGGTACGGCCCAACGGCCCCGCCACTCCCAGTGCCGGGTATTGTGACGCAATCCAGTCGAGGACTGCGATATTTTCCGTCAGCGCTTCGCCGCTATCCAGCACGAGGGCTGGAACATAGCCCTTGCGCGTGACGGTGGTGAAATCATCCCCGGAGCTCGTTCGTTTGGTTTTGAGGTTCACGCTTTCGCGCTCGAAGGAAACACCGGCCTCTTCCAATGCGATGTGATCCGCCAGGCTACAGGCGAGAGGGCTGTAGTAGAGTTTCACCGTTTTCCCTTTCTGACCCCGATTGAGTTCCGCAATTGGTCGTCGCCGGGCGAAAACCTGCCCAGCGCCACGCGAGACAACTGCTCCAAAAACTCGCACTTGGCGGGGACGACGACTACGACACCGACAGCTAGGCATGCCTGTGCCGAGGTATGATCGGGCTGAAGTTCGGGATCGCCGTGCGCAATGCCGGACGGTATCTCAGCTCAGTGGCCAACGGTTACCTGGAGGAATTCAGAACCTTCCATGACGGCGTCATCGCCAGCCCGGCCAGTCCTTCGCTCAGGAAATCATAAACGAAAGTATTGGACGCACGCGCCGTTGGCACGATGGCTCACACCCGGCCACGGCCGGCATATTCCGCGCGGCATGAGCAGACTGGAAGGCGAAAGCTGTGGCCTGCTTTTGCTCGATTGCCACCAACGCGATGACGCAGCTTCCAACATAGGAGTCGCCATCATGGCCGACCTTTCCGAAACCTCCACAGCCGAGCACACATTGCACGTCGAAGCGCCCGACGCGATCGAGGTCGACGTCTCCTCGCTGAGGCCAGGAACGTCGCTGATCGTCGACTGGCACGGCAATCCGGTGGTCGTGCGCAACCGCACTGAGCAAGAGATGAAGGACGGCCAGTCAGTCAGTCTCGCCGAGCTCAAGGATCCAATCGCCCGCAACGCCAACCTGCCGGTCGACGCGCCGGCAACCGACGCTAACCGAACTATGCCGGGCAAGGAAGCCTGGGTGGTGATGGTCCAGGTCTGCACCCATCTCGGCTGCATCCCGCATGGTCAGGAAGGCGACTTCGATGGCTGGTTCTGTCCGTGCCACGGTTCACAATACGACACCGCCGGCCGCATCCGCAAAGGTCCGGCACCCGAGAACATGGCGGTACCGGTGTTCCAGTTCGTTTCCGACACCAAGATCCGCATTGGTTGAGGCAGGGGGCATTTCGATGAGCGGCGACAAACACTCGACCTATACGCCCAAAACCAGAATCGCACGTTGGTTCGATGCCCGCCTGCCGCTGCCGCGGCTGGTGCACGACAGCTTCATCGTCTATCCGGTGCCGCGCAACCTGAACTATGCCTATACGTTCGGCGGCATTCTCACGATCATGCTGGTTTCACAGATCCTGACCGGCATCGTGCTGGCCATGCATTACGCTCCTGATACGGGACTGGCCTTCAATTCAGTCGAGGAGATCATGCGCGACGTGAATTCGGGCTGGTTGCTGCGCTATCTCCATTCCAACGGCGCGTCGTTCTTCTTCATTGCCGTCTACATCCACATCTGCCGCGGGCTCTACTATGGTTCCTACAAGGCGCCGCGTGAGCTGCTGTGGGTGCTCGGTTGCACCAATCTCCTGCTGATGATGGCGACGGCCTTCATGGGCTACGTGCTGCCTTGGGGACAGATGTCGTTCTGGGGCGCTACTGTCATCACCAACTTCTTCACGGCCGTCCCACTGATCGGCGACTGGCTCCAGCAGCTTTTGCTCGGCGGGTTCGCGGTCGACAATCCGACGCTGAACCGCTTCTTTGCGCTGCATTACCTGCTGCCATTTGTGCTTGCGGGCGTGGTGACCTTGCATATCTGGGCGCTTCACGTCGTCGGCCAGAACAATCCGACCGGCATCGAGGTCAAATCGAAAACCGATGTCGTGGACTTCACGCCCTATGCCACCGTCAAAGATGCCTTCGGCATCCTCGTGTTCCTGTTCTTCTTCGCCTATTTCGTCTTCTACCTGCCGAACTATCTCGGCCATCCCGACAACAACACGATCGCCAATCCGCTGAAGACGCCGGCCCACATCGTGCCGGAATGGTATTTCTTGCCGTTTTACGCGATCCTGCGGGCCATCACCTTCAATATCGGGCCGATCGATTCCAAGCTCGGCGGCGTGCTCGCGATGTTCGGCTCGATCGCGGTGCTGTTCCTGGTGCCGTGGCTCGACACCTCGAAGGTGCGCTCGGCGGTCTACCGCCCCTGGTATAGGGTGCTCTTCTGGCTGTTCGTTGCCAATGCCCTCTTTCTCGGCTGGCTCGGCTCCCGACCGGCGGAAGGCGCCTACGTCGTCATGTCCCAACTGGCGACGCTTTACTATTTTGCGTTCTTCGTCATCGCCATGCCGGTGCTCGGGCTGATCGAAAAGCCGCGACGGCTGCCGAATTCGATCACCGAAGCAGTTCTCGAAAAAGACAAGGCCAGCGGCCGAGGCCCGATCGCCGGGCCGGAGGCCAAACATTGAACTGTGAATGGCGGTGATCGTTCATGAACTGGTGGAACTCTCCTCTGGTCTACATCGTGTTGCTCGGCCTCGCCGGGATCGTCGTTTGGACCCTCATCCCCAGACGCTTCGCCAATGCGAAGCTGGTCGTCCAACTCAGCTTTTTCCTCGCGATGTCGGCCATGGTTCTCGACCTGCGCGTCGTGCCATACGAGGCCGCAGGGGACAACGAGACAACCGGAGGAGCGATCCTCATGGGCTCGGTCAAGCTGCTCTGGTGGGTTCACCTTGCCTGGGCGCTAATCGGATTTGTCCGTATCTATCTCGTTTTTGAGCGAAAGCCGCGCGAGGCACGTCTCCTGCAGGACGTCGTGGTCGGTATCGTCTATGCTGGAATGTTCCTGTCGATCCTGGCGTTCGTCTTTGCGGTGCCGGTCGGAACGCTCATTGCCACGTCCGGCGTGTTTGCCGTCATCCTGGGACTGGCGCTCCAGAATACGCTCGGTGACGTATTTTCGGGGATCGCGCTTAACCTCGGCCGCCCTTACGTACTTGGAAACTGGATCATTCTGAGCGACGGAACCGAAGGCCGCGTTGTCGAGACCAACTGGCGGTCGACCCAACTCCTGACCCCGACCCACAATGTCGTCGCGCTTCCGAACAGCCTTCTCGCCAAGATCGGGGTAACAAATCTAAGCGGTCCGGACGAGAGCCATGGACTTGCCGTAACCGTCAAGATGGCGCCAACGAAGACGCCGGCGATCATCGTAGACCTCATGCGCACCGTCTTGCTGAGCTGCAATTCAATCCTCCAGGACCCTTCGCCTTTGGTCACAATCAGAAGCCTGGATGCGGCAGCTATCGAGATCGAGTTGTTTTTTCGCGTCGCAAATCTTGACCAGCGAAGTGCCGCTCGGAACGAAATCTTCGATCTCATTTATCGCCATTCAAAGTCGACCGGCATGCTGCTGGCGGAGCCACTTTCGGCTTCGATTGCCATGACCAACCGGCTGAGCGACGAGAAGGCAGCCTCCCAAAGCTTCACCCCGATCGAACTCATCAGGTCCATACCGGTATTCTCGGCGCTAACGGATACCGAGCAGGAGTCGCTCGCCGCAGCGGCCTCGGTTCGCACCTACCATAAGGGCGAGATCATCGCACGACGGGGAGAGATGCTGCCGTCGCTCATGATCGTACGGACGGGAGTTATCGTCCGGCAAATTGGCGAGGACGATGCTCACCTGCAGGAGATCGGCCGGCTTGCACCCGGCGATTTCTTCGGCGAGACCGGCTTGCTCGCCGGCATTGGCGAGATGTCGAGTTTGCGGGCAATGACCCCCGTCGAGGTTTACGAGATAGACCAGGAAAGCTTTGCGCCGCTGCTGCACGAAAGGCCCGAAATGGCTGAAGATCTTGCGGCGATCCTGTCGAAGAGGGTGTCGGCTCTTAATGAAAGCGGCATCGCCGGACAGAACCACGCGAGCTCCAAATTCGCGCTCCTCAAAGCCATTCAGACAGTCTTTCGCGCCGCTCCGTTCAAGCGCGTTCGAGCACCTGGCTGACAAGGCATGCAGAAGGACAGAGATCCATGACCATCCGCCAAAGCGATATCACAGGCATCGATACAATCATCCAGCCGGCTATCCGTGATTTTGCCGACGGACTGAAGATAAGGCGCGTATTGCCCTCCTCGAATCGCCTGATGATCGGGCCCTTCATCCTGTTCGACCATTTCGGCCCCGCTATATTCGACGCAGGTCACGGTTTCGATATGGGACCGCATCCGCATATCGGCGTTGCGGCCGTGACCTACCTGATCGACGGCGAGATCGTCCACCGCGACAATTTCGGTAAAGTGCAGACCATCCGTCCTGGCGAGGTCAACTGGATGACGGCCGGGTCGGGCATCGTCCATTCCGAGCGCACGCCACCGGAAGTCCGGGCGTCGGGAAGCAATCTCTTCGGCGCTCAGGCTTGGATCGCCCTCCCCTCCCGCTATGAAGAAATTGCCGCCGACGTCGCACATTTTGGCGCTCCCGAAATACCCAGGATCTGTGCCGACGGCGTCGAGCTTACGTTGATCGCCGGCGCGTCCGACGGGTTGGTCTCGCCGGTAAGGACGTTCTCCGACATGGTCTATGCCGAAATTGTGCTCACGAGCGGTGCGCGATACCAGGTGAAACCCGAACACCGTGAGCGTGCAATCTACATCGTCGCCGGTGAGGTTGGAATTGTCGGCCAGTTCGGGACGTTTCATGAGGCCGAATTGATAGCTCTGGCGCCCGGCGCTGAGATTGTGCTCCAGGCGCCTGCCTTCCATGCGGCGAGGCTGATGCTGATAGGAGGCGAGCCCTTTTCCGAGCCACGTCATATCTATTGGAACTTCGTCTCCTCTTCAGCCGAACGGATCGAGCAGGCAAAGGCGGATTGGCGCGAACGCCGCTTCTCCGGCGTGCCGGGAGACCACGAGTTCATGCCTCTGCCAGATCGCAGCGTGTGAGGGATAAGGCAGCGGATGGTGACCTCAGCGCCGCGACAGCTTTACGCCGGTGGCGTAGGCAGACCACTACGATATCAAGTAGAGATCGTTCATCGTTTCCTCGTCGAGCAAACCGTCGAACCAGACGTCGAAGATTGTCTCGAGCAGGAACTCGTCGTTGCTTGCTTCGGAAAACAGCGTGAGGGACGCGTGCAACTTCTTCGCATCAACCTCACCGAAGACAGCGCGAGCGCTTAGGCCGGAGAGCCGCTGCAGTGTGCCAACACATTCCCGATAACGGCCTCCTAGGATCGGAAATGAGAGATAAGCGCTGGCTTCGTCGAGCGATGTGATTGAATATGGCTCAGGCGCAGTACCGCTTCGCCTGGTGGCCAACCTTGGGAAGATGAACTCCATATAGGGAGTGCACATCATTCCTTGACGGAGAATAGCCAGCGCGTCGTCGTAGACCGGATCCTGTGCGCTGACGAACCTCTGCAAATCATACTCGTCGTGCATTAGGATAGATCCCTGGGAAACCCTCAACATTCGTGCCCTGACTAGCCGTCGACGACATCTGCATAGTCCGGGTGCTTGGCGAAAAAGCGGCTCATGAAGGGACATTTCAAGATCGCTTTACGGCCGGTTTTGCGGAGCAGCTCGAAGGTGCCCTGCGCCAATCGCGACGCGATCCCTTGTCCGGAAAATTCCGACGGGACTTCGGTGTGTATCAGCGCGACCTTCCCGCCCTCGAGCCGATAGTAGGCCGCCGCAAACATATCGCCGGCGATCGGCAGCTCGAAACGGTCCTGTTCGACGTTTTCAACGACTTGTGCATCCATCTTTATCTCTCGATTGTATGTCACGTTTGTCACCGGAGGGAGATTGGCCGGCCGCTATCGCACCGCAGGCAACCGCAGAGTGACGGTCGTGCCTGCCCCAAGTGTGCTCTGAATATCGATGCTTCCGCCTGACTGCTCGGCAAAGCGCTTCACCATCGGCAAACCGACGCCGCCGAGGCCTTCGCTTTTGGTGGTGAAGAACGGATCGAAGGCGCAGACCATCGTCTCGCTGGTCATCCCGATACCGCTGTCCGCGACACGGATATCTACCTGACCGGCGGTAGAGCTTTCAGAGGCCAAGCCGGCATCGATCGAGATGAAGCCGCCGTCAGGCATTGCATCGCGCGCGTTGAACAGAAGATTCAGAACCGCATTTTGCAATCCAAGGCGATCGCATCTCACCAAAGGCAGGTCCGATCCAACCCGAAGCTCAAGACCGAAATTGGCATCCAAGGCGCTCCGCACGAGGGTTTCGATCTCAGCCAGGCAAGCACCTACGTTTGTGTATTCGATTTCCGCGGGGCTCTCTCGGGCCAGGCTGATGGTTTGCCGGACAAGGCCACCAGCCCGTTCCAAAGCCGTTTTGGCGCCGGCAACTACAGGCCCAAGCGCCGGAGCCGCTTGGATGCTCGGATCGCGGGCCAGGTGGTTCAACGCCGACGAGGCGACCTGAATGAGATTGCCCAGGTCATGGACGATGCCGGCCGTCGACATTTGCACGGACATACCACTTCCAGGACCATCGGATGGGCTGTCGAAGACATCTTCTTTTATGTCCGGACGAAACATTTCATTACCCCGTTGGCTCAGCCGACACCTATTTGCTTCAATACACTATAATTTATGGTATTTATTATCCATTATGTCTAAGAAGACTCCGATACATACTTCTGTATATCCAAACGCGAGACCATGATCTATTGATAGCCGATCCCGCTGATGTAGTTGGCAAGCAGCCGTTCCTGCAGTTCCTCTTGTTTGAAGAGCGCCTTCATCGCATCACGGATATCGAGGACGCCTAGCGGTTTCGAGTCAGCCCCGAGCACCGGCACATTCTGCAGGCCTTGCGCGGCCATGGTCTGCCAGACTGAATGAAGATCATCATCGGGACCACAAGACACGATGGACCGGCTCATCAATGCCGCAATCGGCGCTTCTGTTGGCCCTGAATTCGCTAGATGGCGGACAAGGTCGGACTTGCTCAGCACGCCTGCCGCCTCCCCACTGCCGTGGCACACCACGACCAGGCCTATTGCGGGCCTGGAAAGTGAGAGTGCTGCACTGCGGAGTGGAGCGTCGACGTCGATCACCATGAGACGGGCCGATATTACTGGATGCAGACTGTCAATGCGCATGACGCCCCCTCCTGAGAGCGCCTCGCGGCCGCGGCCGGGAGGCTGGGATCGGTTCCAGGGTTTGGTCGCCGAGGTCGGCGCCTTTGCCTGGCCGGTCAGAATGGCGCGAAAACAAGCGCCATTCTGACCCATTCCAAAGATTAGCTTAGCGCTGCTTTGCTCAGGCCAAACTTCGCATCCCCCGAGCCCGGGACCGGTTTGAAGCCGATGTTCAGACGGTTCCAAGAATTGACCGCCATGACGACGAAGGTCAGATCGGAGATTTCCTTCTCGGAAAGCTGCGACCTGACCCGATCGTAGACCTCGTCCGGGACACCCTGCTCGGGCAGCTTGGTCAAGACTTCCGTCCATGCCAAGGCTGCACGCTCGCGAGGAACGAACAGGGTCGAATCCCGCCAGGCTGCCAGGTGGTAAAGGCGCAGTTCGCGCTCGCCATGAATCTTCGCCTGTTTGACGTGCATATCAAGGCAGAAGGTGCACCCGTTCAGTTGCGCGGCTCGGACGGCAACAAGGTCGCGGATCGGTTCTTCGATCGACCCCTCTCGCGTCGCACCAAGAAATTCAATAAATTTCTTCAGAAGTTCCGGCGACTGCTCCGCATAACTCGCGCGTTGGGCGACGGCTTTTCCTTTCGGAGCGACCGGTGACGCTGCAATATTCATTACTTATCTCCTTGAGGTGTTTGCAATCCATTGCAGCGTAAGGATGACCGGTGAGCCAAACTGTTGCTATCGTGCCGATGATATGTATTGCCATTCGATCGGTTTGGGGCGCCTAAACCGAAGTATAGGAAGCGGTGGAAATTGGCACCCTGAACGCTGCCCTCGGCAATTCGCTTTGCCGCAGGCATGCGACAGGTGCGCGGCGTTTGGGTCACTTGAAGGGCGAGGCTGAACCGACCGGTGTCGATAGAACCTGGATCGAAACTGCGCTCACTCTTCGAAGGGAGCGTTCATCACAAGATCAACTGCCGAAGTCGCCTTGTAGCCGGAAACAAAGCGCTCGCCGAAGTCCCGGGCAAAGTTGTCGTAGGTGGTTTCCGGCCTGACCTCGGCGATATGGCAAAAGCATCGGGCCATCCGTCGCTTCATTTGGAGGCGTGGAAACTCACCGATGATCTTTGCAATCTCGGCTGACGAAACGAGGCTGTATTGCAAGCCGACGACATCGAGGCAGATGCCGGCTGTGCAAAGCGCCACCTCAGCCTCCTTGTAGAGGCCGATCGACGGCGTCGAGTTGAGGGCGATGCTGTCCCAGATCAATTGGGCGCGCCGCTCGTCGAAGCCGCCTTCCCGAACGAAGGTGCGGGCGAGATCGGCGCCTTCCACTTCGAAACGGCGCGGCCCGGCGAAGTCCTCATTGAGCGTGACGTCATGCAACAGAGTTGCAACGGCAACAACCTCCGCGTCGTGCTGGATATTCTGAATCTGTCCGATCCGGGCCGCGAAAAGCCAGGATCGGACCACGTGGTTGAACAAGTAAGGTTCACATCGCTCGCGAGCATGTTCGATCGCTCGGCCGACAAGCGGTGTATCGGGGACCGAAATCCCCGCAAGTGTGCGGCTGGCGATCGAATTCATGTCACTGACCGTCCCTTCGCATATGCCCCGATGGTCCGGAGGGCCACGATTTCATTTCGCGTTCGTCGTCAGTTCCGTCTCGCTGGTGTCGACGACGAAAATAGCAAGCAGACGAGCGCCTTCCGTCTTGCTGGCGTTTTCGCTGACGGCATGACGGTCGCCCGGGAATTCCGAGAAACTCTCGCCGGCGCTATAAGTCTTCACCGGCCCATCGTTGACCTGGCTTCGGATCGCTCCCTCCAGGACCGTGGCATAGATGAACGCGGATTTGGGATGGGTATGGGCCGGCGACGTACCCCCCGGCGCGTACTCGACGAGCACGGCTTTCATGCTCTTGCCGGGCACGTTTGGAAGGGCCTGGTCGTAGACAAGCTTCACACTGGCGGCGTCATTGGCCATTGCTGCGGTGACGGAAGCGGCGGTGAGCGCGGCGCAGAGAAGTGTTTTGATCATGTCTGGTCTCCTTGTTGTGCGAATGGTGGACTATCCGATGATTACTTATTTCGGTGGTGTGTATCGGCTGAGCCAATCATCGAAACGCACGGCGCCGATGCGCGCGTTCTCGCCGGGCACCAGCGTTCGATCGTCGATTGCCACCTGGCCGTAGTAGAGCGCGCCGGGATCCGGGACGACTTTGCGCGGGTCGTTGGTGGCCTTCAGGAAGCGCTCGACAAGTTCGCTCATGCGAACGCGCTCCGGGCCGGCAATTTCGATCATGCCGTTCAACGGCGCGGCAAGCGCGACGTCCGCCATCGCATCGGCAACATTATCAGCCGCCATGGGTTGGAAGTAGGCCGGTGACATATGAATGGTATCTCCGACAGCGCCCGTGTTTGCGATGGCGGCGGTGAATTCGAAGAACTGCGTGGCGTGAACGATCGTGTAGGGAATTCCGGACTCCCTGATCAGCTTTTCCTGAAGCAACTTGCCGCGGAAATAGCCCATGCCCTGCAGCCGGTCGGTACCGACGACCGACAGCGCCACGTGATGACGGACACCGGCAGCCGTTTCGGCGGCAAAAAGATTACGCCCGGATGCCTCGAAGAACTCCAGGGCAGCCTTTTCCTCGAACGACGGCGAGTTCGCGAGGTCGACGACGACCTGCGCACCGGAAAGCGCGGCGGCCAGACCCTCTCCCGTAACGGTGTTGACGCCCGAATTCGGCGACGCCGCAAGCACGTCGTGTCCTTTGTTTCGCAGTCTCTCCACGGTCTTTGAACCGATCAGCCCGGTTCCGCCTATGACGACGATCTTCATGTCTAGTCTCCTGGTGTTGCGTGTCTATTTTCGTTGCTCGATCGGATGCTGGGCGTTTCCGGCCTGCTACTGACTGACCGATGCAGCAGCATCCTCGATGAGTGACGTGACCTCGTCGGGATGCGAGACCATGAGCGCGTGGGACGCGCCCTCGATGACGACGGTCTTTACCGCGTGCGCACGCTTGGCCATGAAACTCATGACGGCTGCCGGGATGTTCCGGTCATCTGAGCCGTAGATCATGTAGGACGGCAGCGTCTTCCATGAGGCGACGCCCGAGGCTTCAGCCAGAGCTGCCTGCGCAACAGGGCGTTGAGTGGCAGCCATCAGCAAGGTCTGCTCTTCCGGAACGTCGGCGGCGAACTGGGCGCGGAACTTGGCCGGCTGGATGAAGAGGTCTTGTCCGCCGTCCGGCAACGCGACTGGAGCAAGCGCGCTACCCAAGGTGCTGCCGGGAAACATGCTGGACAATGTAAGGCTCGATTCGCCGGTATCCGGCGCGAATCCCGCCACGTAGACCAAGGCCTTCACATTGGGATTGCCATTGGCGGCCTCG
This sequence comes from Mesorhizobium sp. M0815, assembly GCF_040319995.1. Taxonomy (NCBI): domain Bacteria; kingdom Pseudomonadati; phylum Pseudomonadota; class Alphaproteobacteria; order Hyphomicrobiales; family Phyllobacteriaceae; genus Mesorhizobium; species Mesorhizobium sp. M0815. The sequence goes on along the minus strand of NZ_JAMYOU010000014.1, from coordinate 94,976 downwards.
GTGATGACAGGCCCGCCGTAGGAATGCCCCACCAGCACGACCGGCCCGGAAACCGACCGGACGATGGCTGAGACTGCTTTCGCATCGCTGGCAACGCTGCGGAGCGGATTGGCTGCGGCTATCGCTACATAACCGTCTTTGCTGAGTTTCGTGATGACTGCGTCCCAACTCGACGATTCCGCGAAGGCGCCGTGCACCAGTACGATCGTCGGCTTGGGCTGAGAATTCGCGGCCTGCGCCATCCCGCCGCCCGACGCGGCAAGCGCCGCAGTGAGCGCCAGGACTCGAGTTATGTTTCGCATTTGCTTTCTCCCGTGTGGCCTGTGGTGACCAATGCTCAGGAGAATGCGCCGATGCGGCCCGCCAACCTATTGTGCGGAAGGGTCTGTCATACAATGCCAAGGTGCAGGGTAGGTCACCAGGGAGATCAGGTGCCTTGCAGCATGATTGAGGTATCTATGCCGAGTGTGCACTGTCGGCAGCCGTCTGAGCAGACACTGAGGGCGCGCGCGGCCGGAGAGTGTTTGCAAGACGCCGCTGCCGCCGTGGCGAGAACCTGGCGCGGTCGATCCGTTGAGCGCTGGTGAGCCGGCCGGATCGAACACGGCGGCAAAGCCTCCTCTCGTCAACGACATAGTTCCTGGCCTTCGGCCCGCATCGCCCAATGCCTTGGTATGGGTCAAACCGCCGGACCGTCTGATCGTGTCGCTGGGTCACGACATTTATATTTGTATGGGTGAATACCATCCAAGCTATTAATGGAGTTACTGAAATGAAAATGACAGTCCTTGCTGCCGTCGCGCTTGTTATTACAGCAGGAAGCGCCATTGCCGGAAGCGACCACTATGGATCAAACGGAGCCCAGCAGCCTGCGACTGCGTCTGACAACATGTATACATCCTCGATCAGAAAAATGAACAGCGATACCGGGGTGCCGAAAACCGTACGCAAGCCGACTGTTCCCAACGATGAATATGGCCAGGGCATCTGGGGTCACTGATCCCGACCTACAGAAAATTGAAGGACCGGGGCGAGACCTCGGTCCTTCAGCCCTATCGGCGAGCCGACTTCTCTCTTGCGCGTCGATCCCTGCAATGCGACTTGCCGCTTACAATTTGCACCACGTCGGCGAAACGTCTCGCCTCCGACCTATTTGGAGGGATTCGTGCGGCAGCTTCCCGGAAAATCGTCGTGAGGAAGACCGATTGCTCAGGCATTATTCGGCCGTCTATTGGCGCGACGACTTCGCAGTCGTGGCTCAGAGCACTGCCATCCCGCCGTCGACCCGCAGATTGATGCCCGTGACGAAACTGCTCGCGTCCGAGGCAAGGAACAGGGCGGCTTTTGCCAGCTCTTCCGGCTGCCCCATCCGGCCCAAGGGTATTGCCTCAGCCATCGCCTTTTCAAACAGCCCGCGCTGCTCAAACGGTATGCCTAGCTTATCGAGAATAGCCGTATCCACCGGACCTGGGCTAAGCACGTTGACCCGGATACCGCGAGACTTCAGTTCGATCGCCCAAGCGCGCGCAAAGGCATTTATGGCCGCCTTGGAGCCCGCGTAAACAGCATGACCGTCCAGAACCTTCTCGCTGGCCAGCGAGCCTGTGAGGATGATTGCGCCGCCGTTCCGCATGATCGGAATCAGCTTCTGGACGCCGAAGAAGACGCCTCGCGTGTTGACGGCAAATTGCGCATCATATTCTGCCTCGGAGACGTCGGCCGAGTGGGTGATGGTGTTTACGCCGGCGTTCGCCATATAGATGTCGAGCGCCCCGAACCTCTGGAGGATCTGCTGCGCCACCTCATCATGGTGCGCCACGTCGGCCACATTTCCCTGAATGCCCAGCGCGCCTGCCCCGATCTGCGCGACCGCTTCCTCGACCGCCTGCCGCCGGCGGCCGGTAATGACGACTTGCGCGCCCTCGGCGGCAAAGATTTTTGCAGCCGATAGTCCGATCCCGCTGTTTCCGCCGGTGACCACCGCGATCTTGCCTGAGAGTGCGCCCATGTCGTTCCTGCCTTCGAAAAATTGTGCCGGTGCTGCTGCGATAGTCGCAACCGCTGGCCAAGAAAATTTCACGCCGAATTGAGACCGCCAAAATGAGCGGCAATCGCAAACGGCTACCGATTGATAAACTCGCGGCGCTTAGCCAGTTTGACGTCTTGGAGAGCGCAGTGGCCTTCAAGGCAGAACAAGCGCGCGGCGGCGACCCCCGACAGCGCGACGTAGTGTCGAACACCGGCGATCGCCTCCGCGCTGCACAGGCGCGGTTGCCCGAATGGCAGCCGTGTCGCAGCACATGTTTCGCGCCTTTGCCAGCGCTCCAGCTCGATGGCGCAGTGGTTCGGTTCCACAATCCGGGACATGAGCCGGCAGAACCAGCATTCAGGCCACCGCTCGGCTATGCGAGCGCACAAGGTTTGACCTGGCGCGCCACCCGAAATGCGGTTCAGGGCGCGCGAAATATTGCCAAAGGTGGTCATCGGCGGCTCCAAGGAATTGCGGAAAACATGCGGTCGTGACTGAGGCTTGCTATCCTTTGATGAAGGCGAGCAGGTCAGCATTGACCTGATCCTGGTGCGTGGCCGTAATCCCGTGGGGTGCGCCGGGGTAATAGATATCCTTTGCGCCTTTGATCAGTCGGGCCGACTTGACTGCCGAGTCCTTGACGGGGACGATCTGGTCGTCCTTGCCATGCAGGACCAAGGTTGGCACATCGAACTTCTTGAGATCCTCGGTGAAGTCGGTCTCGGAGAACGCCTTGACGCTTTCGTACGCGTTCACGAGACCCGCCTGCATGCTCCAGAGCCAGAACTGATCCAGAATCCCCTGGGAAACCTTGGCGCCTGGCCTGTTCGCGCCGTAAAACAACGGTGCGAGGTCCCGGTAGTACTGCGAACGATCCTTGACGAGGCCAGCCCTTATGCCGTCGAATACCTCGATCGGCAGGCCTTCCGGATTGGCCGGCGTCTTCACCATGATCGGCGGAACAGCGGCGATAAGAACAGCCTTGGCCACCCGCTTCGTCCCGTGCCGTCCGATATAGCGAGCAACCTCGCCTCCTCCGGTGGAATGTCCGACCAGCGTGGCGTCCCGGAGATCCAGCGCCTCGATCACGGCTGCAAGATCGTCCGCATAGCCATTCATGTCGTTGCCGGACGTGGCCTGGCTCGATCGCCCATGGCCGCGCCGGTCATGCGCAACCACGCGGAAGCCGTTATGGGCAAGAAAGAGCATCTGGCTGTCCCAGGCGTCGGAATTCAGCGGCCATCCGTGCGAAAATGTGACGACAGGACCCTTACCCCAGTCCTTGTAGTAGATTTCGGTGCCGTCCTTGGTCGTGATGGTGCTCATCGTCTTGGTTCCTTTGGTTGAGGGGGAAGAGGGAAGGTTTTGTTTTCGGCTCGCGGCCGAAGCAGCGCGGGGCAGTCCGGCGGCAACGGTGGCGATCAGGCCGGCCAACAAGACATCGCGGCGAGATCTGCCGACGGAGAAAAGTCCGTCGTTGTTCATCATGTCCATCCATGTGCTTTGAACATCCTGCTCACCATCACGACCGTCGAATCGGCCCGTGCGGTCGCGGTCGGGGAGGAACGAGCGAGGAGCGGTAGAAACGCGACGGTCGTGATGGCTTGCGAGGAACAGGATGCACCGATCCGGGCCGCGAACCTATTCTACGGAAGCATCTGTCATACGATGCCAAGGTGCAGGGCAGGCACGCCGAGGATTGGGGACGGGCCGAGGCAAGCTCTTATAGACATACGTCAATTTAGGCTTGGGTAGCGGCGCGGGACCGACGCGGCATGGCCGGCGTCAGTTGCTGTGCATGAAATGTTGCGAGTTTGTCGGTCAGACCGGCGCCGCAAAAGAGCGCCGCTCAGAGGTAGCGATGTTGGCGCGGGCCTGGCCGCAAAACACCCAATAGGACCACCGATGTACATCAGGACCACCCGCAGCAGCAGGAGCGTGCCGACGGGCAGGAAGGCCTTCGCGCGCTGAAGAAGCAAATTTCCCACAGCCTGAAATGGCCGGGCGCGCTGGGCAATCCTATTGGATGGGGCATGGATCGGCTTGTGCCAATTCTAGACCTCGCGCATCGGCGCGGGCAGCGTTTCCCACGCCCGGATCAGTTCACCGATGGAAGCGGCTTCCATCTTGCGCATGACATTGCCGCGGTGAAGCTTGACGGTCACTTCACTGATGCCGAGGTCGAAGGCGACCTGCTTGTTGAGGCGCCCGCGCGCCACTTCACGCAGGACCTCGCGCTCGCGCGGCGTCAGCGTCTCGACGCGCTCGATGTTGCGCTTGACGATCACGGCATCCGCCCGCCGTTTGGCGTCCACCGCAATGCCCGCGATCACGGCGTCAAGCAGCGTCTGATCCCGCACCGGTTTCGTCAGAAAGTCCACGGCGCCGGCCTTCATCGCCTGGACAGTCATCGGGATGTCGCCATGCCCGGTCAGGAAGATGATTGGTTTGGGGTTGCCGTTTTTCGCAAGATGGTGCTGCAGATCGAGACCGCTCGTCCCTGGCATGCGCACGTCGAGGATCAAACAGCCGGGGCTCTCCAACACGTCGGCGTCAAGCAATTCACGGGTCGAGGTAAAGCACACCGGCAGAAAACCCGCCGACAGGATCAATTCAGACAGCGCCTCCCGAACAGAGGCATCATCATCGACAATAATGACCAGCGGCTGCTCGGCTTCAGCCCTCCGCTGCTGTGATGACGGCGTCGATCTCCGTAAGGGCAATTGGTCAACTCTCATGTTTAGCCTCCGTTTCTGGGTTGCGTAAGGCGTCGCCGATCGCCGCAAGCAGTGCCTGGCCATCGAACGGCTTGCGGAAAAGCCTGCCAATGCCCTTGGCGCGGTGCTGATCCACTATCTCGTGGCGGCCGGTGATCAGGAACACGGGCAGATCCGGACGCGCCTTCTTGACCAAGTCGCGAAGTTCAAAGCCGTCCATGCCGGGCATCCCGATGTCGGTGATAAGCATGTCCAATCCAGACAGGCCGCTGACCAGCAACGACCTCGCCGACGAGAAGCTGCGGGCCACATAGCCGGCGGACTCCAAGAGGTCCTCCAGCGACTCGAGCAGTCTTGGGTCATCGTCGACGATCGCCACGACAGGCCTCCGCTTGCTCACCCTCAGCTCCCCCCTGCCCGGCGCGAGTGCGTGATCGGTATTCCCAATCGCTCGGCGATGCGCACGAGGTCGGCGAGCGACGCCGCGACCATCTTCTGCATGACGTTCCTTCTATGAATTTCCAGCGTAACTTCGCTGATCCCCAGCTCAGCGGCCGCCTGCTTGTTGAGCAGGCCGCTGACCACCAGCGGCAGCACCTCACGTTCGCGCGGCGTCAGTTCGAGATAACGTTGCTTCAACACGCCCAGCTCGGCGCGCTCCGATCGCTGTGCCCGATCCTGGGCAATCGCTGCATGGATTGCGGCCATGAGGTCTGCATCGCTGAAGGGCTTAGTCAGGAAATCCACGGCGCCGTGCTTGATCGCACGCACGGAGGACGGGATATCGCCATGTCCTGTCAGGAAAACGATCGGCGGATGATCGCCCTCGGCAATCTGCCGCTGCAGATCGAGGCCGTTGATATCCGGCAACTCGATATCGAGGATGAGGCAGGCAGGGACGTCCGGCTTGTCAGCGCGGATATAATCGCCCGCCGATCCGAACGCTACGGCACGCATGCCGTGCGCAGCCAGCAGCTCACTGAGCGCCTCCCGGATGCGTTCATCGTCATCTACGATGAAGACAATTTGGCCGTCCGTCGTCATGACGCCGCTTTCGCTTCAATCGGCAACGTGAAGATAAACGTCGCTCCACGTGGTTCGTTCTTCTCGACCCATAAACGCCCGCTGTGCGACTCGATGATCGAACGGCAGATCGCCAGTCCCATGCCCATCCCTTGCTCTTTCGTGGTAAAGAACGGTTCGAATATCCGGTCGGGAAACTCGACGCCCCGGCCGTGATCGCTGACTTCGGTCTGGACAACATCCCCGATATGGCGCACGCGGATTTTGATAACTCCGTCGTCCGCACCAGAGTCCATCGCCTCCATGCCGTTGCGGATGAGATTGACCAGAACCTGCTGGATTTGGACGCGATCGAACGCGACTAGCGGAATGTCGCTTCCGATATCAACGCTGATGCGAACGCCCCGCCGCATCGCTTCCTCGGTCACGAGGTCGCGTGCCTCTGCGATGACACTGCTGAGCGTCGCATTGGTTCTCGTCTCGGTGGATTGCTTGAACAGCGCGCGAATGCGGCCGACGACGTCCGCCGCCGAATTCGCGTCCCGGATAATGCGCTCGGCCGTAATCTTCGCGCGTTCGACGTTCGGCGGTGCTGCGGACAGCCAACGGTGGCATGCATGGGAGTTGGCGACGATCGCAGCCAGCGGCTGATTCACCTCGTGGGCGATCGAAGCCGAAAGCTCGGCGAGACTTGCAGCCTGAGCCGCTTGCGCGAGTTTGTCGGACGCTTGTCGCAGCGCTTCCTGGGCGCGCACCTCTTCGTCGATGTCGAGGGAAACCCCGTACCATTGCACAACCGCCCCGTCCTCATCACGCCGCGGCTCCACCCTGCACTCCGCCCAGCGATAGCCATCTGTTTCGCGCCAGCGAAACCGCATCGCGGAACCGCCGCCTGTTTCGAAACAATTCAGCAACGTGCTCAGCACCTCGGGAGCATCTTCGGGATGAACCAGTTCTTGCAGCAATTCCTCGATGCGCGGCTCTCCGAGTGCTTCGAAATCAGCGATCACGGAGCGGAAATGGTCCTGGTACCGCTTGTTGAAGTAGACCGGCCCGCCGGTCGGCACCGCGCTCCAGATGCGGACCGGCACAGCGTCGATCATCTGCTGAAGCTGCAATTCGCTCCGCCGCAGGGCCTCTTCAGCTTGCATTTGATCGTCTATGTCGTGACAGAGGCCGTACCACTGGACGATGCGGCCAGTGTGATCGCGCATCGGCTCCGCCCGGCTCGACATCCAATGATAGACGCCATCGGCGCGGCGCAAGCGATACCTCATGGAGAAGCGCTCGCCGGTGGCGAGGCAGTGACTGAGCGTATCGCCGAATGCTGCTGCGTCGTCCGGATGGACGCCGGCCTTTATCATCGCCGCCAGCCGGCTGATGCCCGGTTTGTCCAAATCCGTTACGTCCAGGCCGAGAAAGTCGACCATGCGCTTGTTGAAAAAGGTCGGATCGCCATCGGGCCTCAGGCGCCAAACGTGGCTCGGAACCATGTCGACAAGCTGCGAGAGCTCCCGCTCCCGGTCGCCCAATGCCTCAAGGCTTTCACGCAAAGTGAGCACCGCCGCCTGATGCTGCCGGGATATGGCGGCCACGACGAGCGCCGAAAATGCCGAGATGGCCAGAAAAAGCTGCAGCATGATCTGGTTGTGCTTCTGGGACTCGGGATCGCCGGCAAATTGGCTGGCGCCGGATATCGTGAATACCGCCGTGATCAGAGCGAGAACGGTCAATGCTACGGCGGCGCCTCTGAACTCAAAGCGCACTGCGGCCCAAAGAAGAGGCGGCATGATGATGTAGGCGAAGGGCAGATAGCCGCTCAAGGAAAGGGCGGCGATACCAAGAAAGATCAGCCCCAGGACGCAAGCTTCCATCCACCGCGCTGCTGAGAGCTGCGCCTTGCCGCGCCAGTTCTGGAACACGACCAGCGCCAGTGGCGCTACGATCAGGACTCCCGTCGCGTCTCCGATCCACCACAGCGGCCAAGCCGTCGCAAAGGTTTGCGATTGTATGCCAAACCACGCAAGCGCCGCACTTCCCACCGTCGCGCTTGCAACTGGCGCAATTCCAGCGGCCAGTACGACGAATGCGAGAACGTCGCGCAAGGTTTCCAGCCGAACTGGGCGCTTGCAGGTCTGGTTCACGAGCCATGCGCCGGCCACCGCTTCAAGAGCGTTGCCGGCAAAGATCAGGAAGGCCGCGGGCAGCGGAGTGTGAAACCACAAGAAGTTGCTGAACAGTTCGGCCAGACAGGCCCCCAGCACCCACCACGGCCAGCTATACCTGGAGGCGAAGACAAGCGTAGCGATGAACAGTCCGCTCGGAGGCCAAATGGAAATCCCTGTTCCAGGTATGATTGCGAGCGACTGGGCGAAGCCGCAGCCCAGGACATAGACCGTAATAAAAAGCCCCAGATGCAAGAATTGGGGACGGTGCGACCAGACGCGCGATAACCTGCCTCTTTCAAGATCGCTGATCATGTTGCCGCGAATCAGGCCTGGTTCACTCGTCGCCAAAGATCGGCCACTTCCTTGCAATCCCGGTCCGGATCGGTCGAAGTCATGCTTTAACGCGCCCGTTGCGTTGGAATCGGTCTCGCCAAGTGAGTTGGGCGCTGTCGTCATCGGGTGCCCCTGACGGACAAACAAACTCTGGAGATTGTCGGCGCTTCGTATAGCACTTGCTCTTGGTAGCTGGATCTGGGCTGACGGACTCACACCGTCACCCTAATCCCGCCACGCCCCAACCGCACCTCATGGAAATCCATGCATTGCGCGGGGGCAGCGACGCCCTTCACCGAAAGGAGAATAAACCAAGCGTTTGCTGAGCGCCGCCGGATACGTTCAGCATCGTCCAAGATGAGGACGATTGTCGTCGTCCGGCATCATTGCACAGCTTTCGCTTCAACCGGGAGAGTGAAGATGAATGTCGCTCCATGCGGCACACTGTTCTCCGCCCATAGGCGTCCGCCGTGAGACTCGACGATCGAACGGGAGATCGCCAGCCCCATGCCCATCCCATTCCCTTTCGTCGTAAAGAACGGCTCGAATATCTTGTTAGGACGTTCGATACCCGGGCCGCGGTCGCTGACCTCGGTCTGGATCGTGTCCTCTATCCGGCGCACACGCAGCCCGAGAACCCTGTCCGTGGTGGAGTCCATCGCCTCCATGCCGTTGCGAATGAGGTTGACCAGGACCTGCTGGATCTGGACGCGATCGAAGGCGACGAGCGGAAGATTGCTTTCGACATCGATGTCCATGCGAACGCGACGCCGTATGGCTTCCTCGGCCATGAGGTCACGCGCTTCGGCAATAACGCTGGGGATCGGCGTGCTGGTTCTCATTTCAAGCGAAGGTCTGAACAAGGCACGGATGCGGCTGACGACATCCGCCGCCGAGTTGGCATCGCGGATGATGCGCTCGGCCGTGATTTTCGCGCGCTCGACGTTCGGGGGCACGGCGGACAGCCAACGGTGGCATGCGTTGGAGTTGGCGACGATGGCGGCCAACGGCTGGTTCACCTCATGAGCGATGGATGCGGAGAGTTCGGCAAGGCTCGCTGCCTGGCTCGCACGCGCAAGTCTCTCTTGTGCCAGTCGAAGCTCCTCTTGTGTTCGCACCTCATTTTCGATGTCGAGGCAGATAACGTTCCACTGCACGATGGCACCTTCAGCGTTGCGCATCGGCGCGGCGCGCGTCTCGACCCAGCGATATTCACCATCGAAGCGCCGCAGACGGTGCCGTCGCGCATACGGCTCGCCGGTGGACAAACAATGGGCATATCTCTCTTTGACACCTGTCAGGTCGTCGGGATGAACACCGGCGTCGAGTGTGCCAGCCAGCCGGGACTTTCCCGCTTCGTCCAATTCCTCAAGATTGTATCCGAGGAATTCGCGGAGCTGCTGGCTGCGATATATCGGTTCGCCATCCGGAGCGGCGCAATCGATCATTGCCGGCAGCGTTTCAACGAGCTGCCAGAGCGCACGTTCTCTCTCGCGCAGCGCCTCTTCGACGCGCAGCTGGTCGTCGATGTCGTGCGTAAGGCCGTACCATTGGACGATGCGTCCACCTTGGTCCCGCAGCGGCTCCGCGCGGCCCTCCATCCAGCGATAAACGCCGTCGGCACGCCGCAGGCGATACTTCATGAAGAAGCGCTCGCCGGTGGCGAAGCAGCTGTTGAGTGCTTCCCTCAGGCTGGCGGCATCGTCGGGATGGACGACGTTGGCAATGAAGGCCGCCAGCCGGCTCGTGTCCGGCTTTTCCGCGTCCGCTATGTCCAGGCCGAGAAAATCTATCAGGCGCCTGTTGAAAAAGGTCGGCTCGCCGTTCGAAGACAGCCGCCAGAGGTAGCTCGGAACCATGTTGACGAGCTGCGAGAGCTCTCGTTCGCGGTCGTGCAATGCGGCCTGCGTGGTCACCAGATCATGGATGTCGACGCTCACGCCGTACCACTGGAGGATGCTGCCATCTTCGTCGCGCAGCGGCTCGGCGCGAGTCTCGGTCCAGCGATAGCCGCCGTCGGCCCTCCGTTGGCGATATCTCTGAACGTAAGGCACGCCCGTTGCGAATGAATGGCGGATCGCCTGCCGTGCGGTGTCGATATCGTCTGGATGGATCACGCTCAGGGACGGCGAGCCGTCCGGGGCGGTGATGTCACCGAGCGTGGCCCCGGTTACGTCGGTGAACCGCTTGTTGACGTAGGATGGCCTTCCCTCCCGTGTCGTACTCCAGATCAAAGCGGGCACGGTGTCGATAAGCTGCTGAAGGCGCCGCTCACTTTTGCGCAACGCCGCCTGCGCGCGCACCTCATCGTCGATGTCGAGAGAAACCCCGTACCATTGCACGACCGTTCCGTTGTCATCGCGCCGCGGCTCCACCCTGCACTCAGCCCAGCGATAGGTGCCGTCTTTTTCGCGCCAGCGAAACCGCATCGCGGAGCCGCCGCCAGTTTCGAAACAATTCGATAACGTGCGCTGCACCTCGGGAGCATCTTCGGAATGAATAACCTCGTGCAGCAGCGTTTCGATGCCCGGCTCGCCGAGAGCATCAAAGTTCGCGATAACGGAGCGGAAATGGTCCTGGTATCGCTTGTTGAAGTAGACCGGCCCGCCGGTCGGCATCACGCTCCAGATGCGGACCGGCACGGCGTCGATCATGTGCTGCAATTGTCGCTCGCTTCGCCGCAACGCCTCTTCGGCGTGCATCTGATCGTCTATGTCGTGACAGAGGCCGTACCACTGGACGATGCGGCCGGCGTCATCGCGCATCGGCTCCGCCCGGCTCGACATCCAGCGATAGACGCCATCGACACGGCGCAGGCGATAGCGCATGGCGAAGCTCGCACCGGTAGCGAAGCAACCACGGAGTGCATCGCCGAATGCTGCTGCATCGTCCGGATGGACGCCGGCCTGTATCATCGCCGCCAGCCGGCTCATGCCCGGTCTGTCCATATCCGTTACGTCCAGGCCGAGAAAATCGACCATGCGCTTATTGAAGAAAATCGGCTCGCCGTCCGGATCGAGCCGCCAGATGTGACTCGGTACCATGTCCACGAGCTGCGAGAGCTCCCGCTCGCGGTCGCGCAATGCTGACTCCGCCCGCTTCTGGTCCTCAATGTCTATTGTCGTGCCGTACCATTGAATGATGCGGCCCTGACTATCGCGAAAAGGTCGTCCTGAGCTTCGAAACCAGCGATAGACGCCATCGGCGCGCCGCAGACGATGCTCGGTGTCATAGTGATCGCCGGTTTCGAGGCAATGCCGCCATCTGGCGGCGACACGATCATAATCGTCGGGATGGACGGCTCGACGCCAGCCGAACTCATCGTCGTCTTCGGAGGTGTTAAGATCCTCATGCGTGTTGCCGAGGAACGCCACGGTGTTTGAGCTCACAAAGGTGAATCGTCCGGCGGCATCGGCTGCCCACGCGTGGCCGGGCATACTCTCGATGATTTGCAGCGCGAGCGTTGCTTCGGGGTCGATTTCGCCAAGTGAGTCGGACGCTGCTGTCATTGGCTTCTCCTGTCGGACAAAGAAAGCCTGGGGACGGTCAGCGCTTTATATAGCACTTGTTTTCAATATCTGGACAGGCGAACTCACCGCCTAAATCTAGTCCCGCGATGCCCCGGCTGCATCTCATGGAAATCCATGCATTGCGCGGAGATATCGCCGCTGCGGCGGCCCGGCCGCTACGGCGCGCCTAACGATCGCCTCGGGCAAGAAGCGACGCGGATCGACGCGTCAACACCCACCACTGGGAAATACGAGCCGGACAGGTAAGACGCTCGGCTGCCTCTTCGTCGGCTGCAGAGTGAAACCGGAAAAACCTCTGCATTCGTCATCCCTGTCTCGTCCGGTTAACACGGCTCATGAGATAATCTGGAAGCCTCGCCCGACCAAAACATCTGTTCCAAAGTATAGGGCCTGGACGCGGTTTTAGTTCTGCGGAGCGGCTTGGCGGGCGAGCAATTGTTTGGCGACAATGAGACAGGGCGCAGCGACCGCGAACAGCAGGACGAGCGCGAAGAAAGCTTCGTCGAACGAGATAGTGGCGACCTGCTTCTCAAGCGCGCGCTGCAGCAGCGGCAGCGCGGCCTTGGTCGCCGCGGCGCTGTCGATACTATTCGCCAGAACGTTCGCAGTGGCTCTCAAGCGCTGGTCCACGGCTGGATCGCCATTGACGAGGTGGGACGTCAGTATCGTCCGGTTGTGGACATTCTGGTGATCAATATACGTTTGCAAGAGGGCTGTGCCGGTCAGACCGCCCGCCTGCTTGCCGAAGTTGAACAGCCCGATGCCGAACGGCAGCGCATCAGGGGCAAGGCCCTGCAGTGTAATCAGCGTCAGTGCCACGAACAGAAGGCCGAGGCCGAATCCCCGCAGCAGCAGAGCAAGGGTCAGGTCCGGTGATCCGCTACCGCTCGTCGAAGCGGACAGCAGCCACATGGCGCCTGCGAAGAGCAGAATGCCAAACGGAGCAAGCGTGATCGGGCGCATCCCGGTCTTTTGGATGAGGAAGCCGGACAACAAAAGTCCAAGCGCGAGCATGGCTCCGCTTGGCAGCAGAAGCACTCCCGCGCCCGTGGCGGTAAAATCGAGCACGTTGAGGGCAAAAGCCGGAATGAGATAGGCGCTGCCCGAAAGGGCAGAGCCGGCGACGATGCTGACGAGAAGGCCAAAGCGAAAGTCCGGATTGCCAAGGGGCGAGATGGCCAGCAGTGAGCCTTCTGAACGAAGGCGGGTCTTCCAGACGGCCAGGAGGCCGGCAGCCGTCACACCGGTTGCGGCAAGGAAGGTGATGTCGGTGTCGTCGAACCAGTTGAACCTGCTGCCTTGCAGCAGGACGTAGGTCAAAAGCGCGGCGCTGATGCCGAGCAACGATATCCCGACGGCAGGAAACCTGGTTTTCCGCCAAAAGGTCCGATCGCCGTCCGCCGCCAACAGGACAAGGGAGACGATGCCGAGCGGAATGATGCTCAGGAATATCCACTCCCAAGTCAGATGGTCGACAAGCCAGCCCTGCAGGGCCGGCGTGACGGTTGTCGGAGCCATGACGGCGCCTACGGCAAAAACCGCCTGAACGACCGGCTGATGCCGATGAGGGAAGCGAAAGAACAGCAGCGTCTGGCCGGCGACGAGAATTGTGCCGCCAGCCAGCCCCTGGACAATGCGGCAGATGCAAATCCAGGTGAGGTCCACCGACAACGTCAAGGCCGCGGATGCCAGCAGAAGGGCGACAACCCCCGCGCGCAGGCAGACGGTCGGCCTGGCTGCCGTTACAAGAAGCGGAGCGACAAGGAACGCCGTCAGCTTCGCCGCGATGAAAACCACGTCGACCATCGCCAGCTCGTCCGACGTTGCGTAGGTGTCGCCAAGCATGTCGATCCGGCCGATGGACAGTGCGGTGGATGCGACCGCGTCCATGAAGGCGGCCAGCACGACGCCGGTTGCTATCAAGGAAGCGCGCAGGGTACCGGGATGGCGCTGCACAGCCGCCGTTTCGGCGAGGTGCATCATTGCGCTGAGCGCCCGTTCGCGGTCCCGCCTGTCTGCATTTCCTGCGCTACTGCCGGAGCATCCCTGGTGCCGACGGTGATGACAACACGAGCCGAGAGTCCCGGAACCAGGCGGCCGGGCAACGGATTGCGCGTCATCCTGATCTTGACCGGCACGCGTTGGACGACGCGGATGAAGTTGCCGGTGGCATTGTCCGGCGGCAGCAGGCTGAAGGCTGCGCCGCTGCCAGGAGCGAAGCTGTCGACAAGGCCGTCGATTTGCAGATCTGGATATTCATCAACCATGACGCGGACCCGTTGGCCGATCTCAACCTGCTTCAGCTGCGTTTCCTTGAAGTTTGCGACGATCCAGACATCGTTAACCGGAACGATGTCCAGGGCTGCCGTCCCTGGGGTGACATAGCGGCCGACCCGGATCTGGCGATTGCCGACGATGCCGTCGACCGGGGCCCTCACGACGGTGTTGGCCAGGTCTAGCATTGCCAGGTCGAGCGCTGCCTGTGCCTGCGACAGGGCTGCCTGCGCGCCGGACAATTGTGCATCCAGGACGCCGAGCTTCAACTTCTGAGCCAACAGATTGGCCTCTGCGCCGTCCAGCGATGCCCTTGCCTTGTCATGGCCGGCCTGCGCATCCTGCAGCTTCTGATCGCTTGCGGTTCCGTTCTTCTGCAGCGTGACGTAGCGGCTTAAGTTGGCGCGGGCGAATTGCAGGTCGGCTGCGGCAGATTGCTTCTGCGCCTCGGCCTGCGCGATCAATGCGTCCTGCAGTTCACGGGTCGCCTTGATGTTGGCGATTTCCGCCTGCCGGGCGGCGACGTTGGCTTTCGCCTGCTCCGCCTTGGCCTTGTAGTCGCTGTCGTCGATGCGAAACAGGACAGCACCTTTTGACACATTGGCATTGTCGTCTATGTCGACTTCGACGACGTAACCGGCGAGCTTCGGAGCGATGCTGGTAATGTCTCCGCGGAGATAGGCGTTATCGGTCGTTTCCTCGAACCGGCCCCTTGTAAACCACTGCCAGCTCCAAATAGCTGCCATTGGCAGCACCATAAGGGCAACGAGGGCGATCGCGATCTTGCGGGGTTGGCTCATGATTGCCTCGACCCCAAGTCGACGCGCTCACTATCGAAGGAGATCTCCGCCTGCCGAAGAGCGAGCCGTTCGGCAAGGCTGCAAACCCACGGTGCGCAATAGAGTCTCACGAGAACGTCTCCGTCGAGCTGCGGCTCTGCAACAAGGCAGAACTGAAGAACGATCGCGGATTTCACGGCCTCGCCGCTATCATGCGGACGAACATCCCATTTGCCCTGATCGGTAGTTCGTACTGAACCTCAGCACAGGTCGTATTGTCAGTCGGCCGGATTCAGGCGCGCGAACGTGGCGGCGCGGATCTCCGTATTGCCGAAGACCGTCCACGAGAAAATCCACTTTGAAGTAAATTCCGGACATCCCGTGGCAGCAATGATCGCAGAGAGCGCCCTCTTGAAGAGTTTGGTTGTCTTAACGTTCACCTATTTTGTGTTTTGACAAGCGCGCAACACGCGTTCGCTGTGCAGCAGTTGCGACAGTTCATGAAACAACCCGCTATCTTGCCTCCGGCTAACGCGGTGCGACACGCAGCCCGGCGGCATCGAAGAGATGCATGCGCTCCGGCGGCAGAGCGAGGTGGATCGGCGGCCCTTGCGATTCAACGCCCTGCTGCTTGAGAACGGCGATAAGTTTGCTGTCGCCGGCAATGGTGGCGTGGACAACGGTTTCCGGTCCCAGCGCCTCGGCCAGCGTTATCCGCGCTTCCACCGATCCCTTGCTGCCATCCGAAAGTTGGA
This sequence comes from Mesorhizobium sp. M0815, assembly GCF_040319995.1. NCBI lineage: Bacteria > Pseudomonadati > Pseudomonadota > Alphaproteobacteria > Hyphomicrobiales > Phyllobacteriaceae > Mesorhizobium > Mesorhizobium sp. M0815. The sequence goes on along the minus strand of NZ_JAMYOU010000014.1, from coordinate 79,368 downwards.
TGTCGTGTGGTCGGATGCCAAGCGTCGCGTCGTCTCCCGGTTTCAGCGCGACCCCGTCGGCGGCGACCGAGGCCGACAGCCCGCCCGGACCTTCGACACGCACCTCGGCGCCGCTTGCCGAACGCACCTTCACCGGCAGCAGGTTCATCCGCGGCGCGCCGATGAAGCCGGCGACGAACAGGTTGGCCGGCGCGTTGTAGAGATCGAGCGGCCGGCCGACCTGTTCGATCCGCCCCGAGCGCATGACCACGATGCGGTCCGCCAGCGTCATCGCCTCGATCTGGTCATGGGTGACGTAGATCATCGTGGTTGCCAGCCGCCGGTGCAGGCCCGCCAGTTCAGCGCGCATGGTGATGCGCAGTTCGGCATCGAGGTTGGACAGCGGTTCGTCGAGTAGAAAGGCGGTCGGATTGCGCACCACCGCACGGCCGATCGCCACGCGCTGCTTCTGGCCGCCCGACAATTGACCGGGCCGGCGGTCTAGATAGGAAGCAATTTCCAGCATGCGCGTCGCTTCCGTGATCCGCGCGTCGATCTCGGCTTTCGGCATACGGATGTTTTCGAGCCCGAAGGCGAGGTTCTGGCGCACGCTCATGTGCGGGTAGAGCGCGTAAGACTGGAACACCATCGCCAGACCGCGCTGCGCGGCCGAAACGTTGGTGACGTCGACCCCGTCGATCTCAATCTTGCCGTCGGTCGGCCGATCGAGCCCGGCAATCAGCCGCAGCAGCGTGGACTTGCCGCAACCCGACGGGCCGACGAGGACTAGCATCTCGCCGTCCCCGACGTCGAGGTTGATGCCGTGCAAGATCTTCATCTTGCCGTAAGCGCGATCGATGTTGGTCAGCGTTATCCGTCCCATGACATCCTCACTTCAGTCCGGTGCCGGCAATGCCGGAAGTGATGTAACGCTGCAGGAAGACGAAGACGAGGACGACGGGGATCATCGTCACCACGGTCATCGCCAGGATGTAGTGCCACTGCACGTTTAGCTGGCCGGCATAGGTGTTGAGGCCGACCTGGAGTGTGTAGAGTTCCTTGCGCGACAGCACCACCAGCGGCCACAGAAAGTCGTTCCAGCGCCAGACGACCGAGAAGATCGCCAGCACGGCGAGCGCCGGTGCTGCAAGCGGCAATACGATGCGCCAGTAGATCTGCCATTCGGAAGCGTTGTCCATGCGCGCCGCATCGAGCAGCTCGTCCGGGATGGTCAGCATATATTGGCGCAGCAGGAAGACGCCGGTCGGCGTCGCCACGGTCGGCAAGATCACGCCCCACAGCGAATCGAGCAGTCCGACGGCGCCCACCACCGAATAGAGCGGCACCAGGATGACCGACAGCGGCACCATCAGCGTACCGACGATCACAAGCATCGTCAGATCGCGGCCGCGGAACTTGTATTTCGACAAGGCGAAGGCGGCCATCGAATTGGTGAGCAGCGTGATCAGCGTCGCCATTGCCGTCACAAAGACCGAATTGCGCAGATAGCGCAGGAAGTCGAAATGGACGAAGGGCTCGGTGTAGTTCTCCGTTGCGAAGCCGATTTCGCGCACCGGCTGCCGGTCGGCGATGTTGACCTTGACGATATCGTTCGGCGCCTGCGGGTCCACCATTTGCGCCATGATGCCGATGCGCCGCACCTCGGCCAGCACCTTGGTCGAACCATCCGGAAGCTTCACCCTGTAGAGGGCCAGCGGCTTATCGTAGCCTTCGACCCTCGCCTGTTGGCTGACATAAGGCATTATGGTCGGCGGGAACTCGGCGAGCTGTGCCGGTGTCTTGAATGACGAACCCACCAGCCAAACGGCCGGACCGAACATGATGACAACGCCGCCGAGCAGCCACAGCCAGCTCACGATATCCGTCCAGTGCCAGCCGCGACCGCCGCGCCGGCGGGTCAGGAATGTCATGACGCTGCTCATTCGCGGGCTCCTTTCCGCTCACCCCGGCGTCCGACCTGCAGCTGAACTAAGGTGAGCACGACCAGCACCAACCCCATCAAGATCGAAGCCGCCGAAGCCAGCCCCGGATTGCGCAGCAGGGAGGCGAAGCCGATCTCATAGATGTACTGCGTGATATAGAGGGTCGAGGTTCCCGGCCCTCCACCCGTCAGCACATAGACTTCGTCGAAGATCTGCACGGCGCGGATCAGCGTCAGCACGATGACGACAAGCAGGTTAGGCATCAGCAGCGGCAGCGTGATGCGCCAGAACACCCGCGCCGGCTTCGTGCCGTCCATCTCGGCCGCTTCGTAAAGGTCGCGCGGGATCGCCTGCAATCCGGCAAGCAGGATAAGCGTATAAAAGCCCATATGGGCCCAGACCGAAACGCTGACGGCGGCGGTGAAAGCCCAGAAGCGGTCGGTCAGCCAGTTGTGCGGCTCGCCGCCCAGATCATGGACGATCAGGTTCAGCAAGCCCTGGCGTTGCAGGATCCAGCGCCAGATCAGACCGGTGACGACGGGCGACAGCAGCACCGGAAAGAAGAACACCGCGCGCCAGAAGCTGCGCCCGACGATCTCACGGTTGAGGATCAGCGCTGTCGCCATCGACACGACCGTCATCAGCGCCACCTGCACGACGACGAACAGGCCGGTATTGTGCACGGCCTTCCAGAAGAGATCCTCGTGGCAAGTGGCAGTGTCCAGGTAGTTGCCGCAATCGAGCAGGCGCTGGTATTGCTCGAGCCCGACATAGGTTCGGTCCTGCAGGAAGTAGGCCGTTCCTGACGTGGCCGAATAGAAGAAGTTGATGATCATCGGCACCAGGACGAAAATGCCGAAGATCGCCATGTTTGGGGCCAGGAAGAACGCGGCCATGCCGCCGGTGCCCGTCGCGCGCTGCCAGAACTTCAGCGGCACGTTGACGATCGATGCCAGCCACACGACCGGCGCCGCGAGGGCGGCGCCAATCCATGCCTTCAGTGTCGCGGCGGCGGTCACTTCGCCTCGGCAACCTTGTCGGCGATATCCTGGTCGATCCTGCCCCAGGCATCGTCGAGGCTGAGCTCGCCGGCCATCACCTGGCTGACGCGCGTCACCAGCGCGGCGAAGTAAGCATTGGCCCACTTCCACGGCGGCAGCGCATCGGCCGCCGGCAGGGTTTCACCCGCCGCCTTGACGAATTTGTCGAGCGCCGGACCGACATTCTTGTCGGCCGAGACCCATTTCAGCCCGCCCTTGTCTACGACGCCCTTGTGCGCGGGCAGAAACAGCGTGCGCTCGCTGAACTCTTCCACCACGTCTTCACGGGCCAGATAATCCATGACCTTGGCGACATCCTTGGGATTCTTCGTGTATTTGATGGCGACCAGCGCCGCGCCGCCTTTCACGCCCGAACAGCCTGTAGTACCGCAGGGCGAGCCGGTTGCCACCCAGTCGAAACTGTCGCCGATCTTGGTCGACAGATTGGCGACCTGCCAGCTGCCCGAATAGTAGAACGGGATCTGGGCGTTGATGAAGTCGTCGGCGGCCGCGCGGTAGGTCGAGCCTGCCGCCGACACCCAGGTATCCTTCAGCATCAGGCCCTTGGCGGTCCAGTCGACGAGCTTGCCGACGAACGCCTTGGTGCCGTCGTCCACTTTGGCCGGCATGCCATTGGGGCCGATATAGTTCGCTCCGAAGGAGACATTCGGACCCGAAATGCGGTGGCCGGAACGGTCGATGGCGAAGGCAGCCGGAAGCTGTTGGCTCTTCGCCACCTCGGCGGCGGCGTTGATCCAGTCGTCCCAGGTCGCCTTGTCGCCGGGCAGCGGCACGCCGGCCTGTTCGAACAACGTCTTGTTGGCGAAGCCGCCGGTGAGCGTGAGCTGGGTCATGAAACCCGGGATGGCGTTGGAGCCGTCGGGGCGCATCCAGTCCAGCGTGTCAGCGAAATTGTCCTCCCAATATTTCGGATCGGCCACCAGTGGCCTGAGATCGAGCCAGTGCTGGGCAAGCTCCTTGATGTTCGTGACGCGGGCGATGTCCGGGCCCTGGCCGGCTTCGAGCTGGATGGGCAGCTGCTCCTGGATCACCTTGTAGGCGACGTTGTCGAGCGTGACGTGGATGTCGGGATTGTCCTTCATGAAGCGGTTCAGAATGTCCTGAATGACATCGCCTTCGACACCGTCCGAATACCACATGATGCGCACGTCGCCGGCAAACGCGCTGGTCGATGCGAGCAGACTGACCGATAGCGCGGCCAGCAAAGTGCGGGACTTATTCATGCTTTCGTCTCCTCCTTTAGCGGGGCGGCGCCCCGATAGTTCAAGCCGCTACGCCCTCTCCTCTTGAGCGTCGCAGCCGATTCCTCCCTACTCTCTGTGCTTCATGCGCATCGCCTCACCGCGCACGGTCCAGTTGGCCGGATCGAGTGTACGTCCCTCGGCCACGATCCTTGCGTCGGCGAGGAAATGCACCGTGCCGTACTCCGGATCCTCGACGATCAACTCGCCGTCGGGACCCGACCGCACCGACAGGCCGGCAAAGGCGCCCGCCCAGGCGTCGAGCGCCGGCAGATTGGCATCCCTGTCACCGAGGCGAACGATCCATGTCGTCCTGCGTCCCGCCGCCCGCAACTCGTTGCCGGCCGTCGGGCCGGCCTCTACCTGCGTGAGCGGAACATCCGTCTTCAGCATGACGAAGGCGTCGCCGGATTGCGCGAACGCCCGATCGCCACCCACTCGCACGGCATCGAAGGCACGTGCGGGGAACCAGGCGTGCGTGAAGTCGGGCTGTTCATCCGAGCAGGAGAAGCTGACGATGGCGAGGTCGCGGTATTGGTGAAGCCGGGGCAACGTGCCTGAGCCACCCCAATATGATGGTCTGCCATATCCCGACTGCAGCACTTCGCCGGGGTGGTTGATCCAGATCTGCGCATCCGGATTCTTGCCCAGCCGGGCGTGAATGACGGTCTCCTGATAACCCCATTGATTCCAGCGATAGCCAGCGGCGCTGCCCATCGCATGGCCGCGCGTCTTGTAGTGGTAGAGCCGCGCGAAGCGGTCTTGTCCCTGCGCGAAAGTCCATTCCCACGCCGTATCGTCGGTGAGGGAAGCAATTGCTGCCAACCCGTCCGGAACGCTCAAATCGTGATCCCGCAGGCACAATGCCAGCTGCGGCAGCGCGTGAAAGCGCATGCCGTAATTGCCCTTGCCCCAAAGCATGCGGCAGATGCCGGACAATTCCAGGGAACGCGCGGCGCGCAGCGTGTGCTCGTAGGAGCGGCCCTGCGCCCCGGTGAGGATGCCGCGATGCGCCGAGCGGGCGACGATTTCAAGCAGGCGTATGACTGCGTTGCCGGCACGTTCGGCGATGTCCTTGTCCGGGGCCAGCGCGTAGAGCGCGCACAGGCCCTTGAGGTCGATCGGAAAATAGGGCGCCGAGTTGAACTCGGCCATCTCCCATGCCTCGAAATGATCGAGCCAGGCGCGTACCCGCGCGGCTCCCACCGCGGACTGTTCGCGGCCAAGGCGGCCCGACCGCACGAACCGCACATCAGGCAACAGGCTCCCAGCAATATAGGCGGCGGTGTGGAAGAGCAGCGCGTGGTTCTCGGAGAAGTACCACTGCACATCATTGCCGGGCTCGTCCATCCAGTAGCGATAGCCGAGGATGGCGTTGTCGATGCGCGCGCGCAGGCTCACTTCCAGCCGATCGCCATAGGCCTTGCGGCACCACAGCAGCGGCACCAGGATGAAGTCGGCGCAATCGTGACAATCCTCGATCGCCGGCAGCGTGCCGGAGATCATGGCGTCGGTCTCGGCGCCCTGCTGCCCGATCGCCAGGCGCGCCAGCGCGCGCACCGTATCGGCCTCGGCGTGATCGGCGACCTCGCGCAAAGCCTCATCTATACGCGCGGTAAGCGTTTCCGGCGCATCGCCCTGACGGTGCGCGTGGCATATCTCGACGCCGAAGACACGCGATACGGCATGGTCTGCGACCCTCAGCGACACCTTGAAATGGCGAAAGTCGGCCGGCAGCTGCTCGGTATCGGCGATCGGCAGCCGCGTCTGGCCCGTTGGCAGATCGAAGGCGAAGCGCACCGGCGTCTCGATCGACATGAAATCGCCTTCGATCTCGATCTCGACTTGCGCGTCGCGCGGCAGGGCCACGCCGGTGACGAGCGCCACCTCGCCGCCGTCATAGGCGGGACGGTCGAAATGCATGTCGTCGAGGGCTGCTTCCATCGCATCGGCAACGCCGCTCTCGACTTCGATCGGCAGTGCGACCGAAGCAGCCGGACCGGATAGATAATCGAGCTGGAAATAGTAGCGGGCGTCGCGCTCGGCGAGATCGTCGAACCATATGCGAATGTCGTTGCGGCCGACCCTCAGCACGATCTTGAAGTGCTCGGCACTTTCCAGATTGCGGCCGTAGGGCGCCATCCAGCCGGCTTCCTCGCCATTGGCGAAGAGTATGGCGCCGCCGCATGTACGCAGCCGTACCATCACCTCGCCACTCGAGGCCGCCTCGATGGTGGTCTCGGCCCAGGTCCCAAGCACCGTCGGCCGGAACCAGAAGCCCGACAGGTCGATGCGTGGCGAGGCGAAGGGCAACCAGATGCGCTCAGCGCCGAATTCGGCGCTGACCTGTGGTCGCTTGCCGCGTCGTTCCGCTGCGAACTGCGTGCGGCACGGATATTCATGGGGAATGAAATTCTTGTGCTTGGTAAGGAAGAAGAAGGGATCCATCTCGCCTTGCATGGGCTGGTCGGCCACGTCGTAGCGTTGCTCGGCGATAGACCCGAGCCGCCAATAGACGATTGGCTGCCCCGCCACGAGCGGCCGGCGCAGCGTAAAGTCCGTCCGAACGCTTTGCGCGGCCTCGCTCATCGCAAATCCTTCACGGGTACTGGATCGACATCGGTGTAGGCCTGGTTCTCGCCGGTCATGCCCCAGACGAAAGCATAGGGGCCGGTGCCGGCACCCATATGGATAGACCAGGCGGGCGACAGGACAACGTCACCGTCCGCAACCATCAGGTGGCGCGTCTTGTCAGGCCGGCCCATCAGATGGACCACACGGTCGGCCTCGGCGAGGTCGAAGTAGCAATAAGCTTCCATGCGCCGCTCATGCAGATGCGGCGGCATGGTATTCCACACACTGCCCGGCGCGAGGTCGGTGATCCCCATCAGCAAGAGGCAGGACGGGGCCACTTCGGGATGGATGTACATGCGCAGCGTGCGCCTGTTCGCGCGAGCCTCCTCGCCGAGCACAAGCGGCTTGGCTTCGCTGTTGACGATGAGACGGTGCGCAATAGCGGCGCCGGCCGGCACCGAGTTCATATAGAAGCGTGCCGGCCTCTCCGGATCGTCGCTCTCCAGCGTCACCTCGCGCGCTCCGCGTCCGATATAGACGATGTCGCGGTTAGCCACGGGAAAGCGCCTGCCGTCCACCGCGACGGCGCCATTGCCGCCGAGATTGGCGATGCCCATCTCGCGCGCGTCAAAGAAGAGCGGCGTGCCGACTTCGGCCCCGTTGCCGAATGTCAGCGGGTTGGCCAGCGGCACCGCGCCACCGACGATCATGCGGTCGACATGGGTGTAGACGAATTCGATCGCGCCGGGCCGGAACAAGCCGTCGACCAGGAACTCGGCCCTCAGCCGGTCCGTGTCCATGCCGGCAATATCGCCCGGCGACACGCCATAGAGCGTCCGCATCATGCCGCCTCCACCTTCGACTGCAGATGCCGGGTCCCTTCGGTCAAGCACAAAATGGCCAGCGCCTGTCCGTAGCCCGTCGGATGGATGGGTATATCGCGATAGAACTGCAGGTCGGCGCCCATGCGTGTGCCATAAGACACGTTCGCCACCACACCTTTGTCATCGATGTTGGCCACCACGGCTTCCAAGGCGCGGAGGCCGGCGGCACGGCACTCTGTCGAGCCGATTCCGAGCCGCGCGGCCTTCATCAACCCGTAGCCGAAGCCGGCCGTGGCGGAAATCTCCTCGTAAGACGTCGGGTCGTCGAGCAGAGTGTGCCATGCGCCCGAACCTGCCTGCACCTCGAGCAGGGCGTTGATCTGCGTCTCCAGCACGCCGAGCAGATAGGCCCGGACCGAGGGTGCAATTTCGGCGAACTCCACCAGTTCGAGGATACCGACGGTAATCCAGGCATTGCCTCTCGCCCAACGCGCACGGGCGAAATTGTGCCGTCCCGCGAACGTCCAGCCGTGAAACCACAGCCCTGATGCCGGGTCGGCGAGATAACGGGCGTGGACCAGGAATTGCCTTTCTGCTTCCTCGACGAAGCGACGCTGACCGGCAGCCTGGCCGTAGGATGCGAGGAACAGCGCCACCATGAACAGCGTGTCGTCCCACAATTCGTCGTCGTTGACCCGGTCCGAAACATCATGCTGGAAACCGCCTTCGGGCGTCCGTGGCAAGGCGGTGACTACCTGCTCGGCCCATTCGCGCAGGACCGGCTCGAAGCGCGGCTGGCGCCGGCGCCGCCACAATTCGCTTAGCGCCAGCAGAGGCGCCGTGGTGTTGACGTTCATCGCAGGGAGACCGGCAGCGATGCGTCGGTCGTACCAGGCCTCGATCGTCTGCAGCAGCCGATCGTCGCCGGTCTGCGCCCACAGCCGAACCAGCCCGTAGAGCCCGACGCCCTGCGGCCATTCCCAGCTGTCGAAGCTGACATAGTCGCCCGGCGTGCCGTCGAGATTCGGCTCATGGAACCGCCCGTCATGACGCAAGCCGGTCATGCCGGCCACGAGGCTGGCAAGCACGGAATTCAGGCGTTCGGCCGACAGCGGCATCACTCCTCCCGTTTCTCCCGCTTCATCGGAACTGTTTCACAGCCATTTTTCTTGCGCAATCTGAAAATTTTTTGCATTAATCGGGTGACTTGGCGGAGATGACGGAGCGGATGAATATCCAGGGCAAGCGCGGGCGCCCCAGCCGCCGCATTCGACTTGAGGAGATCGCGGCGCGTTGCGGCGTGTCGGTCAGCACCGCCTCCCGTGCGCTGAGCGGTGTCGGCGGCGTGAGGGACGAGCTTCGCACCAGGATCATCGAAACGGCGAAGTCGATGAACTATGCCATTCCCGCCTCGGTTGCCGGCCGCAAGGTCATCCTGGCCGCAAGCAGCGTGGCAATGGTGGACAGTGCCCGCAATCAGTTCACCTACCATGTCCTTGATGGGCTCAACGAGCGCGCCCGGTTGCTGGGCGTCGAACTGGTGACCCGGCCGGTTTCGGCGCCCGAGGACGAAATCGCGCTGCTGCGTGAATCCGAGCGCGACGACACCGTCGCCGGCTGCCTGTTTCTGACACTGGACGATGACGATGTGCTGACGCTGACAGCCGGATTCGCCAAGCCGATCGTGCTCGTCAACGGCGACGATCCCTCGATGCGCCATTCGAGCGTGACGCCCTGCAATCGCTCTGCCGCCATGCTTGCCGCGCAGCATCTGATCGGCCTCGGCCACCGCCGCATCCTGTTCCTGATGCGGCGTGGGCGGCGCACGATCGAGCGGCGCTACGAAGGTTGGCGCGACGCGCTGATCACGGCCGGCATTGTCGGCTTCGACGACTTCGTGGTCGAGGTGCAGGACTGGCTGCCGGAACTTGCGAGCAGGGCCGTGACCGAGCGCATCGCGGCCCGCGGCCTCGATTTCACCGCCGTGCTGACGGCCGGCGACAGCCTGGCGTTTGGTGCCATCGCCGGCGTCCAGGAGGCCGGATATTCGGTGCCTGGCGATGTGTCCGTGGTCGGTATGGACGACTTGCCGCTCGCTGCCTTCTGCAATCCGCCGCTGACGGCGATGCACATTCCCATGCGCGAGATCGGATCGGCGGCGCTTAGCCTGCTGCTCGACGACATGGCGCATTCGGGGTCGCCGCCGCGTCGCGTCGAACTTGCCTGCAATCTTGTGGTGCGCCAGTCGACGGCACCAGCCCGGAGCGGCGCCGGCGGTCATCAACTGGCCTCTTGAGGGCGCGACTTGCCGCCAGCAAAGAGCAGCGGCAAACCCTCTTGCGTCTCCAGTTCAAGGACACGTCCAAGCAGGATCATATGGTCGCCAGCCGGAAAGCGTTCGGCGACGCTGCATTCGAACCGCGCCAGTGCGCGCGGCAGCAATGGCACGCCGTGCTCGCTCCATGACAGATCAAGATCGGCAAAGTCCGTCCCCGACTTCGAAAAACGCCAGCACAGATCGATTTGATCTTCCGCCAGCACGTGAATGGCGTAGTGCGCGGAATTAGCGAAGGCTTCGAACCGGCGCGAGTGGCGGCCGATCGACCAGAGCACCAGCGGCGGGTCGAGCGACACGGATGAGAAGCTGTTGGCGGTGATTGCGACCGGGCCGTCGGCCGTGCCGGTGGTGACGACCGTGACGCCGGTGGCGAAACGCCCGAAGGCATTGCGCAAAAGGCCTGGATCGCACACGACATGCTCCATCAGCGGCGCTCCCCCGTTCCCAGTGGTGTCGCCGGGATCCGTTCCGGCACCCGGCCATAGGCGTGCGGGAGCGAGCATGTCTTGAGCTGGGGCAGGACCTTGGTGCCGAAATGACGCGCCTCGTCGAGATGGGGGTAGCCGGAAAAGATGAAGGCGCGGATCCCCATCTTCATATACGCCTCGATTTCCGACAGAACCTGATCGGTCGAGCCCACCAGCGCCGCGCCGCAGCCAGAGCGCGCCCGCCCGACCCCCGTCCACAGATGCGGCTCGACATAGCCTTCGGCATCGGCGATCTGGCGGTTCCTGGCCTGGTGCGATACGCCGAGCGATCGGGCGTCGAGCGCGCGCTCGCGGATCGCCCTGCCCTGCTCGTCGTCCAGCCTCGAAACCAGCTCCCGGGCATATTCCTTTGCCTCTGCCTCGGTATCGCGCACGATCATGTGGACGCGCAGGCCGTAGTCGAGCGTCCGCCCATGACGCTCGGCGCGCTCGTGGACTGCTCTCATGCGGCCGGCAAGCTCCTCCTTGGTTTCCGGCCACATCAGGTAGACGTCGCACTGTTCGGCGCAAAGCTCGAGCGCGTCGGGCGAATAACCGCCGAAATAGAGCAGCGGGCCGCCATTCTGCTGATAGGGCTTCGCCGGCGCCGTCGAGAGCCCTTTGTAGCGATAGACCTCGCCCTCGAAATCGATGCTGTCCCTGGTCCAGGCCTGGCGCAGGATCTGCACCACCTCGCGGGAACGCTGATAGCGGTAGGCGCTGTCGGCTGTCTCGCCCGGAAAGTCCGACGAAATGACGTTCACCGTCAGCCGGCCTTCCAGCATGTGGTCCAGCGTCGCAATCGTGCGCGCCAGCATGATCGGCTGCATCTCGCCGCAGCGCACAGCGGCAAGCAGATTGATCTTCGACGTGATCGGCGCGCAGCCGGCAACGAAGCTCAGCGTGTCCTGGCCGACCTGATAGGACGACGGACACAAGATGTTGCGGAAACCGAGTGCCTCGGACGTCTTCACGATCTCGGAGCAATGCGCCCAGCCCGAGCGCAGTGCGCCGTCCGGCACGCCGAGATATCGATAGTCGTCCGAGCAGAGTGCGGCGAACCACGAGACTTCGGCAGCATCGAGATCCGGCGAGGTGATTGGGACGATGCTCATTGCCACTCTTCAGAAAAGACGTCCGGGCCACTCAATGACGTCCGGAGCTGCGAATAGGGCTTGCGTAGCATTCGTTTCTGTGTAGATCAATACTGTATCAATTTTGGAGCCAAACCCGAAACCGAGATGCGATTGGAACACCGATGCATTTGACAAGGGCGGACCCAGGCCACCGATCCAGCCAGATGCGCGGGCCCTTGCCTGTGCACTTGCAGACCAGCGAAATGCTGATCCGCGAAATCGCGGCCGGACGGCTGCCCGACGGGGCGCGGCTGCCGCCCGAGCGCGAGATGGCCGCGAGCCTCGGGATTGCCGTCGGCACGCTCAGGCGCGCGCTGGCAGATTTGACCGAAAAGGGCCTTCTCGATCGCATCCAGGGCTCGGGTAACTATGTGCGAGCGCGCGGCGACTTGCTCGGGATCTATGCCTTCTTTCGCCTGGAGCGCATCGGCGGTGGCGGCCTGCCGAGCGCCGACGTGCTGTCCGTCGAGCGGCTGCCCAAGCCCGCCGACCTGCCGCAATTCGGCAGCGCCGGCGAAGCCCACCGTATACGCCGGCTGCGGCGGCTCGACGGCGAGCCGGCCGCGGTCGAGGAGATCTGGCTCGACGTCAGCCGCGCCGAGCGGCTCAAGCGCGAGGACCTGTCGGAATCCCTCTATCTCCACTACCGGCTCGCGCTCGGCTTTACGATCGTTCGGGCCGAAGACCATGTTGCCGTCGCACCCGCGCCGGACTGGGTCCCGCTCGAGTTCAGGCCACCGCCGGGGACGGTCGTGGGTTTCATTGAACGTATCGCCTGGGCTGGCGACGGCGCCAGCGCGGAATATTCCCGCAGCTGGTTCGATCCGGGCGCGGCGCGCTACGTCACGCGTTTCAGATAGGCCGGAGGAAGTCGCAGCGTGACCAGATCATCGATCGGCTACGGCATCATCGGCTGCGGCATGATGGGCCGCGAGCACATCCGCAACATCGCTCTGTTGCCCGACGCGCATGTGGCCGCGATCTTCGAGCCGGACCCCGGCATGTTGGCGGCGTCGCTGGCGACGGCGTCGGGCGCGCGATCGGCGGCATCGATCGCCGAACTGCTGGCCATGGACGAGGTAGACTGCGTCTTGATTGCCAGCCCCAACCACCAGCACCTCGGTCAGATGGAGCAGATCGCCGCACTTCGACCACTGCCGGTGCTGGTGGAAAAGCCGCTCTTCACCGACGCCGGTGGCGAGGGGCGGATCGCGGCGCTGAAAGCTCGGCTTCCGCTCGTCTGGGTGGCCATGGAATACCGCTATATGCCGCCCGTCGCCGCATTCGTCGAGCAGGCCCGCCACGCCACCGGCGGCATCCGCATGCTGACGGTCCGCGAGCACCGCTTCCCATTTCTGGCCAAGGTCGGCGACTGGAACCGCTTCAACCGCAACACCGGCGGCACATTCGTCGAGAAGTGCTGCCACTTCTTCGACCTGATGCGGCTGATCCTCGGATCCGACCCCGTCCGCGTGATGGCGAGCGCTGGACAGGCCGTAAACCATCTCGACGAACGCTACGGCGGTGAGAGGCCGGATATCCTTGACCATGGCTATGTGCTGGTTGATTTCGCGAGCGGTGCGCGCGCCATGCTGGAACTCTGCATGTTCGCCGAGGGCAGCCGCTACCAGGAGGAACTCTGCGCTGTCGGCGGCGACGGAAAGATCGAATGTCTGGTGCCGGGTCCCGGTCGCTTCTGGCCGACCCACCTTGGCCCTGCGCCAGTGCCCCAGTTGATCGTCAGCCCGCGCAATCCGCCTGGACCACGCCTGCTGGAGATTCCCGTCGACCCCCGGCTGCTCGAGGCAGGCGACCATAACGGTTCGACCTATTTCGAGCATGTCCGCTTCACCGCTGCGGTGCGCGGACAAGGCAAAGTGGAAGTGACCTTGCAAGACGGCTGGTGGGCCGTCGTCATGGGTCTCGCCGCCCAGAGATCGGCCCGCGAAGGCCGCGCCATCGAACTTGCCGTTGAATTCGCGTTGCCGACCTGAGGCCGACCACGCATTCACCAGACCATAGGGTCAGATGCGCCGACCGGTTGCTGCGTCGAACAGATGCGCACATGCGCGGTCGATCTCGATCCGCACCCCTTCGCCTTGCTTGAGCGCAAGCCGCTCTCGGAAGAGGCAGGAGATTTCTTCACCGGAGCAGTCGACCCTGGCGAAGATTTCGGAGCCAGTCGCCTCGAGAAGAGTGACCGTGCCCGGCATGCCCTGCCCGGTTGCCCGGATATGTTCCGGGCGAATGCCGTAGACGAGTTCACGTCCTGCGGCATCCGCCGGCTGGGTGCCTTCCGGCAACGGCAGGATCAACCCGCCGGCGCTGCGGAACACGCCCTCCTCGATGCGGCCGGCGATGAAGTTCATCGCGGGCGAGCCGATGAAACCGGCAACGAAGAGATTGGCGGGATGGTCGTAGAGGTCAAGCGGCGCGCCGATCTGCTCGACCAGGCCGTCATGCAGCACGACGATCTTGTCGGCCATGGTCATGGCCTCGATCTGGTCGTGCGTGACATAGATCGTCGTGGTACCCAGCCGCTGGTGCAGGGCCTTGATCTCGCCGCGCATCTGGACGCGCAACTTGGCGTCGAGGTTGGAGAGCGGCTCGTCGAACAGAAAAACCTGCGGGTCGCGTACGATCGCGCGGCCCATGGCGACGCGCTGGCGTTGGCCGCCGGAAAGCTGGCGCGGATAGCGGTCAAGCAGCTTTTCCAGGCCAAGAATGCCGGCTGCCTTCCGGACCCGGCCAGCGGTGTCGGCCGGGTCGGCTTTCTTGATCTTCAGGGCAAAGCCCATATTGTCGGCCACAGTCATATGCGGATAGAGCGCATAGTTCTGGAACACCATCGCGATGTTCCGGTCTCGCGCCCGCAGATTGTTGACCATGCGCTCGCCGATTGCGATCCTCCCGCCCGAGATCGTTTCAAGTCCGGCAATCATGCGCAGCAGCGTCGACTTTCCGCATCCCGACGGGCCGACCAGGATGACGAACTCGCCGTCGGCGATATCGACACTGACGTCGTGAATAATCTTGGTGGCCCCGAAGGCCTTCTGCACGTTGTTGATCGTTACCGATGCCATTGGATCTTTCCTGGAAAAAAAGTGATGTCCGGACGCGTCTCAGCCGCCCTTGACGGCGCCGGCGGTCAACCCCGCGACGATCTGCCTTTGCGCGAACATGGTCAGGATCAGCACCGGCAGCGTCACCACCAGCGCCGCCGCGGCGAGCGGCCCCCAGCTGACCTGCTCGTAGGACAGCATGTTGTAGACGGCGACCGGCAATGTGCGCGTCTCCCGGCTGGCGAGCACCACGCCGAAGACGAAATTGTTCCACGAGAAGATCACGGACAGGATGAAGGCGACGACGATGCCCGGCTTGGCGATGGGCAGGGCAACCAGCCGGAAAACCTGCCAGGAGCTGGCGCCGTCGATATTGGCTGCCTCTTCCAGTTCCATCGGCGTGGTCTCGAAATAGCCGATCATCACCCAGACCACGATCGGCACCGTCACCACCAGGTGGATGATGATCTGCGGCCAGAGCGTGCCGAGAATCCCGATCCATTGGAACAGCAGAAACAGCGGGATGAGATAGGATAGCCCAGGCGTCATGCGGGCGATCATGATGACGACGGCGGATCGCTCGGCCTTGAGCCGCGCGATGCCATAGCCGGCCGGTACGCCGATCAGCAGCGCCAGCAAGGTCGCCGTGCCGGTCACCAGAACCGAATTCCAGAGATAGAGCAGGAAATTGTTCTCCTCGAACACCTTTACATAGTTCGACCAGGCGAAACGTTCGGGGATCAGGATCGGCGGATAGGCACCGTTGTCGATTTCGAACTTCAGCGACAGCGAGATCATCCAGAGGAAGAACAGGATCGCCGGCGAGACGAAAACCAGGGCAGCGAAAAACAGACCGATCTGGTTGAGCAGCCGTGAACTCATCTATTTGCCCTCCGTATCGATCCACTGCGAGCGTTGGCGCAGCATCAGCAGGACAAAAGACAGGGCCACGATGACAATGAAGAACACCACGGCCATGGCCGAACCGTAACCGATATCGTAGTAGGAGAAGGCGGTGTTGTAGAGATAGATGTTGATGGTTTCCGAGGCCGTGCCCGGCCCGCCCTGGGTCATCGCGTAGATGATGTCGAAGCTCTTCAGCGCATCGATGGTGCGGATGATGACCGCGATCATCAGGAACGGTGCGATCATCGGCAAAGTGAGATAGCGGAATTGCTGCCAGGCATTGGCGCCGTCGATCTCGGCGCTTTCGAAGGGCTCGCGCGGCACCGAAGCCAGCCCACCCAGCACAATCAGCATGACCAGCGGCGTCCACTGCCAGGTCTCGACCGCAACCAGCGACGGGATGACCGTGTTGGCATTGAATATCCATTCCTGAGCCGGGATGCCGACCAGCGACAGCAAGTAGTTGAGTACGCCGAGCTGAGGATGGAACATCATGGTCCAAACCAGTGCCACAGCAACGGGCGTCGCCATCATCGGCATGACGAAGACGCCGCGCAGCAGACCGCGCAGCGGAAACCTGGCGTCGAAGATCAGGGCGGCCAGGGTGCCCAGGAGCATCGGCGCTGCAACCGAGAGGAAGGTGTAGGTCAACGTATGAACAAGGGATTCCCAGAAACGTGGGTCGCTTGCCAGGCGGAGGTAGTTTTCCATCCCGGCAAAGCTCCGCGACTGGCCGAGCGTCCAGCGGTTGACGCTCATCCACAGCGTGAAAGCCCAAGGAAAAACGATGACGGCGCCAACGACGACGAGTGCGGGGACAACGAAAGGCCAGTAGTTGGGAGCCAGCCGGATCGTCTGGCTCCCGTCGATAACCGGCATCGTCACCCCGGTCTGTTCTGGGGTGGTGGCCGACATCAGCCCTGCTCGCTCCTGTCGAGAACCGGCTGGAACTGCTCGGTGGCCTTCTTCAGCTCGGCGGCGGGATCGGCGCCGGCAATCATGTTGGTCAGCGCCACGCCATAGATGTCGCGGAATTCGGTGACGGGAATGATGACCGGCAGCGCCAGCCGGCTGATATTGCCTGAGCCGATCACGGCATCAAGCCAGCTTGCCGGCATAGTGACGCCTTCGCGCACCTTGGGATCCTCCAGCACGGATTTGCGGAACGGAACGCCGGCGCCGGCCTGCAACAGCCTCGCGCCCATGGCTGGCGATACCGCCCACTGGCAGAACAGATAGGCGGCCTCCTTCTTCTCGCTGGCGGCGGTAACGCCAATCCCGTCGCCAAAGGTGCCCGAGGCATGCGCCTTGGGACCCTTGGGCATGACGCCGTAGCCGACCTTGCCGACCACCCTCGATTTTTCCGGGTTTTCCATCGGCGGGGCAAAACCCACGCCGTCGAGCCACATGCCGATCTTGCCTTGCAGGAAGGCAGACTGTGCTTCGGCCCAATTGAACCCGGTGACGCCCGGAGGGGCGGACTTGGTCATCAATCTTTGATAGAGCGCGGCAGCCTCGATCGCCTCGGGAGCCTCGGTGCGCAGCTTGCCCTTGTCGTCGAGCGGCGTCATGTCGTAGCCGAGCATCAGCGATGTCCACACCGGCGTATTTGCGTTCTTGAGCCCGCGGGCGACGAAGCCGTATGTATTGGTCGACGGGTCGGTCAGCGCTTCGGCGGCGGCCACCAGTTGCTCGAAGGTCTCGGGGTATTTGAGGCCCTTGGCCTCGAACAGCTCCTTGTTCCAATAGAGTATCCAGTAGTCCACCGAGAAGGGTAGCGAGCGCAGCACGCCCTGGCCGTCCTTGGCAAACAGCATGCCGGCCTCGGCGAAGTCGCTTTCGACCAACCCCGGGTCGGTGAGCGACGGGTCGGCGAGGTAGCCGGCGATGTCAGCCAGCCAGCCACCTTTCTCGAACTGGCGCTTTTGCACGTGGTAGCTCAGATGCACGACGTCGAAGCTGGGCTTGCCCGAGCTCAATTCGATCACCGTCTTCTGGCGCTGCTGCTGCTCGGGCGTGGCCTCGGCATTGACCTTGATGCCGGTCAGTTCCTCGAACTCGGCGAGATATTTCAGGATGGTGTCGCTGCGCGGGCTTTTCACCAGATTGACGTCAAGCGTCGTCCCGGCAAAGCGTTTCCAGTCGACGCCTGCGGCAAAGCTAGGGCGGAGCCCCACAAGGCCGGCGGCGGTGAGCGCCGCGGTTCCGGCAAGGAGTTGCCTCCTGGTTGGGTTGAACAGATTGGACGACATTTCTTCCTCCCGGTTGCTGTCGTTGTGGATGCGCCGCGAACCGCGGCGCGGCTATATTTCCTCAGATCTGGAGCGCCAGCCGGCGCGCATTGTCGATATGCAGACTGATCGCTTCAACCGCCTTTTGCGAATTGCGGCTCTCCATGGCTTCGATGACCGCCAAATGTTCGCGCATCACCGGCACCACGCGACCGTCGATGCGGAAACGCACCTGGTGGATCAGCCGGATTTTCACCGAGTTGACCAGATAGGCCTTGGCGATGATCTCGTTGCCCAGCGCATTGATAAAGGTATCGTGCATGGCCCAGTCGATGGTCTGGGCCTTGGCTTCCATTTCCGGCGTCGGCGCCTGCCCCAGAGCTTGAGCCAGCATCTCCTCGTGTTCGCGCCGCATGCGGGCAAGTTCGGCATCTGAAGCGCTGGCCGTGAATAGCGCCACCGCCTCGCGTTCCATGAATAGCCGAAACTGAAAGGCCTCGCGGATCAGATTGATGTCGATGTGCGCGATTTGCATGCCGCGCTGCGGGATGGTGGTCAGCAATCCCTCGGCCTCGAGACGCGGGACGATCTCGCGAATAGCGCCCAGCGGCAGCCCGGTGAAAGCGACCAGTTCGCGCTGTGACACGAACTGCCCCGGCCGCAGATCACGGGCCAGCAAATGCCGCGTGAAGCTGGCATAGGCTTTCTCCCGGAGAGTGATCGGTTCGCTGCCGTCTTCCACTTCAGCTCGCTTCCTTGTCGGCCAGCCCGGCCTTGTCGGTCAGGCCGCCTCTGTCGCAAACAGCCTGTCGTAGGCCGCGGCAAGCTGCCGCCGTCCTTGTGGGCCGATCGCCTCCAGGGGCGGGCGGACCGCCAGCCAGCGCTCGTCGCCGGTCGTGCGCGCGACCATGACCTTCACCGCCGGTGTGACCGGGTATTTGAGCAATTCGAGCACGAAGTCCTCGACGCGTGGGTCGTCGCGGCCGTCTTCGACCATTGCGAGGATTTCGCCGGTAACAAAATTAGCCATGCCGGAAATCGCACCCTGTCCGCCGCGGCGCACGCTTCTCGCCAGATGCCGTTCGTCGCCGATCAGGATCACCAGATCGCCATGCGCTTCAAGCAGCGCCTCACTGTAGCTCCAGTCCCCGCCGGAATCCTTCACCCCGGCCACCACAGCGGGAAAGGCGGCGCGCAACCGGCCGATCAGCCCAAGCGGGAGCGGCACCATGGTGACAGAGGGGATGTTATAGAGGAGCACATCACGCGCCAGCGGGCCGAGTGCGGCGAAGACGGCGGAAAACCATCCGAACAGCCCGTTCTCGCCGACATTCTTGAAGTAGCTCGGCGGAGCGAGCAGAATGTTGCGAACGCCGCGCTGCAAAGCGTGCCGAGCCTGATCGGCGGCATCTTCGATTGCATCGACCAGCACGCCGGCGACGAGCTGATGTGCCGGTATACCGGCCGCCAACATGGCTTCGGTGACGATCCGCCGCTCGTCGGTGCCCACCGAGGCTCCTTCCCCGGTGGTGCCGAACAGCGTCGCGCTGCTGCAGCCGGCGCCAAGGCAGGCTCGGGCGTGCGCGATCATCGGCGCGAGCGCTATCTGCCCCGACGGGTCGAAGGGTGTGGCTAAGGCAACCGAAAGACCAAAGCGGGAAGCCAATGCGATCTCCGTTGAAATCAATGTGCACGTAGGCGTTAGCACGCTAACATGTCAGATGTAAACTGGCGATCTTGCCAACTCGGCATCGCCGATTGGCGCTGCCGCGGCAGCGCCATCACCGATCACATCCTGCCGCCCGAGCATCACATATGCTGCTGTCCCCGAGCGTCTGCGGATTGGCTGGACGAGGCGGCCTAAGCTGATCAAGTGGCGACGAGGTGGCCGTCGCCAACATCTTCAAGCTTGAGTTTCCGGGGCTCGTCACCGATGCGCCGCACAGCGCTTGGAATTTCGCTGTCCAAACGGGCGAACCTGGCGCGGCGCCGGCCTGGATCGGGAACCGGAACGGCTTCGATCAGCCGCTTTGTGTAAGGATGGCGCGGGTTGGAGAAAATCTGGTCGCGGGTGCCCATCTCGACGATCTGCCCCAGATACATTACCGCCACGCGATCGGAGATGTTCTCTACCACCGCCATGTCGTGCGAGATGAAGAGATATGCGACGCCGAATTCGCGCTGCAGTTCCTTCAGCAATCTTAACACGCGCGCCTGCACCGACACATCGAGAGCAGAGACGCTCTCGTCGGCAATGATCAGCTTTGGTCGCAGCGCCAGCGCCCGTGCAACGCAGATTCGCTGGCGCTGCCCGCCGGAGAATTCGTGGGGATAGCGCTCCATCTGGTCAGCGGAGAGGCCGACGCGTTCGAACAGTGCGGCGATCTGGGCGTGCCGTTGCTCTTTGTCGCCGAGGCCGTGGATCAGCAGAGGCTCGGCGACGAGATCGCCTACTCGCATGCGCGGGTCGAGGGACGCGAAGGGATCCTGAAAGATCATCTGCACATTGCGGCGTACAGCCTTGCGCTCCTTACGGCTGAGCGCCGACAAGTCGTGGCTGCCGATTGAAATGCTGCCGGTGTAGGGCACCAGCCCGGCGATCGCCTTGGCCGTCGTCGACTTGCCGCAGCCCGATTCGCCGACCAGCGACAGCGTTTCGTGCGGCGCGATCGAGAAACTGACGCCCTCGACCGCGTGCACCCTGCGGTCAACGCGACCGAAGAAGCCGCCGCGCAGGTCGAAGCGGACGTGAAGATCGCTGACGGATACAAGCTCGGCCGGCATGTGGGCGGCGTCTTGTCGGTCTTCGGCCGGCCGTCCGCCGCCGATGCGTGGCACGGCGGCCAGAAGCTCGCGCGTATAATCTGCCTGCGGGCGGGTGAAGATGTCGGTCGCGCTGCCCTGCTCGACCATCCGGCCATCGCGCATGATGATAACGCGGTCCGCCATCTCGGCGACGACACCCATGTCGTGCGTGATCAGGATAACACTGGTGCCGTGCTCGCGCTGCAGGTCACGCAGCAACTCCAGCACCTCGCCCTGAACGGTGACGTCGAGGGCGGTCGTCGGTTCATCGGCGATCAGCACATCCGGATTCAGGGCCAGAGCCATGGCAATCATCACGCGCTGGCGCATGCCGCCTGAGAGTTCGTGCGGATAGTGCTCGAGCCGCCGTTCGGCATCCGGAATTCGGACTGCCTTCAGCGCCTCGAGCGCCCTCAGCCGCGAGTTGGAGCGCGACCGCGAGGTGTGTGCCGCGATCGCCTCCGTGAGCTGCCGGCCGATGGAAAGAACCGGATTGAGCGATGTCATCGGTTCCTGAAAGATCATGGCAATGCGGTCGCCGCGGATGCGGCGCATACCACTCTCGCTAAGAGCCGCGAGATCCTGATCGCCGAGCCGGATGGAGCCTGATCTGATGCGTGCCGCCGGCTGCGGCAGCAAGCCCATGATGGCCAGCGCCGTCATCGACTTGCCGGAACCGGACTCGCCGGCGATGCAAAGCGTTTCGCCGCGCATCAGGTCGAATGTCAGGTCGGAAACGACGTCGCGGTCGCCCTCTTCGCCGCGCACGGCGACGCTCAGACCTGAGACGCTGAGTACCGGCCTGACAGAGCCACTCTCCGCGGCGGCCTGCCCGGATCGTTTGATGTCCTCCACCTTCATTCAAAGACGCAGCGCGGGAAGTAGAAAGAAACCACCCAGTTGGGCATGTCAACGATCTCGCTGATGCGCAGGTCGCCGCAAACCGACACAAGCATATAGGCGTCTACCGGATCCATACCGTAGCGGCCGGAGAGCAGGTCTATCATCTGCGAGACGGCGCTCCTGGCGCCGTCCATCAGATCCGGCCCGATACCGGTTGTCACCTCATAGCCCTTGGCGTCGAGATGTCGCGACACCGGACCGGGCGTCGTGAAACGCGGCGTCCGCAGCCGGGCATCCTTGACCAGATCGAGCGTCAGCACGGCGTTCATGGGGCTCTCGATGGCCGTGCCGCAGACCTCGCCGTCGCCTTGCGCGGCGTGCGTGTCACCGACCGAGAACAACGCTCCCGCGACCTCTACGGGCAGGTAGAGCACCGTGCCGGCAGCGAGATCACGGATGTCCAGATTGCCGCCCACCCGCCGCGGCGGGACCACCGAATGCAGACCCGGCTCAGCCGGGGCATTGCCGATGGTGCCGGCGAAGGGCTTGAGCGGCACCCAGCCGCTCTTGCCGAACAGCGCCGGTTCGAGCGAGGCGGCGTCGTACTTCCAGATATTCAGTGCCGGTTGAGTGAAGTCATCCGCCAACAGACCGAATCCCGGGATATTCGCTGTCCAACCGAAGCCGGACGGCTTGAACGCCTCGATGGTGATTTTCAGGGCATCGCCCGGCTCTGCCCCGTCGACATAGATTGGCCCAGTGACCGGGTTCACCTTGGCAAAATCGAGCAAAGCAACGTCGTCAACGGTGCTCTCCATCGTCAGCTGCCCGCCGGACGAGTCCAGGCACTGGAACTCGATCGTCGACCCTGGCGCCACCCGTTCGGCCGGGACAAAGGAATTGTCCCAGCCGAAATGATGGTGGCGCCCGTGGATGGTGTAGTCGCAGTTATTGCACATCGGTCACATACACATTGTCGTAGTTGATCGGGATGTGGACCGGGTCGACATAGAGGTTGTCCGCGCCACCCATGCGGGTTGATTTCATGGTGAAACGCTGCTCGTTGAACACCGGTGCCCAGGGCGCGTCGTCCATGATCTTGCCGTAGATCTCGCTCCACATCTTGGCGCGTTCGCCAGCCTTGGCCGGGTCGACGATGGAGTCGGCTTCGGCCGCCTTGGCGTCGAGCTCCTTGTTGCAATACCACGACCAGTTCCAGCCGCCCGGGACGGCACCAGCGCAGCCGAGGATCGGGCCGTAGAAGTTCGACGGATCGGGGAAGTCGGCGATCCAGGCCATGCCGCCGGACCAGATCATCGGCGCACCGGCCTTGTCGCCGCCGGCGGCGATGACGTTGGCCTGCGCGAGCGACTGGATGCTGGCCTTAATGCCGACCGCCGCCAGATCCTGCTGGATGGCCTGCGCGATACGCGGGTTGGGATCGGTATTCATTGCAAACAGCTGCGTGTCAAAACCACCGGGATGCCCCGCCTCGGCAAGCAAGGCCTTGGCCTTGGCTACGTCATAGGGATAGCCCTTGAATTCTTTGTCGTAGCCAGGCATCGACGGCGGCAATGGCTGATTGGCCGGCACCGCACGGTTGTTGATCAGCTGGACGATGCGGTCCTTGTTGATCGCCATGTTGACCGCCTGCCGCACCTTCAGATTGTCGAACGGCGCCATGGTGGTATTCATGGTGATATAGCCGGTGTGCAACTGGCCGCCCTCGACGACACGGGCCTTCTGCTCGGGATCGGCCATCACCTCCTGGAATTTCGCTGGCGGAATGCCGTCGCCGGGAACGTCGATCTCGCCTTTCTGCAGCCGCAGCAGCGCCACTATCGGCTCCTGGCCGATCTCAAAGGTGATCTTGTCGAGATGCGGCAGGTCCTTGTGCCAGTAGTCCGGGTTGCGCTCGAAGACCACGCGCTGGCCGAGCGTCCATTCGGCGAGCTTGAAGGCGCCGGTTCCGACCGGGTGCTTGCCGAAGTCCGCGCCGTATTTTTCGACCTCTTCCTTCGGCACGACGTGCGAGAAGTTGATCGCCATGACATGCAGGAAGGTGGCGTCGGGCCGGGTCAGCTCGAACTTGATCGTGTAGGGATCGACGACGGTTATGCCGGCCAGGCTTTCCGCCTTGCCGGCAGCGACATCGTCATAGCCTTTGATCGACCCGAAGAAGCCGGCACCAGGGCTCTGTGTCTTTGGATTGGTGACCCGGTCGAGAGAATATTTCACGTCGTCGGCGGTCATCTCGCGGCCATTGTGGAACTTCACTCCTTGGCGCAGCTTGAAGGTGAAGGTCTTGCCGTCGGGCGCAATCTCGTAGCTCTCGGCAAGGTCGGGCCGCAGGTTGGTGGTGCCCGGCTCGTAGTCCATCAGCCCGTCGAACAGGCTCTTGATCATCGACCAGTTCTGCCAGTCATAGCCGATGGCCGGATCGAGCGTAGCGACGTCGTCCTTGTAGGTGATGGTGATCGCGCCGCCCTGCTTGGCATTCGGATCGACGGCGTCTTCGGCGCGTACGCTCGTCATGCCAAGCACCAGCGCAAGCGCCGATGCCGCCACGGTCGATATCAGATATTTTCTCATGTCATGTTCCCTTTCTCTGGTGTTCTTGGTTTTCATCTGAGCTTGATGCGTGGATCGATGAACGGTGCGACAGTGTCGGCCAGGAGATTGCCGAGCACGATGGCAAAGGCCGAAACCAGGGTGACCCCCATGATGATCGGAATGTCGATGCGCTGAATGGCCTGCCAGGCTAGCTGGCCGATGCCTGGCCAGCCGAACACGCTTTCGACAACCACGATGCCGCCCATGAAGATGCCGATGTCGATGCCGATCATGGCAATGACCGGCAGGATGGCGTTGGGCAGCGCGTGCCGGAAGATAATGGCGCTGCGTGCAAGACCCTTGGCACGCGCGGTACGCACGTAATCCTGGCGCAGCACGTCGATCATCGACGAGCGCATCATGCGGGCGTACCAGCCGGCGCCGAGAATTCCCATGGTCAGCGATGGCAGCACCAGATGGCGCCAGGTGCCGTAACCGCCGATCGGGAACCAGCCGAGCCGCACCGCGAATACATAAAGCAGCAGCAGGCCCACGACGAATTGCGGCGCCGAAACACCGACGAAGGAGGCGACCATCAGCGACTGGTCGGTGGCGGTGCCACGCTTGACGGCGGCGATGAGGCCCATCGTCAGCCCGATCACGACTTCGCAAGCAATGGCGCCGACCATCAGCAGCAGGCTTGCCGGCAGACGCGAGACGATAAGCTCCGTGACCTCCGAGCGCTGAATGTAGGAGCGCCCCAGATCGCCGCTGAGCAGGCTGATCAGATAGTGCCAATACTGGACGACAAAGGGCTGGTCGAGGCCGAGCTGCCGGCGGATGTTCTCGACCGTCTCGGGCGTGGCGCTGCGGCCGGCGATCTGGCGGACGGGATCGGCGGGCAGCAGATAGAGCAGCGCAAAGGTGATCAGAGAGACGCCGAGCAAGATGAGCACGGCCTGGACAACGCGGCGGCCGAGATAGGCGATCATGCCCGCCCCCTTTGCGTCGGATCGAGGATGTCGCGCAGCGCATCGCCGACCAGGTTAAAGGCCAACGCCAGCGCCAGGATCGCCGCACCCGGAAAGAAAACCAGCCAGGGCGCTGCCTGGAAATAGGTCTGGTTTTCGAAGATGATGTTGCCCCAGGAAGCAGTCGGCGGTTGCACGCCGATACCGAGATAGCTGAGCGTCGCTTCCAGAAGCACAGTGGTCGAGATGCCGAGCGTGCCCCAGACGATGATCGTCGGCAAAAGGTGCGGCAGGATATGACGGAACAGGATGCGTGGGGCGCTTGCGCCGATAGTGCGCTCGGCATCGATGAACTCGCGCTCGGCGAGCGAACTTGTCTCGGTGTAGATGACGCGGGCGGTCTGCACCCAGTTCACCAATGCGATCACCATGGCGACGATCCACAGGCTCGGCTGGAGTACCGCCGCCAGGCAGATGGCGAGCAGCAGCGCCGGGAAAGCCATCATCAAATCGGTGAAGCGCATAAGCGCGCTGCCGATCCAGCCGCGGAAATAGCCGGCCATGATGCCGACCAGCGTGCCGATCAGAAGCGCCACGCCGTTGGCGACTATGCCGATGATCAGCGACGTGCGCGCGCCGAAGAGGAGACGGGTCAGCAGGTCGCGGCCAAGCAGGTCGGTGCCTAGCCAGAATTGGACTCCAGGCGGCAGTGGCGCGCCTTCAAGCGTGAGCCCGTCAAACATCTGCTCGTTCGGATCGTAGCCTGTCAGCCACGGTGCAAGAATGGCGCCGGCCAAGACAAGGGCAACAATCCCGAGGCCGAACAAAGCGAGAGGCCGTTTTAGCAGACGTCGCCAGACGCCGGCGCGAGGCTTGGCTGGCATACGCCCGGCGGCTGAAAGTTCAGGCGCGATCGGATTGGTCATCGTCGCCTTCTTCTTGTGTCATCGCCACGATCCGGCGCGCGGCGTCCTCGACGCTGATTTGCCAGCTCATCGCCAGCGAGCGGAGCTGCGCATAGGCACGGCCGTCCTCGGCGCCCTTCGACAAGACCTCCACCGCGCGTACGATGGTCTGGCGCTCCGCGACCCGCTGACCAAGCGAGGCGATCTCGCTGGCCAGAAGCTTGCGCGCCTCGAAACTCTGCCTTGCGATCAAAAGCGCGCTATAGACGCCGGCGTTGCCGACCGGTTTCAGCAATTGGGCATCGGCCTTGTGCGACAGTGCCCATTCGACACGCCCCGGCGCCTCGGAGCCGATCAGCGCTATCAGCGGCATCGGTGCCTCGCCCGGCTTCCACGGAAATTGCTCGTCAAAGCCGAGGTCTACGTCGAAGAAAACGAAGTCCGCCGCCAAGGCTTCGGCCGGCAGTTCCGGCCAGAAGCCAATCGCCTCAAGGCCGATGGCCGACAATTGCCTTGTGATCGCCTGCACGGTCGGATGTGGACGATGCAGGACAAAAGCCCTGGCGCCTCCAAGGTTCGGGATACGCGCCATCTTGCTCACGACACCACCCGCAGGCGTGCCCGCCCGAACGTCTCCGTCCGGTCATAGCGGGAAAGGTAGGGATCGGGTGCCACGCCCTTCGTCAGCGTGACCGTTTTGAACGATGTCCCATCGATACGTCCGATCTGCACCGGCAAGGTAGCGTGCTGGGTTTGCGGATCGATGGCGATGTCGCCCAGCGGTGTTCGAAATGATGTTCCGGCAAAGACCTTGGGCAGGTCCGTCCATTGTGCACCGGGGTTGCGGGTGAGGATCTCGGCGAGCGTGCGCACCGAGGCATAAGCCGCCGCCTCGAAGGATGAGGCAGGCATGACGGAAGACACTGAAGCCGCTCCGCGATCCGCCCCCGAGGTGTCGTGAAAATAGGGCCCAACGGAAAGATGACCATCCCCTGCCCCGTTGAGCGCCGGCAATTCGCATTCCGTGAGATTGCAGGACAGGATCGGGCAACGCTCCGGCCTGAAATGCGGGTCGCGCCGGCCAAGCTCGGCATAGGCGGCGATAAACGCATAGGAAGAAGGGCCGATGAGATTGTTCAGAATGAAATCAGGTCTCGTCGCCTGTACCTCCGCGATCAGCCTCGCAACATCGACCTCGCCAAGCGGCAGATAGCGTTCGCCCAGCACCTTGCCGCCGGCGTCCGCAATCAGGTCGCGCGCCACACGGTTGGTCTCCCAACCCCAGATGTAGTTGGAACCGAGCAGGAAGCCGTCGGCGCCGAAACGAGGCACGGCATAGGCAAGTAGCGGTACCAGATGCTGATTGGGGCAGGCGTGGGTGTAGACGACATGCTCATTGGCTTCGAAGCCCTCGTACGGGCAGGCATACCACAGCGTGCCGCCTGCCCTTTCCAGGATTGGAATGACCTCCTTGCGGCTCCACGAGGTGACGCAGCCAATGATGTGACGCGCGCCGCTGTTGGCGAGAATGTCCGCGCAGCCGCTTGCATACCGATCGATGTTGCCCTGCGGGTCGCGCTCGACCGGGATGAATTCGAAGGGGACAACGGGATCGGCGTTGACGTCGGCGATGGCGTTCATCGCGCCCGCACGGCAGGATTCGGACACCAGCCGGTAGTTGCCGGACCGCGAATAGAGAATGCCGATCTCGATATGCCGTTTCAAGCAAAGCCTCAAAATGACAATGCCCCGCAGCCACCGCCGCAAGGCGAGGCATACGAGGCATTCTTGCCGCCCGGCGGCCAGAGCCGGTATTTGTCTCACCGTATTACGCCCGCGCCCCCAGTCAAGAGCCGCCACACGAAACTTTGGCCAGCCGAAACGGTTCGACGCGGAGCACGCAACTCATGCCGCTGGTCGTGTAGAGTCCGCCGGGAACCAAAATTACTGATGTCCAGGTATGAGGCCGGACAACCTGGTTCGCTACCATTCAAAGCAACGACTTTAATATCGGTTTACCTGAATCTGCTAGCAGCAATGACGCCGGTTTTCGTCGGTCAAGCAAAGGGTCCACCTTGCCGCAGCAATTCAGCACTCCGTTCAGTCACCGGGGCGACCGCAACTGGTCGAGGTTGCACGGCTTCATGGGCGTCGAGTTGGAACTCGCGTCCGATGTTCTCGTGCCTCGTGTCGCCTTGGCCCGGAAGCTCGGCGGACGGGACTTCGGTGCCGGGAGCCGGGCTTGAGCATCATTCGCGCCTTGCAAGGCGCCGACCTCCCGGCAGTCGCGGACATGTTTCAGCGCGTGCTGCTGAAGGAAGGGACGAAAGCGCCGGCCTCTCTCGTCGAATACATGAGACGGTTTTATCTGGATGCGCCCGGTTGCGGCGGCGACCTCCGGTCGCTTGTCCATGTCAACGACGCCGGTCGCGTCTCCGGATTTGTCGGTGTCCACGTGCTGCCGATGACGTTCAACGGCCGACAACTACGCGCCGCCATCTGTAGCTCGCTCATGGTCGAGGACCATGAGCACGATCCGCTGGCCGGCGCCCGCTTGCTGAAAGCATACCTTGATGGTCCGCAGGACATCTCCTTCAGCGAGACGGCCAACGATATCTCCGTGAAATTGTGGACCCGGCTGCGCGGCGCGGTCCTGCCGCAATACAGCCTTGACTGGGTCCGCGTGATGCGCCCCGCGGCCTTCATGCTCAGCCTTTCCGCCAATCGCCTGACGCTTGCCCGAATGCTCAATCCGTTGGCGCGTGCCGTCGACCGATTTTATTGCAGGAGGATGACGCCCAGCGAACGACGCTGGTCAGGTGTGGCGGTGGAAGGGGCAGGCCACGGAGCATTTCGGATATCCGAAATCGACAGCCACACATTTGCCAAGCTCATCGAGCCGTTTACCGCTCAATTCGCCCTGCGCCCGGATTGGACGGAAGGCCAACTCGACCACATCCTGACCGATGCGGCACAGAAGCCGGATTTAGGCGAGCTTGTCTTCGGTTGCGTGACATCGCCAGTCGGCAACAATGTCGGCGCTTTCGCCTATTACGCACGGAAGTATCAAATTGGTCGCGTGCTGCAGATCCTCGCCCTCCCCGGCCAGGCGGGCTCGGTGATAGACTGCCTTATCGATCATGCCGCCGCGCGCGGCGTCAGCGGCCTGCGCGGACGTGTTCAACCTGCACTTCTGGAGGCGATGCTTGGACGACGCATCGCTTTCCTGACCGTTGCCTCAACGGTGGTGCATTCACGTGATCCAGAGCTGTTGGACGCCATGAAGAACTCGCAAGTCTTCCTGAACGGTCTTGCGGGCGAGCAGTGGAGCCGGCTGATCGGGAGCCGTTTCAGCTAGAGTCGGGACACGTTCAAATCGAACCGTCCATCCGTGGCCCGGTTTCGAGGCGGTTCAGGTGCCGATTTCCTCGACTTCATCAACGAGTTGCGGACGCTGGTGCAGATAACGCGTCGCCTTGCGTTTGGCGATGATATCGGCCCAGACGCGTTCCACTTGTGAGGCGGCCAACCCCGCCGCCTGCCCCACCAGCTCAGCCGCCACGCCGTTGTTGAGGCCGTAAAGGCAAATATCCATACGGTCATAAGGAAGCGAGAAGTAGAACTCCTCCTGGGTCTGCGCCAGCGAGTAGGTATCGGTGGTCGGCGGCCGGTTCCGGATTTCCTCCGGAACACCGAGATGGGCCGCCAGCGCATAGACCTGCGTTTTATAGAGGTGCGCGATCGGCTTGACGTCCGCTGCGCCGTCACCGTTCTTCACGAAGAAACCCTGATCGTATTCCAGCCGGTTCGGCGTTCCAAGGACGGCGAAGTTCAAGCGGTCGGCGTGATAGTATTCGATCTGCTTGCGGGTGCGCTGTTTCATGTTGGTGGCGGCGACGATACCAAGATAGACAGGCAACGGCATTCTCAGTTTCGTCTGCTTGCCTTCCGGATCCTGCACCACCAGGGATGAGATATTGTAGCCCTTGCCCTCGAGGGCGTTCGCGATCACGATCTTCGAGGCCCAGCCTTCGGCGTATTCCGGGACCAATTCGCGGATAAAGGCGTCGCGACGCTGGTAGCAGCCCATCGCGCTCAGGGTCGGCCCGATATCCTCTACGATAGCCTCGACGCCAAAAGTTTCGGCGACGAGGCGGCCGAGCCGCAGACTTTCGGGATCGGAATCGCTTTCCGGCATGAACAGGCAAAGCACATTCCGCGGTCCGACGGCTCGCGCGGCCAACGCGACCGACACGCTCGAATCGATCCCGCCCGAAAGACCGAGCACAAGGCCCCGCTTGCGAAACCCGCGCAACTGCTGACGCAAAGCCGTTACGACACGGTCCGTTTCGGCGGCCAGGTCGATCGCCAGAGCCTGCGCCAGAAAGGTCCGCGCGTCCTTGGCGGGGCGAACATTCATTGAGCGGCCTCCATGGTTTCTGCCGCAAGCCGACGACTGACCTTGCCGGTATCGGTCTTCGGCAGTTCCCGGCGGAACTCGATGACCCTGGGGACCATAAAGTCCTCAAGGTGGCGTGCACAATGACGAATGATATCCTTTTCGCTAAGCGCCGGGTCGGACCGTACGATGAGTGCACCGATCGCATGCCCGAGCACGGGATCCGGCACACCGACAACCACTGCTTCCGCGATGCCCGGATGCGCGTGAAGCACGGCTTCCACTTCCTTGGGCGCGACTTTCTCCCCCCGCGACTTTATGATGTCGTCCTTGCGGCCGACGAAATAAAGAAAGCCTTCCTCGTCGGCCCGGAACAGATCGCCGGTGTAGAGAACCATCTCCCAAGGATTCGGACCTGGGCGAAGGGCTTGTGCCGTCGCAGCTTCGTTTCGCCAATAACCCTGCATGACGTGCGGCCCGCGAATGACCAACTCACCTGCTACGCCCGGCGGCACTCGTTGCCCGTAGTCGTCGACGACAAAGGCCTCGGTGTTCGGAATGGCTATCCCGACCGACCCCGGCCGGTGGTCGAGTTCCTCGGGTGGCAGATAGGTGCAGCGCTTGCATTCCGTCAGGCCATACATCGAATAGAGCCTGACATCGGGGAAAAGAAACCGCAGGCGTTCTATGTGAGCCGGCGGCAAGGCAGCCGCCGTGTTGGAAATATAGCGAAGGCTGGGCAGGAAGCCCGGCGCCAGGTCACGCATCTGCAGGATCATCGCTGCCATCGTGGGCACGAGCGGAAGACCGGTGACGCCTTCCTGGCGGATACGTTCAAAGACCGCCTGGGGAAAAGCGAAGGACTTCTCGAGCACGAGCGTGGCGCCGAGCCTGACAGCCATCAGCAACTGATAGAGCCCGTAGTCGAAAGCCAGGGGCAGAACATTCAAGATGATGTCGTCCGGCGAATTGCGCAGATAGGTGGTGATTGAGTCGGCCGCCGCGTCGCAATTGCGGTGCGTCATCATCACGCCCTTGGGCCGGCCGGTCGAGCCCGAGGTGTAGATCAACATCGCAAGATCGACGTCAATGCCGCGGTGGTCAATCTCCCTGGCTTGGAACGTCAAGCAATCCGCCAGGGATGTGGCGCCTGCCGGGCATTGGTTATCCGCACCAAGGGTGGAAGCCACGAAGATGCCGGTCTTGCCGGAGGATCCGGACGCCTCGGCGACCAAGGGCATCAGTTTTGCTTGCGTAAGGATCGCAGCTGCGTCGCAATCGGCGATGATGTAGGCAAGCTTTTCGGCCTTGGTAGATGCGTTGATCGGACTGAAAGTCGCGCCTGCCTTAAGAACTGCGAAAATCGAAACCGCAGCCTCCCAGCAATTGTCCATGAAGATCAGGACGCGGTCGTCGCGCCTGACGCCATTCGTGAAAAGGGCGGCGGCCAGGCGGCTTGAGAGATCGTCCAGCTCTTCGTAACACAGCCTTTTGTGCTCGGTGATCAATGCCGTTTTGGCTGGATGGGCAGCGGCCTTGGCAGCCAGAAAATGTTCGATCCGCACGGACGCTCCTCGCCAATTGCGCCTACGCTGCCAGCGCTTCTGCTTTCGCCTTGATGAAGGCGGAGATACGGTCAATCGAATCCAGATTGGCCGGTACGATGTCGGTATCGACCATCGCGATGCCGAAATCATCCTCAATGAAAGCTACGAGTTCCAGCACGGCCGTCGAGTCGATGATGTCGTTCTCGATCAGTGATGCCGTGTCTGCAAGCTCGTAGGACGAGTCGCCGAACAGGAAGTTGTCGACGATAAAGGTTTTGACCTTGTCCTTGATTGTTACCATGATGTTTTCTTCCCTCGATTTCTCAGGCCGCTCGTGCTGTACCGACCTTTTGGCCGGTGAAAATCTTCTGCCATAGTTGGGTCGACAAAATGCCGACGAAGGCAGCATTGTCGCGGAACCCGGACGCTGGCTGCAAGCGGCATTTCTCGTGCAGGTTCGCCACCGCCTTGGCGTTGAATAGTCCTCCGGCGGCGATGCTCGCCTCGCTGAGCGAGTCGCGCACGTAGTCCAGTTCTCCGGCTCCAACGAAGGAGCGGGCTTCCGGCGCCCGGTAAGGCTGTTTGGTGCGCTCCCCGATGGCCGTCGGGAGCAAGTGCTTGGCAACTTTGCGCAGTATGTGTTTTTCCACCAGTCCCTTCAGCTTCATTTCCGGCGGAAGTCTTGCTGCAAACTCCACCAAACGATGATCGAGGAAGGGGAAACGCCCTTCAATACCGTGCGCCATGGCCATCCGGTCGCCCTGGCTCGAGAGGATGTAGCCCGGCAGGAGAAAGCGGGTTTCGAGATATTGCCCCTGATGCAGCGGATGCCACCGGGAAAACGCCTCAGGCAACCGGCTGGCCAGTTCCTCGGCTGCGTCATAGCCCTTCAATGTCGCGCGCAGGTCACCGGAAAAGAACATCTTCGCCGCTGATGTGGTCTTGAAACGCGGCCGATGCGAGAACAGCGGATCGTCCAGGGCAGCGCTGCCGGTGCCGAAGAACGCAGCCAGGTACTCCACGGACTGCTGTTGCAGCCCCGGCAGATAGGGATAAAGCTTGCGGAACAGCTGTGGCCTGCTGCGCGATGCCGGCTGTCGTCCGCAGAAACGGCGAACCCGCGCTTCCTTGAAGACATCATAGCCGGCAAAGACCTCGTCGGCGCCTTCGCCTGTCAGCACCACTTTCAAACCGGCCTGGCGAACGAGGCCGGACAGTTGATAGAGGGGGGCGGGGGCGGTGCGGATGATCGGCCGTTCGGCAAAGCGGATGACTTCGGGAAACACACCGGCGATATCGCCGGCACGGCAGGCGATGGTTCGATGATAGGTGCCAAGCGCCAACGCCATTTCGGTCTGAAAGGCGCTTTCGTCATGCTCGGCGCTGTCGAACGTCACGGAAAATGTCTGCAGCTTAAGAGGAGTCATGCCGGCCGCGATTGCCGAAACGAGGGATGAATCGAGCCCGCCCGAAAGGTAAGAACCGACCGGAACGTCGGCGCGCATGCGAAGCTTCACCGCGTCGGTCAAAAGGGCCTGCAGTTCTTCGGCCGCATCGTCCTCATTGCTAATTTTTGATGGCGCGTCGAGATACGGGTAGTCTAGGTGCCAATATGGTTTGACCGTGACTTGCCCCAGTGTCGCGATCATCACGCTTCCCGGCTCCAGCTCGTGGATGTTGCGGAAAGCCGTGCGTGGAGCGATCGGCGCCCACAGCGTAAAGATCTGGTCGAGTGCGATCTGATCGATTTCGGCCGAGACGCCGGGCACCTTCAGCAGGGCTTTTATCTCCGACGCAAAGTAGAGCACCCCGTCCCTGCTGGTGTAGAACAGCGGCCGAACACCCATGCGGTCTCTTGCAAGCACCATCCGCCGACGCCGATTATCCCATATCGCGAAGGCGAAATCACCGTTCAGGAGCGACAGGCAGTCCTCGCCCATCTCGTCATACAGCTGCAGGAGAACTTCTGTGTCGCTCGACGTGCGGAAGCGTCGGCCCTTGGCCAGCAGTCCTTCGCGCAATTCCACGTAATTGAAAATCTCGCCGTTGAACGCAATCGTCAAATTGCCGGTCTCGTCGGACATCGGTTGCTGGCCATCACCAATCCCGATCACCGACAGCCGCGCATGCCCAAGTCCAGCTTCGGGCGCTACGAATTTCCCTTGTTCATCCGGCCCGCGATGGGCGATCGCAGACGTCATGCGCGCAAGCAAAGCTTCCGCATCCCGGACTGAACCGAAATAGCCCCCGAATCCGCACATCTACACAGCTCATACTGAACAGCAAGCCACAGAACATAGCGTTCATAAGCGCCTCAAAGGTTAATCAGATACTTTTCAGCGAGCATGTGGTTAACAGGATGTTAGGACAGTATGATGCTTTTTGCAGTCCGACTTGTACCCACTCCAGGTCACGCTTGATGGTGAGCTACTGTCGCACGAGCCCATGGGCCAGGTTCTTCAAAGCTTCGCGCCGGATCAGTTGCGGATTTGGGCCGAATGCCAGTGATATCGGTTCGCATCGAGATAGGAGATGTCACAGCGAGCGGTGCAAATTACTGCTTCGAGTACGGCCGGTACCAATCGACAAACTTCTTCAGCCCGTCCTCTATCGAAACGCTAGGCCTAAAGCCGAAATCCCGCTCCAGCGCGGTCATGTCAGCATAAGTCTTCTCGACGTCGCTCGCCTGCATCGGCTCGTTGTGGCGGATTGCCTTGACCCCGAGCAGCCTTTCCAGAATGTCGATGAAGTCGCCCAGCCGCACCGGCCGGTTGTTGCCGACATTGTAAAGCCTGTTCGGCGGAACGTCCGTGGGGGGCTTGTCGAGCACAGCGACAACCGCCTTCACAACATCGTCTATGTAGGTGAAATCGCGCCACATTTCGCCATTGTTGAAGACCCGGATCGGATTGCCCTCGAGCATCGCCTTGCTGAACATCCAATAGGCCATGTCGGGGCGGCCCCAGGGACCATAGACCGTGAAAAACCGCAGGCCGGTCTGCGGTATGCCGAACAGATGGGCGTAGGTGTGGCTCATCAGTTCATCGGTTTTCTTGGTGGCGGCGTAAAGCGAGACGGGCTTGTCGACCTGATCGGCCTCGCTGAACGGCACGCTGCGGTTGCCACCATAGACCGAGCTCGACGAGGCATAGACCAGATGCTCGAATGCCGGTTCGGCGCGACAGAATTCGAGCACTTCGAGGTGGCCCATGACATTGGAACGGATATAGAGCCGTGGATTGTCGAGTGAGTGACGCACGCCGGCCTGCGCTGCGAGATGCACGATCCTGACGATGCCTTTCCCGGCCAAAGCGGCCGCAAGCGCGCCCTGTTCGGCAATATCGATCTGGTGGAACGAAAAATCCTTACGGGGCAGAAGGCGGGCAAGCCGCCCCTTTTTGAGCGCCAGGTCGTAATAGTCGTTCATGTTGTCGACGCCGACGACCGCTTCTCCCCGGTTGAGCAGATGGTGGCAAACATGACTGCCAATGAACCCCGCGGCTCCGGTGACAAGTATAGGCAACAAGCTTCTCCACGCGCACAGCCGGGCGGGTATCTGGAGAGGCAGATCCAGCCCATTTCGTCGTGCTATAGTCGAAAGCCGAGGTGGAGACCACCACTAAGCTGATGCTTCAGCTTGCCTCGCGCATGGCTTCGGCAGCCTGCAGGTCGACCGACACCAGTTGGCTGACGCCTTGCTCGGCCATGGTTACCCCGAACAGCCGGTCCATGCGCGCCATGGTGATCGGGTTGTGTGTGATGATGACGAAGCGCGTTTCGGTGGTTGCGGCCATTTCGTCCATCAGATTGCAGAAGCGTTCG
Source organism: Mesorhizobium sp. M0815 (assembly GCF_040319995.1). NCBI lineage: Bacteria > Pseudomonadati > Pseudomonadota > Alphaproteobacteria > Hyphomicrobiales > Phyllobacteriaceae > Mesorhizobium > Mesorhizobium sp. M0815. The sequence goes on along the minus strand of NZ_JAMYOU010000014.1, from coordinate 43,761 downwards.
ACATTGTGGTCGTCGAGCGGGGCGTCGACTTCGTCGAGCACGCAGATCGGCGCCGGGTTGGTCAGGAACACGGCGAAGATCAGCGACATCGCCGTCAATGCCTGCTCACCGCCGGACAGCAGCGTCATCGTCTGCGGTTTCTTGCCGGGCGGGCGCGCCAGGATCTCGAGCCCGGCTTCGAGCGGATCGTCGGACTCGATCAGTTGCAGCTCGGCGGTGCCGCCGCCGAACAAATGCGAAAACAGCCGCTGAAAATGGCCGTTGACCACCGCGAAGGCGGCGAGCAGCCGCTCGCGGCCTTCGCGGTTCAGGCTGTGGATCGCCTGCCGCAGCTTGCGGATCGCCTCGATGATGTCGTCGCGCTCGGAGACGATGGTCTCCAGCCGGTCCGATAGTTCCTTCTGCTCTTCCTCGGCGCGCAAATTGACGGCGCCCAACCGTTCGCGCTCAACCTTCAGCCGGTCGAGCTGACGCTCGATCTCGGCCATTTCGGGCATCGGGCTGTCGGGTTCGAGGCCAGTGTGGCGGATCACCAGATGCGGCGGCGTGTTCAGCGTTTCCTGGATGCGCGCCTCGACTTCCAGCCGACGCTCGTCGGCGGCGGTCAGCCGCTCTTCGGCGCGAACACGCGTTTCGCGCGCTTCGGCGAGCGACTGAATGGCAGCGGTCGCAGCCTTGTCCAGCTCGGACTGCCGGTTCTCCGCTTCCTGCAAGCGGTCACCTGCAGCTTTTCGCAGGCTTTCGGCCTCGGCGAGTTGCGACAGCAGGGCGCGCCGTTTGCCGTCGATCTCGTCGGGTGCGTCGGCCAGTTGCTCGCGCTCGGCCTCAGCCTCTGCCTTGCGTTCGCCGAGTGCCGCGATCTGCGTCGAGGCGTTTTCGGCGCGCTCCACCCAATTGCGCCGTTCCGCGCCGATCGCGTCGAGCCGGCGCGCACGTGCCTCGGCTTCTCGCCTCAGGCCCTCGTGAACGGCACGCGCATCGGCAAGGGCGGCGCGGTCGCGGGCGACGTTGGCCGCCGACTGCTCGAGCTGCAGTTGCAGATCGCCGAGATCGGGAGCGTCTTGCAGCAGCATTTCCGCCTCGACGAATGCCGCCGCCGTCTCCTCATGGCTGTCGACGATACGCGCGCGCGCCTCGTCAAGTGCTGCACGCCGGCTCGACAGTTCGCCGCCGGCTTTTTCGGCCTCAGCCAGCGTATTGCGGGCAGCATCCAGCCCATGCTGGGCGTCGCGCCCGGCCTGTCGGGCATTGCGTTCGGCCTCGCTCGCCTGGGCAAGCGCCTGTTCGGCCTGCGCAAGCGCCTGTTCGGCTTCGCGCAGGATGCGCGTGGCATGAACCGCTTCGGCATCGAGTTCGGCCAGCCGGTTTTTCTGCGCCAGCCGCTGCGCGGCGGCGGTCGGCGCATCGGCGCTGGCGGTGAAGCCATCCCAACGCCAGAGCGCGCCTTCGCGGCTGACCAATCGTTGACCGGGAGCAAGCAGCGTCTGCAACTTTCTTCCGTCGGCGGCATCGACAATGCCGATCTGGGCCAGCCGGCGGGCCAGTTGCGCCGGCGCGCGCACCACGCTAGCGAGGCTCTTTATGCGTTCCGGCAAAGCGACATCGCCGGGCTGGATTTCGCTCTGGCCCCAATGCACAGGCGCGCTACGATCAAGCGGCACGTCGAGATCTTCGCCAAGCGCGGCACCCAGCGCCGTCTCGTAGCCACGCTCGACGCTGATCTGCTCCAGCACCGAGGGAAACAAATCGCCGCTCGCGGCGTTCAGGATCTTGGCGAGCGTGCGGGCCTCGGTTTCGATCCGCGCCAGTTCGGCCTTTGCGTCCTGAACCGGTGGGCGGGCGGCACTTTCGCTTGCGCGTGCCTCGGCGACCGCCTGTTCCGTGGCAATCGCGGCTCGTTCGGCCCCTTCGAGCAGCGCCTGCGCCTGTTCGACCAGCAGCCGCTTCTCGGCGGGGTCGGGCAGGCCGGCGACCCTGGAGACGATCTCCGACAGTTCGCGGTCGACATCAGCAAGCTGGCGGGCAAAGCGGTCGCGGCGCTCAGCGGTATCGCGCAGCGTCCGTTCAATCTGGTTGCGCGAGGCGGCCGCCTCCGCCCGTTCGGCGGTCAGCGAGGCCAGCTTGGCCTCGCTCGAAGCAAGCGTCGATGCCGCCTGCTCGAAAGCCGCGCGGGTGCTGGCCTCGCGCTCGGCGGCGCCGGCGTTTTCGACATTGAGCGCGGCTTCTTCGGCGGCGAGGCGTTCGAGGATATCCGCATTGTCGCGGACCATGCGCTCCTCGCGGGCAAGGTCGCCATCGAGCTGTTGCAGTCGGCGGTCGAGCTCAGCCTGGCGGGCGCGGATGCGGCCTGCCTCTTCCTCGATCTGTGCCTTGGCGATCGACAGACGCTGGAAGGCGGCGGCGGCGGCGGCTTCCGCATCGCGCAGGTCCGGCAGCCGGTGGGCGTTGATACCTTGTTCCCTGGCGGCAGCCATCTGGGCGGCAGCACGGTCGCCGACCAGCGCGGTGGCAATCGCCAGCGCCGAACGCGCTTCGCCTTCCTGCGTCTTGGCCAGCGTCCAACGCAGATGCAGCAGCGTCGCTTCGGCCTTGCGGATGTCGGCCGACAGGTTCTTGAAGCGCGAGGCCTGGCGGGCCTGGCGTTTCAGGCTTTCGATCTGGCTTTCCAGCTCGCCGACGACGTCGTCCAGCCGTTCGAGGTTCTGTTCGGCCGCCTTCAGCCGCAGCTCGGCTTCGTGGCGCCGTGTGTGCAGGCCGGAAATGCCGGCCGCCTCTTCCAGCAGTGCGCGGCGCGCCTGCGGCTTTGCCTGGATCAGCTCGCCGATGCGGCCCTGGCCAACCATCGAGGGCGAGCGGGCGCCGGTCGACTGGTCGGCGAACAGCAGCTGGACATCCTTGGCGCGGGCTTCCTTGCCATTGATGCGGTAGAGCGAGCCGGCCTCGCGCTCGATGCGGCGCGAGACCTGCAACTCATCTGCGTCGTTGAAGGCAGACGGCGCAGTCCGGTCGCTATTGTCGAGGAACAGCGTGACTTCGGCGGTGTTGCGGGCCGGACGCGTTCCCGAGCCGGAAAAGATGACATCGTCCATGCCGGACGCACGCATGTTCTTGTAAGAGCTTTCGCCCATAACCCAGCGTAGCGCCTCGACCAGGTTCGACTTGCCGCAGCCGTTCGGCCCGACGATGCCGGTCAGGCCGCGTTCGATGACGAACTCGCCGGGTTCGACGAAGGATTTGAAGCCGAGGAGGCGAAGGCGCGAGAACTTCATTCGCGCCGACCCATAGCCAAGTTTCGCAAAACTGTTCCGCGGTTTTGCAAGGAGAACCAGCGGCAAGACAAAGAAGTGCGCACGCCGAAGCGCAGCCGCTTCGGCGCTGCCAAAACGTCAGAGCAGAGGGTCGATGATGGCCGACATTTCCGCAATCGACATCGCCCCTTTGTAGGTCTTTCCGTTGATGAAAAAGGTCGGTGTGGAATCGACCTTGAATTCGTCGGCGCCGCGCTTCTGGACGGATCTCACATCGTCCAGAAGTTTCTGGTCCGTCAAGCAGGCCTCGAAGGACTCCTGTGTAAAACCGGCAAGCTTGGCGATTTGCAGCAGTGCGTCCTTGGTATTGTTCACACCAACCCAGTTCGCCTGCTGCCTGAACAGCACGTCGACCATCGGGAAATAGTTGTCCTTGGAGCAGCGCGCCAGCATGAAACCGGCCTCGGCGCTGGGGTCGAACGGAAATTCGCGTAGGATGTAGCGGGCCTTGCCGGTGTCGATATATTTCGTCTTCAGCTCCGGGAATGTAGTTTCGGCGAAATGCGCGCAATGCGGGCAGGTCATCGATGCATATTCGACGATGGTGACCTTTGCGTCGTCCTTGCCAAGCTGCATGTCGGGCAGCGCGCCCGGCTTCAACACGGCCGTCATATCCACCGTGCCCTGAGCTTCAGGCGCTTTGGCAGCGGCTGGAGCGGCCGGCTTCGCAGGTTCCGCCGGTTTCGTCGGATCGGAGGGAGCCGCAGGCTTCACATCCTGCGCCTCGGCTTTCTCGCCGGAATCGCTGCAGGCGGCAAGCAGCGCCACCGCTGGTATGGCGGCGAGCGACGACAAGAGATTTCTGCGGGACAAGGAACGGATCATACGAATCACCTGGCAATAGTTGGATTTTGCAATGCAAAGGCTACAAAAAGCGAGAGTTGGCGCGAATTAAGGCATTGCCACCCCTATTCCAATCGGCAAATCCGGGCATGCCATCACGATAGCGCGAGATTACGGCTTCCTTTGGCCTAGAATGGTGGCGCCAAGCCGCTCCAGCGAGGCGCGCAGCCCGTCGTCCTCGATCAAACCGACAGTGCCCGACAGCTTCGCCTTCTCGGCCACGGTCAGCGGCCGCAAACTGGGTTTCGGCTTTTCCTTGCCCGCCATTACCGGTTTCTGCACGATCCTGATCCGGCCGATCGCATTGAAGCCGAGAAACGCATTGACCCGGTTGATGATCTCGCTGGTCTCGTGCTGCAGATGCAGTGCCGCCACACCCTCGCAGGCAATCACCAGCACCGCCGGCTCGAACGGATCGTCCTCGTGCATGCGGCGCGGCCACTGGATCTTTTCCGGGCGCGAGCGGCCGGCAAGCCGCGGCCCGGCAATCTCTTCCCACGACTGAACCAGCCCGATCGACATGCCGGCCCGCTTGCGCAGCACCGGGTCGAGGATCTCGGTTGCGAGATCGCTCACCGGAACGGGATTGCCGAAGGGCCTTTTCCCTGCCATGTGCGTTCTCCAGTCACCAGCTTCAGCACCAGTGGATTAGGGCCGACCCTCGATCAATGGCACTGCACGACCAGACCCGCAAGGCCGTATCCGGAGACAATGGCGAGATCGCGTTCCGGCTGCTTGGCTGGTACGACGCGCATCACCGCGACCTGCCCTGGCGTGTTCCGCCGCGCGCGCTGGCAAGCGGCGCGCAGCCCGATCCCTATCTGGTCTGGCTTTCCGAGGTGATGCTGCAGCAAACCACGGTCGAGGCGGTAAAATCCTATTTCCGGGCGTTCGTGCAGAAGTGGCCAACTGTCGAGGCACTGGCGGCGGCACCGATCGAAGACGTCATGAAGGCCTGGGCCGGGCTCGGCTATTATTCTCGCGCCCGCAACCTCAAGGCTTGCGCCGATCTCGTCGCGCGGCTAGGCGGCCGCTTTCCGGACAGTGAGACCGGCTTGAAGGAACTGCCCGGTATCGGCGCCTATACGGCAGCGGCGATCGCGGCGATCGCCTTCGACCGACCAGCCGCCGTCGTCGACGGCAATGTCGAACGGGTCGTCTCACGGCTGTTTTCGATCGCCACGCCGCTGGGCGAAGCCAAGGGCGAGATACGCAGCCATGTCGAGCACATGGTTCCCGGGACAAGGCCCGGCGACTTCGCGCAGGCGATGATGGACCTGGGCGCGACGATCTGCACGCCGCGCCGGCCCCGCTGCATGCTTTGCCCCGTCAGGCAGGATTGCAGCGCCACAATCTCGGGCGATCCCGAGCGCTTTCCGGTCCGCCTGCCCAAGACCGAGAAACCCTTGCGCCGCGGCGCCGCCTTCGTCGCCGTCAGGGGCGACGGCGCCATCCTTTTACGCAAGCGCGTGGATAAAGGCCTGCTCGGCGGCATGACTGAGGTGCCAACGACCGGCTGGACGGCGCGCATCGACGGCGCCACAACGGAAGCGGCAGCCCCGTTCCCCGGCGACTGGCGGCAGGCCGGACGCATCGGCCATGTCTTTACCCATTTTGCGCTCGAACTCGACGTGTTCAAGGCGGAGACCGACAGCGTCGCCCCGGCCGGGCATTTTTGGTCGCTGGCCCATGAAATTTCCGGGGAGGCGCTGCCGACCGTCATGAAAAAGGTAATCGAAGCGGCGATACCGGGCGCGACGAAGAAGCAGCGGCCGCATTGAAAGAGAGAAGAATGTCCGAAATCCGCCACATCGTTTTCGACATTGGCAAAGTGCTGATCCACTATGATCCGAACCTGCCCTTCAGCCGCTTGATCCCCGATCCTGACGAACGGAAATGGTTCTTCGACAATGTCTGCACGCATGATTGGAACATCGAGCAGGATCGCGGCCGGACCTGGGAAGAGGCAGAGACGCTCCTGATCGCCCAGTACCCGGATCACGAACAGAATATCCGCAATTTCCGCCGCCATTGGCACGAAATGGCACCGCATGCCTATAATGACAGCGTAGCCATCATGGAGCGCCTGATCGACACGGGCCATGACGTGACGCTGCTGACCAACTGGGCTGACGATACGTTCCGCGAAGCGCGCGACCGCTTTCCGTTCCTGGAGCGCCCGCGCGGCATCACCGTGTCAGCCGAGATCGGGCTAATCAAGCCGGATCGCGCCATCTATGATCACCACGTCGCCGCGTTCGGCCTCGAACCGTCAGCCACGCTATTCATCGACGACAGCCAGAAGAATGTCGACGGCGCCAAGGCGGCCGGCTGGCAGTCGGTGCTGTTCACCGATGCAAAGACGCTCAGGGCGGACCTTGAGCGTCTTGGGATTAAAGTGTGATTTGAATCGCTTCCAGGGACTGGCTGAGCCTTCGCATTAACTGATCTGTCGCAACTCAGAAACCGTCAGGCCCCTGCCCGTTCCATGCCTAGCCGCGCAATGCGGCGAAGCTCGTCGATCGGGGTCAGGCCTCCGCTGCGCTCATAATGCCAGAAGGTCCATCCGTTGCAGGCGTCCAGCCCCTGTACCTCGGCGCCGATCTTGTGGATCGACCCCGCACTGTCGCCGATCGCCAGCGTGCCGTCGGCACGCACCTTGGCCGCCCAGCGCTTCTTGGCGTCGTAGAGCGTGGCGCCGGGTGCCACCAGGCCATTATCGAGCAGGGTGACGAAGGCGACGCGCGGCTCGGCGCGCTTGCCGGTCAGCACTGTCAAATTGGCGCCGTCCAGCGGCCGGACCGCATCGATGCGTTCCATGGCGGCATCGATATAGGCTTGCTCACGCTCGATGCCGACGAAGTGGCGGCCAAGCCGTTTGGCCACCGCACCGGTGGTTCCTGAACCGAAGAAGGGATCGAGCACGATGTCGCCGGGCCGGGTCGATGCCGTCATGACGCGGGCAAGCAACGCTTCCGGCTTCTGCGTCGGATGCAATTTATCGCCATTGTCGTTTTTCAGGCGCTCGCCGCCAGTGCAGATCGGAAACAGCCAGTCGGAGCGCATCTGAATGTCGTCGTTCGACGCCTTCAGCGCCTCGTAGTTGAAGGTATAACCCTTGCCCTTCTGGTCGCGCGATGCCCAGATCATCGTCTCATGGGCATTCTGGAAACGGCGGCCACGGAAATTCGGCATTGGATTGGTCTTGCGCCAGACGACGTCGTTGAGGATCCAGAAGCCCAGGTCCTGCATCTTGGCGCCGACCCTGAAAATATTGTGGTAGGAGCCGATGACCCAGATCGTACCGTTGGGCTTCAACACGCGGCGCGCCGCCAGCAGCCAGGCGCGGGTGAAGGCGTCGTAGGCCTCAAAACTGTCGAACTGGTCCCAATGGTCGTCGACGGCATCGACCTTGGATTGGTCGGGCCGGTGCAGATCGCCATCGAGCTGCAGATTGTAAGGCGGATCGGCAAAGATCACGTCGATCGACTTTTCCGGCAGCCGTTCGAGCGCGGCGACGCAGTCGCCCTTCAGGATGGTATCCAGCCACTCGGATTGCTGGGGAGCATCGGAAAGCTCGTCGAGAAGACGCACGGCAGACATTATGACACCCAAGGCACGCGTTACTGTTTACTATCCGTTATGGTTACCGATCAGCGTAAATATTCAGTGAAGCATACTGCCGAATTTGCGAAGCCCGGCCTGTTGGTGTATGCCGCGCCGCCTGAGCCGTTTGGACCAAAGGCCTCTTGGCATTCCCTTCATCCCGCTTTCCGGATCACCATGCCCCAGCCAGACCTTGTCATCTTCGATTGCGACGGCGTGCTCGTCGATTCCGAAATCATCGCCGCACGCATCGATGCCGAGCTTTTGACCTCGGCCGGCTATGAGATATCGGCGGAGGAGATTTCCGAGGTCTATGCCGGGCTAACTTTCAAGGACATCATGATGCGGGTCGAGGAAAAGTCCCGGATCCCGTTCCAGGCCTCCCTGATCGACAAGGAGGAACAGCTGGTCGATCGCCGGCTGCGCAGCGACGTGCGTGCCATCGACGGGGCGCACGAGGCTGTCGCCGCGGTAACGGTGCCGCGCTGCGTCTGTTCGAATTCGCGTTCGGAGCGGATCGAATTCATGCTGGAGAAGGTGCAGCTTTTGCCGTTCTTTGCCGGCCGTATCTTTTCGTCGCTGGAAACGCCGACCGGGAAAACCAAGCCGGCGCCGGACGTGTTCCGGTTCGCCGCGGAAAAGCTCAAGGCCGATCCTGCGAACACCTTCGTCATCGAGGATTCCGTGCATGGCGTCACCGGCGCCAAGACGGCGGGAATGCGCGTCATCGGCTTCACCGGCGCGGCGCACAGCTATCCCGGCCACGCCGATGCGCTGACCGAAGCCGGTGCCGAAACGGTCATCCGCCGCTGGGCGGAACTGAAAAGCGTGATCGCCGCGCTGTCGGAATGGTCGGCGGACGCCTGAGAGGCCGCCTCCAACCGCCGTGGCGCGAATGCACCGGCTCAGTTGGTCGCGGCGGCTTTCTTCTTCTTCGGCTTGTCCGACGCCCCTTTCGGAGCGCCCTCGTCATACCCGGCAAATGCCTGGTAGTCCCGCGCCGTCGGCTCCGGAACGACGACGTTGGAATCGGTGAAGACGAACTGCGTGGCACTCGAGGGATCGGTAACCTGAACCTGATAGGAGTGAAGCTGCGAATAGAGAACTTCGGTGCCGTGCATCACCGCGATACGGATCGGCATGGTGATGGTACCGGGGGCGAACATCGGACCAGGCACGACCTTGCCGGCAACGGCTATCTTCATCGACAAGGAGCCGTTGGCGCGGCTGCAGTCGCGGGTCACATCGGTGATCGAAGCCTGATAGATGATCTTGGCGGAATCGTCCGGCTGATCGACGCCTGCCGCGTCCGCTGCCGGCTGGGCGGCTTGGGCATCCTCGGCGGCAACATCGGTTTTTTTCTTCGGCTTCGGACCGCTCTTGGCGTAGAGATTGAAGAAGGCGGTGCCGTCACGCAACGTCACTTTCGGGCAATAGGCCTGCAGCTGGCTGGAAAGCACCTTGGGGTCGGGTGGCGGTGGTGGCGTCGTATCCTTCTTGCCGAAGGCGAGAATGCCATTGTCGCTCGATTGGCAGCCTGCGGCAGCAAGCATAAAGCCGGTGAGCGCCAGACCCGCGACAAAACGACCGTTGAATGAATGAAACGCCATGAACTGCACTTCCCTCTCGCAAAGCCGGTGACGTATATCAACCGCGCGGCAAAAATGCGACTGAGCCAGCGCAGAAATCCACCACCTTACGGCGGGCGAAGATTCCCGCAGCAATGGAAACGTGACGATGCAATATGTGAGTACCCGCGGGGAAGCGCCCGCGCTTGGATTCTCCGACGCGGTGCTGGCCGGGCTGGCCCGCGACGGCGGGCTCTATCTGCCGAGCGCCTGGCCGCATTTTTCCGCAGCAGAGGTCCGCGCCATGCGCGGCCTTGCCTATCCCGATCTTGCAATCCGCGTGCTGTCGCCGTTCCTCGGTGGCGAGATCGCGGCGCCGGTGTTCGAACGGCTGGTGCGCGAAGCCTATGCGACCTTCCGCCATGAGGCCGTCTGCCCGCTGGTGCAGAGCGGGCCGAACAGCTTCGTGCTCGAGTTGTTCCACGGCCCGACGCTCGCGTTCAAGGACGTGGCGATGCAGCTTCTTGCGCGGCTGATGGACCATGTGCTGGCCGAGCGCGACCAGCGCGCCACCATTGTCGGCGCCACTTCCGGCGACACCGGAGGGGCCGCCATCGATGCCTTTGCCGGGCGCAACCGCACCGACATCTTCGTGCTTTTCCCGCACGGCCGCGTCTCGCCGGTGCAGCAGCGGCAGATGACGACCTCGACCGCCGCAAACGTCCACGCATTGGCGATCGAAGGCAATTTCGACGACTGCCAAGGCCTGGTGAAGGACATGTTCAACGACCACGGTTTTCGCGACCGGGTGTCGCTATCCGGCGTCAATTCGATCAATTGGGCCCGCATCATGGCCCAGATCGTCTATTATTTCTCCTCCGCGCTGTCGCTTGGCGCGCCCGACAGGCCGGTTTCCTTCACGGTGCCGACCGGCAATTTCGGCGACATTTTCGCCGGCTACGCCGCCAAGAAGATGGGATTGCCGATCGAGCGGCTGATCATAGCCACGAACGACAACGATATTCTGGCGCGCATGCTGGCGACCGGCGAATACCGCATGAAAGGGGTCTTTTCGACCACGTCGCCCTCGATGGACATCCAGGTGTCTTCGAACTTCGAACGCTTGCTGTTCGAGGCGTCCGGCCGCGATGCCTCGACCGTGCGGCGCTACATGGACGGGCTCAAGCAGTCCGGCGCCTTCACCATCGAGGCCGGCGAAATCGCCAAGATCCGCTCCGAATTCGACGCCGGCCGCGCCACCATGGGCGAGGTCGCCGCCACAATCCGCACCACACTTGCGGCGAGTGGCTACCTGCTCGACCCGCATACCGCCGCAGCCGTGCATGTGGCCACTGGCAAAGCCGCCGGTGAGGTGCCAATGGTGGTGCTGGGCACTGCGCACCCGGCAAAGTTTCCGGCGGCCGTCGAAGCCGCCAGCGGCGTGTCGCCTGCCCTCCCCGCATGGCTGGGCGGGTTGATGAGCGCCGAGGAAAAATACACGGTACTTCCATCCGACCTGAAAATGGTGGAAGATTATGTCGGCCGCCACACGCGGGCGGCGCGTTAGGGAGTAATTGCCATATGGGTGTTGAGGTAAGCCGTCTGTCGAACGGCCTGACAGTCGCCACCGAAACCCTTCCAAGCCTCGAATCTGTTGCCCTTGGTGCCTGGGTCAAGTCGGGCGCACGCAACGAGCGTGACGAAGAGCACGGAATGGCGCATTTGCTCGAGCACATGGCTTTCAAGGGCACCAGGCGGCGAAGCGCCTTCGAGATCGCCTCGGAGATCGAGGACGTCGGCGGCGAGATCAATGCCGCGACCAGCGTCGAGACGACCTCCTATTATGCAAGGGTTCTGAGCGACGATGTGCCGCTGGCGGTCGATATCCTTTCCGACATCCTGCAGGACTCCGAATTCGATCCGCAGGAGCTGGAGCGCGAACAGCATGTGATTCTGCAGGAGATCGGCGCCGCGCACGATACGCCCGACGATGTCGTTTTCGATCACTTTACCGAGACCGCCTTCCGCCACCAGACTATCGGCCGCTCGATTCTCGGCACGCCGGAAACCGTCAAATCCTTCACTTCGAAGCAACTGCACGACTTCATCGAACGGCAGTACGGCGCCGAGAACATGGTGATGGTGGCAGCCGGCGACATCAAGCACGACGATTTCGTGCGCGAGGTCGAAAAGCGTCTCGGCGGCTTCCGCGGCAAGGCCGACGGCACCATCCCGCAATATGCGCAATATGTCGGCGGCGATTTTCGCGAAGACCGCGACCTGATGGACGCCCAGATCGTGCTGGGTTTCGAGGGCCGTGCCTATCACGTCCGCGATTTCTATGCCTCTCAGGTCCTGTCGATGATCCTCGGCGGCGGCATGTCGTCGCGGCTTTTCCAGGAAGTCCGCGAAAAACGCGGCCTGTGCTATTCGGTCTATGCCTTCCATTGGGGTTTTTCCGACACCGGCGTCTTCGGGGTCCATGCGGCAACCGGACAAAGCGATATCGCCGAGCTGGTGCCTGTGATCATCGACGAGCTACAAAAGGCCGGCGAAAACATCCTGCAGGAGGAGCTCGACCGGGCGCGTGCCCAATACCGCGCCGGGCTGATCATGTCGGCCGAGAGCCCGGCCAGCCGCGCCTCGCAGATCGCCAGGCAGTTGCTTCTGTTCGGCAGGCCGATCGCCAAGGAAGAGCTGATGGAGCGGCTGTCGGCGCTGACGGTCAAGCGGCTGACGGATCTGTCGTCGCGGCTTTTTTCGACGAAGCCGACGCTTACAGCCGTCGGGCCGGTGGGTACGCTCGCGCCCTATGAAGCGATCCTCGATTCGCTTTCGGGCTCGCAGACCACTGCCCGTAAGCTTGCCGTCTAAGCTTATTCGAGCGTCGTGTTCGCGCTCCCTTTCTTTCGCCGCGACCTGCCGGCACTGAAGGGCGACCTTGTCACGCTGCGTGTGCCGCTGACCAACGACTATCGCGAGTGGTCGGTGCTGCGCGGCGAAAGCCGTGCCTTCCTTGAGCCGTGGGAGCCGCGATGGACCCCTGACGAGCTCGACCGCACCGCATGGCGGCATCGTATCGGCCGCTACCGCGAGGACTATGCGCAGGGGACGGCGATCGCCTTCTTCATCTTCGAGAAAAGCAGCGGCAAGCTTGCCGGCGGTATCACCCTCGGCAATATCCGCCACGGGGTCGCCCAAAGCGGCCATATCGGCTACTGGATCGGCGAGCGCTTCAGCGGACGCGGCCTGATGACCGATGCCGTCAAGGTGGTGACGCGTTTCGCCTTCGAAACGCTGCGGTTGCACCGGATCGAAGCTGCCTGTATCCCCGATAACGCCCGGTCGATCCGCGTGCTTGAAAAAGCCGGATTCCGGCGCGAAGGACTGCTACGATCCTATCTCAGGATCAACGGCATCTGGCAGGACCATTACCTATACGCCCGAATCGCGGACGATCCGCCGGGCGTTGGAACAAAGGGCTGATTTTGACGAATTTTCTGCGCAACGGGTCGCTGCTTGCCCTTATGCTGGCGGCAATCGTCACGCTCTGCGCGGCATCCTCGGCGTTTGCGGTCGAACCGATCAAGATTGCCCGCGACGACGTGGCGCTCGACCTTTCGGGTGCCGTTGAAATCTACCGCAACCAGGGCGAGAATTTCCAGGTCTCAACGGCACCCGGCCCGGACGGCATCGTGCGGCGAATCGAGGTCGAGGCCAATGACGCGCGCTCGACCGGCGACTGGGCGGTGTTCGCGCTCGCCAATACCACCGACCAGCAGCTCGACAGGCTGATTGTCGCACCGCATTTCCGGCTGGTGAATTCCGGCCTGTTCTGGCCGGATCTCGGCTCGACCCGTATCGCCGCGATCACGCCCAGCGAAGGCTTTGCGCTCGACCGCCAGACCAGCCCAGACGCCGACGTGTTCCGGGTGACGCTGAACCCCGGAACGGTGATTACCTTCATCGCCGAGCTCGCCTCGCCCAAGCTGCCGCAGGTCTATCTGTGGGACCCCGAATCCTACAAGGACTCCGTCAATTCCTACACGCTGTTTCGTGGCATCGTCATCGGCATCGCCGGCCTGCTGGCGCTGTTCCTGACCATTCTTTTCGTCGTCAAGGGGACCTCGATGTTCCCGGCGACGGCGGCCCTAGCCTGGGCGGTGCTTGCCTATATCTGCGTCGATTTCGGCTTTCTCAACAAGATCATAGAAATATCCCCGGGCAATGAGCAGATGTGGCGCGCCGGAACGGAGGTGGCGCTTGCGGCGACCTTCGTGGTGTTCCTGTTTGCCTATCTCAACCTCAACCGGTGGCACGGCCATTTCAGCTACGGCGCACTGGTCTGGATCCTCGGGCTGGTGCTGATCGCCGGCGTTGCCATCGTCGATCCGGCGGTTGCCGCCGGCATTGCCAGGCTGTCCTTCGCAGCCACCGCGCTGACCGGGCTCGGCCTGATCATCTTCCTCGGTATACGCGGTTACGACCGCGCCATCATGCTGGTGCCCAGTTGGGTGATGGTTCTGCTGTGGCTATGCGGATCGTGGATGGCAATCACCGGCATGCTGGACAACGATATCGCCCAGCCGGCGCTCGGCGGTGGGCTGATCCTCATCATCCTGCTGATCGGCTTCACCGTGATGCAGCACGCTTTTGCCGGCGGCGCCCTGCATCAGGGCCTGTTCTCCGACCTCGAGCGGCAGGCGTTGGCGGTTGCCGGATCGGGCGATACTGTGTGGGACTGGGACGTGCTGCGCGACCGCGTCGTCACTCGTCCCGACGTCAGCATTCAGCTCGGCCTTGCGCCGAACAGCCTCGGCGGCCCTGCCCGCAACTGGCTGCCGGTGCTGCATGCCGACGACCGCGACACGTTTCGCACGACGCTCGACGTGGTGCTCGAGCACCGGCGCGGCCGGGTGTCGCAAAACTTCCGCCTGCGCGGCGCCGACGGGCACTATCACTGGTTTTCGCTGCGTGCCCGGCCGGTGATCGGCTCGGACGGCGAGGTCATCCGCTGCGTCGGCACCATGGTCGACGTGACGGAGCAGAAGAAATCCGAGGAACGGCTGCTGCACGACGCCGTGCACGACAATCTGACCGGCTTGCCCAACCGCGAGCTGTTCATGAACCGGCTGGAGGCGATCATCTCGATCGCCCGTACCGAAGAGAAGGTGCGCCCGACCGTCTTCGTCATCGACATCGACCGCTTCAAGCAGGTCAATGACGGGCTCGGCATCTCGGCCGGCGATACCATCCTTTTGACCATCGCGCGGCGGCTGCACCGGCTGCTCAAGCCGAAGGATTCGCTGTCGCGATTTGCCGGCGACCAGTTCGCGCTGATGCTTTTGTCGGAGCAGGATCCGGCTCGCATCGCGGCCATTGCCGATGCCATCAAGCACGCCATCAACAACCCGATCACCTTCGCCAAGCGCGAGATCGTGCTGACCGCCTCGATCGGGCTGATCACCTGGACCTCCACGCAGACCTCGGCTGAGGACATGGTCAAGGACGCCGAGCTTGCCATGCATCAAGCCAAGCGCTTCGGCGGCGACAGGATCGAGCCGTTCCGGCCAGCCTTCCGCACCGTCGGCACCGACCGGCTGCAGTTCGAGTCCGATCTGCGCCGCGCTATCGAACGACGCGAATTCACGCTTGCCTACCAGCCAATCGTGCGGCTGGAGGACGGCAGCGTTGCCGGCTTCGAAGCGCTGCTGCGCTGGGACCATCCGCGTCGCGGCATGATCCCGCCGGCAGATTTCATCCCGGTCGCCGAAAACTGCGGCCTGATCGTGCAGCTTGGCCTGTTTGCCATGCAACAGGCTGCCGAAGACCTAGCAGGATGGCAAAAGCAGATCGGCGATGCGCCGCTCTCGGTCTCGGTCAATCTGTCCAGCCGTCAGCTCATCCGCCGCGACCTGGTCAGCGACGTCCGCTCGGTGATCGCGCGGGCCAATCTGAAACCGCGCTGCTTCCGGCTCGAACTCACCGAATCGCTGGTGATGGACAATCCCGAGCAGACCGCCCATGTGCTGACCAAGCTGAAGCAGCTTGGCATCGGCCTGTCGCTGGACGATTTCGGCACCGGCTATTCATCGCTGGCCTATCTGACGCGCTTTCCGTTCGACACCATCAAGATCGACAAGAGCTTCGTCGACGACGCGACGCCGAAACGCGCGGTGCTGCTCAAATCCATGGTCAACATGGCGCATGAACTCGGCCTGTCGGTTGTCGCCGAAGGCATTTCGGACGAGAGCGATGCGCTGGAGTTGCGGCAGATGGGCTGCGAATACGTGCAGAGTTTCATGTTCGGAGCGCCGATGCCGGGCGACCAGGTGCTGAAGACGCTGAAGGAACAGTATCCGCTCACTCAGGCGTGACAAATTTCGGGACGTAATGAGGTTCAGGCGTGACCGGCAGCCAGGCTGAGATGCGCGAGATCGATGCCGATCGAGGCAAGGATCCGGTCGTATTTGCGGTCGATGTCGGCGTCGAACAGAAGCTCGGCACTAGCCGGGCAAGTCAGCCAGCCATTCTCGACGATCTCGTTTTCAAGCTGACCCGCACCCCAGCCGGCATAGCCGAGCGCCATCAGAGCCCGCCGGGGTCCGCGGCCGGAGGAGATGGCGCGCAATATGTCGACGGTCGCAGTCAGGCAGACGTCGTCGGACACGGCGAGCGAGGATTCCACCCGGTAGTCGCCCGAATGCAGGACGAAGCCGCGGCTGCGATCCACCGGTCCGCCATTGCGCACGACGAAGTCGCGCGCCGGCGGCGGCAGGCGAATTGCCTCCAGTTCGTTCATGATCCCGAGTTGCACGAGCAGGTCCGGAAACAGCATCTGCTGCGTCTGGTTGATGATCAACCCCATCGCGCCTTCGTCGCTGTGCGCGCAAATGTAGATGACGGAGCGCGTGAAGCGGTCGTCCTTCATGCCGGGCATGGCAATCAGGAACTGGTCGTCGAGAAAGCCGGGTCCTGCGGCCGTCTTTTTATGACGCAACAAATCCATGACCACAGCGTAACGCGTTTCCAGGGCGCCGAAAAGATGGGCGGCGCCCGATTTGATCAGGCTCATAAGTCAAAGGTCACGCAAATATGATGCCGGCGGCGTCATGAAATCATTGTGCGGCCATCAACAGACGATCAAATAATTGCCATGCAAAGCTTGAAAATCCTGCTGCTTGGCGTGGCCATTGGGTCGGCGACCTGCCTCCCCGCCTCAGCCTCCTCGTCGGCCTGGTACAATAGCGAAGGCGGCCGGGTGCGGCTGGTGACGAGCGGCAAAGCCGACGAGGCCGGGCGTCTCCAAGGTGTCCTCGACATTGCGCTGAAGCCAGGCTGGAAGACCTATTGGCGCGATCCGGGCGATGCGGGCGTGCCGCCACAGATCGACATCTCGGCCAGCACCAACATTGCCGACGCGACGCTTTCGTTTCCGCCGCCGCAGCGCCACGATGACGGCTATGGCAAATGGGCCGGCTACGACCACCCGGTTTCATTGCCGGTGACGTTCACGCTTGCTGCACCCGGCCAGCCGGCCGTCATCGATGCGGACATCTTCCTCGGCATTTGCGAAACCATCTGCATCCCGGTGCAGACAAGGCTGACCATCGATCCCGGCGCCGATCCCGACAACGCCGAGGATGCGGCACTGGTCAAGGCAGGCCTTGCAACTCTGCCCGCCACGGCAACGCCCGATTTCGGAATAAACGTACTGCCGGGCGATCACGAAACCCTGATTGTCGAAGCGAGCTTTCCGGGCACTCCCGAGGCCGCCGACTTCTTCGTTGCCGGCGAACGCGACTACATGTTCGGTGCCCCGACCCGCAGCGAAAAGGATGGCAAGCTGATCTTTACGGTGCCGATCCTCGACAGGCCGTCGACAACGCCAACCGATGGCGGCCTTCACTACACACTGACAAGTGCCGCTGGCGCGGTCGAAGGCCTGCTGCCTTTTCCGTGATGCCAACGTCTGGACGGTTGCCGGGCGCGCCTTAGTTCGCTATCGCAAGGACACTCCCTTTCCATTCTCAAGCGAGGACCATCATGACGATCTCCGTTGGCGACAAACTGCCGGATGCGACCTTCAAAACAATGACCGCCGACGGTGCAAAGCCGATCACGACGGGCGAGATATTCTCAGGAAAGACGGTCGTGCTGTTTGGCGTTCCAGGCGCTTTCACGCCGACCTGCAGCAATAATCACCTGCCGGGCTACCTGGATAATTACGACGCCATCCTGGCGCGCGGCGTCGACACTATCGCCGTCGTCTCGGTCAACGATGTTCACGTCATGGGAGCCTGGGCTCGCTTCAGCGGCGGTGAAGGCAAAATACTTTATCTTGCCGATGGCAATGGCGATTTCGCCAAATCGGTCGGCCTCGACGCCGACCTCTCCAGCGGCGGCATGGGGCTGCGCTCGAGGCGTTTTTCGATGATCGTCGATGACGGCAAGGTCACCGCACTCAATGTCGAGACAAAGCCCGGCGTCGACGAGTCCGGTGCGGCTCACATTCTCGGACAGCTTTCCGTCTTGGCGACAGCCTAGGCCAGGGATGACAAAGGGCGCCTTCGAGCGCTACGCGTTCAAAGGATGCCGCCTTTTCATCGGCGCATGATCCTTCCGAAAGCCGACCCGGTTTTCAGGGCCATGCGTCGGCGCTTCGGGACTGCTTGCTTTTTGGGACCTCGGTTATGTCTGACATCTTTTGGCGCGCTGTCGCGATCGGTATCGGCGCAACCGCGCTTATGGATATCTGGGCGATTTTCCTGAACAAGGCGTTTGCTCAGCCGCGGCCGAACTGGGGGCTGGTCGGCCGCTGGGTCTGGCATCTCAGGGAAGGCAAGGTCTTCCATGACGACATTGGCGAGGCCTCGCCCTATGCGCATGAATCTGCACTTGGCTGGGCCTTTCATTATGCTGTCGGCATCGTCTACGGCATCATACTGGTCGTGCTGGCCGGAACGGGCTGGCTCACCGCGCCGACCTTCCTGCCGGCCTTTATCCTCGGCATCGTCACCGTCGGCGCCGGTTGGTTTCTGCTGGCGCCCGGCATGGGTGCCGGCTGGGCCGCTTCGAAGCGCCCCAATCCAATGCAGGTCCGCGCCCTCAATCTGGTGTCGCACACGGTGTTCGCGCTCGGACTGTTCGGCACCGCCCTGCTCATCCGATAGCCAAGTCAGCCGTCGCGGCGCTGCGCCGGCCTGTCGATCGGCTGCCATCCATGGATAACGCGACGCGCACCGGTATCGTATGCGAAGTAGTTCCCGCCGCCCGCTGGCTGATCCGCCTCGCGGCTGATTTCCCGACCGCTCAAAGAGAGCAGCAGGAGCGTTCCGACACCTCCGTGACCTATGAATGCGACGTCGACAGCGGCGTCGGTGCCTAGCACAGTGTCTACCTCGCTTAGAATACGACGCTGGGCATCGATAGCTCGCTCCCATCCACGAATGCTGCTGTTTGGATTGGCGAAGAATTGGTCGGCGACCGCTTCGAACTCGGAAGGCGGCAGGAAACCGGTTGCCGATCGGTCATTCTCATGCATCCCTTCCCTCACCTCGATCGCAAGGCGGAGATGCCTTCCGAGTATCTCGGCGGTTTCTATCGCCTTGCGTTCACCCGATGACACGATCCGCCGAATCGACCCAACCCACGGCTGATCGAGCATTGCCGATGTTCTCGCTCGCCCGAGGTCGGATAGTCCCCATTCCGCCACTGGAACGTTGGCATCGACCTGAACCTGGGGATGCGTGATGTAGTATGCGATCGGCATGATAGAGCTCTTCCTGCCAGAGAGCGGACCCGCAGCCGGAATTCAATAGCTTTGGGTCGAGCGCCGCGCCTTTGTGGTCGTCGGCTGCTTTGACTGCGAACCTGGTACTGGTGCCACAGTCTTGACGAGCCCTTTCTTGAATGGCGCCATGCCGAGCCGCGCCAATTCGTCGGCGCGCTCGTTCTCGGGATGGCCGGCATGGCCCTTGACCCAATGCCAGGTGACCTGATGGCGGTTACGCGCTGCATCGAGCTGCTGCCACAGCTCGGCATTCTTCACCGGCTGCCTGGCGGCCGTCTTCCAGCCGTTGCGCTTCCATCCGTCGATCCAGCTGAAAATACCGTCCTTGACATAGTTGCTGTCGGTATAAAGATCGACGGCGCAGGGCTCCTTGAGCGCATTAAGCGCCGAGATGGCCGCCAACAGTTCCATACGGTTGTTGGTGGTGGCAGCCTCGCCGCCCGACAGTTCTTTCGTCACACCGTTGAAGCGCAAGATCGCGCCCCAGCCGCCAGGCCCGGGATTGCCCGAACAGGCACCATCGGTGAAGATTTCAACGCGCTTGGTCATGTTAGTCCATATTCGGAAGGAGAGTTGATCGCCCGATGGAAGCGCATCCGGCGGATATATTCGGTCGGGTCGCGTTTCATCACAAGCCCGCCGTCCGGGACCGTCAGCCAGTCGTAGAGCCGGGTCAGCATGAAGCGCAGCGCCGAACCGCGCGCCAGCATCGGCAGCGCCGCTTTCTCGTCGCTGCTCAGCGGCCGCACGCTTTGGTAGCCGGCAAGCAACGCCGTGCCCTTGGTCAGATTGAAGGAAAAATCCTTCTCGAAGCACCAGGCGTTGAGGCACGTGGCAACATCATAAGCGTAGAGGTCGTTGCAGGCGAAATAGAAGTCGATCAGCCCGGACAGTTTCTCGCCGAGGAAGAATACATTGTCCGGGAAAAGATCGGCATGGATGATGCCCTGCGGCAGACCGTTCGGCCAGTTCCGCTCGAAATCGGCGAAATCGGCATCGACCTCGGCCGCCAATCCCGGCTCGACCTCATCGGCGCGGGCGTGGGCGGCGTTCCACAGCTTGCGCCAGCCATCGATGGCAAGGGCGTTGGGGCGGGTCATCGGGAAATCCGCGCCGGCGAGATGCAGTGCCGCCAGAGCCTTGCCGACCTCGCCGCAATGCCCAGCTGTCGGCCGCCGCAGCGATAGACCCTCAAGGAAGGTGATGATGACCGCCGGCCGGCCGGCAAGCGTTCCGATCACACCGCCATCCTGCGCGGTGACCGGGAGCGGGCACGAAATGCCCTTTCTGGCGAGGTGGGCCATGAGGCCCAGAAAGAACGGCAGGTCAGCCTTGTCGACGCGCTTCTCGTAAAGCGTCAGTATGTAGGAGCCGCTGCTGGTGTGCAGCAGAAAATTCGAATTTTCGGTGCCTTCGGCGATGCCCTTGTAGGACAAGAGATCGCCGACCGGATAGTTCCTGAGGAACGCGCCGAGCTCGCCCTCATTGACGTCGGTGTAGACCGCCATCGTTGCTACGCAGCCCCGTTGACGAAGGCCATGTCGGCTGCCGTCAGTTCGACATCGCGCAACACCCGCATCACCGGAAAATCCTCCGTCTCCGTCGCCGTCACGGCCAACTCGATGGTTACGTCGAAGCGCTGCCGGAAGGCATCGACAATCTCGTCGACGATGATCTCCGGCGCCGAGGCGCCCGCCGACAGGCCGAGTGTCGAGATGCCGGCAATGTCATTCCACGGAATTTCGGAGGCGCGCTGCACGAGAAGCGACATCGAGGCGCCGGCGCGTTCGGCCACTTCGACAAGCCGCCGTGAGTTGGAGGAGTTAGGCGCACCGACGACCAGGAAGAGATCGGCGCCGGCCGCTGTTTCCTTGACCGCCTCCTGGCGATTGGTGGTGGCATAGCAGATCGATTCCGCCGCCGGCGCGTGCAACTCGGGAAAACGTTGCTGCAGGGCGCGGATGATGCCGGCGGTGTCCTCGACCGACAGCGTCGTCTGGGTGACGAAACCGAGCGCTCGCGGGTCTGCGGGCACGAAGCTTGCGGCGTCGGCTTCGGTCTCGATCAGAGTGACCGCGCCATCCGGCAACTGGCCCATTGTGCCGATCACCTCAGGATGCCCGGCATGGCCGATCAAAAGCACGTGGCGGCCAAGCCGCTGATGGCGCATTGCCTGCTTGTGGACTTTCGAGACCAGCGGGCACGTCGCGTCGAGATAGAACAGGTTGCGGGACCGGGCGTCGGCCGGCACCGATTTCGGCACGCCATGCGCCGAAAAGACGACCGGGCTCTGGCGATGCTCGGGCGGGATCTCGGAGAGCTCCTCGATGAACACCGCGCCGAGGCTTTGCAGCCCTTCGACGACGTAGCGGTTGTGCACGATCTCGTGGCGGACATAAACCGGCGCGCCATATTTCTTGAGCGCCAGCACGACGATCTGGATGGCACGGTCAACGCCCGCACAGAAACCGCGCGGCTGGCAGAGCCGGATGGTCAGCGGTGGCTTTGTCTGAAGCATGATTGCATCTTACGCTGATTGTAGGCCGGTTGATCGGACTATGACTTCTGAGCTCAAGGCGCGAAATGAGGTGTGCGGCCCTGCCCTGTCAAGGGTAGTGGCGGCGATCATTGGTCTTTCGCCGGGCGGCGGAGCCAGGAGATCAGGACACCGGCAAGGGCGACGGCAAGGCCGTACCAGGTTATCGCATATTGCAGATGGCTGTTCGGCAGGTCGATGACGGTGACGCCGCCGACGGGCAGCCCGCCGGGGTTGGCGGCGGCGTTCGCATCGATGAAGATCGGCACCAGCGCCGCACCTGCCGGCAGGCCGGCGCTCGAGGCCATCGCGTCACGATCTTTCCAGTAGAAGATGTTCTTCTGCGGATCATTGTCGGGAAGCATCATCGAGGGCTTGGCCGGCAGCGGGTTGCGGGCGAGCCCCGTCACCGTCACTTTGCCCGTCACCTGCCCCTGCGGCCGCTTGGCGGGGTCCTTGAAATCGTAGGGCACGAAGCCGCGGTTGATCAGCACGAAACGGCCATCCTCGAGTTGCAGCGGCGTGAAGACATCGAAGCCGGACTGGCCTTCCCAGGTGGCGAGGAAATGCCGTTCGCCTTGATGCAGGAAAGTGCCGGTCACTATCACCGGCGTGTAGTCCACGTCGCCGGTGGCAGCAAACCGCTTTTCGACCTCGGCCAATGGCACAGGCGCCGAATGCGTGCGCTGGTCGATCGTCTGGAGAAGGCCCTCTTTCCAGTGCAGGCGCTGAACCTGCCAGGTGCCGAGCGCCAGCAGGATCAAAGACACGACGATACCCAGGCCGAGCGCCAATGCGCGTTTCGGCCGCGACCGGCCGGCCACCAAACCTGATGCCTCGCTCATTCGCCGCGGTCCAGCCGGCCCTCGGCCGCCTTGTTGCGGTATTGCAGCGTCAGCAGCACGCCCTTGATCAGCCTGAGCGCCGCCAGGCACAGCACCAGCGTCAGCGGAATCCACAGCAACAGATGCAGCCAGAGCGGCGGATTGAGCGTCACCTCCATCCACAGCGCCAGGCCGACGACGATGAAGCCGATGATCAGAATAACGAACACCGCCGGCCCGTCGCCGGCATCGGCGAAGGAATAATCGAGGCCGCAATTGGTACAGCGATCGCCGACTGTGAGGAACCCGAAGAACAGCTTGCCCTCGCCACAGCGGGGGCAGCGGCCATGCAGGCCGGCCGAGATCGGATCGATTGGTGGCCAGATCGCCTTGTCGTCGCTCATGGGGTCATCCTAGGAGCATTTGCCGCAAAAGATAAGGCGGCCACGTCGCCGCAGCCGCCTTGTCTATTTCCTCGGCCCCATTTTCCTCGGGCCCATTTCCTCGGGCCAATGTCAGTGCGGTTCGATCATTGCGCCGTTCGATGCCCAGACATAGATCGAGGCAAACAGGAATAGCCACACCACGTCGACGAAATGCCAGTACCAGGCGGCGGCCTCGAAGCCGAAATGCTGCTTGGGCGTGAAGTCGCCCTTCATGGCGCGGATCAGGCAGACCAGCAGGAAGATAGTGCCGATGATGACGTGGAAACCATGGAAGCCGGTCGCCATGAAGAAGGTGGCGCCGTAGATCGAATCCCTGAAGCCGAACGGCGCATGCATGTACTCGTAGGCCTGCACCATGGTGAACAGCATGCCGAGGCCGACGGTCAGCACCAAGCCATTGATCAGCCCTTTGCGGTCGCCGTGGATGAGCGAGTGGTGCGCCCAGGTCACCGTGGTGCCCGACAGGAGCAAGATGACGGTGTTGTAAAGCGGCAGATGGAAAGGGTCGAGAACTTCGAGGCCCTTGGGCGGCCAGACGCCGCCGGTGAAGGCGGTACGGGCATACTGATGGACCTCGCCGGGGAACAGGCTGGCGTCGAAGAAGGCCCAGAACCAGGCGACGAAGAACATCACCTCGGAGGCGATGAACATGATCATGCCGTAGCGCAGATGCAGCGACACGACACGAGTGTGGTGCCCCTCATGCGCTTCCTTGATCGTATCCGACCACCAGGCGAACATCGTGTAGATGACGATCAGCAGGCCGATGAAGAACAACCATGGATTGGCGATGTTGAAACCGAAGATGGGGAAATCGCCGCCCTTGAGATATTGCATGTAACAGACGCCGCCGATCGCGGTCACCAGCGCCCCGACGGAGCCCAGGAAAGGCCATGGGCTCGGGTCGACGAGGTGGTAGTCATGTTGCGGTTTTGCGTGTGCGTCTGCCATATCAACCCCCGAGGCTTGCTTCGGTATCTGAACTCTTGTTGCGGCGGCCGTCGGCCGGCACCGATGATGCGACCGGCTTGGTCTTGTCGACCGGGAACATCGTGTAGGACAGGGTAATCGTCTTCAAATCCTTCAATTCCGGCGCGTTGACGATGTCGGGATCGACATAGAACACGACCGGCATGTCCAACGTCTCGCCCGGCTTCAGCGTCGTGTCGGTGAAGCAGAAACACTCGACCTTGTTGAAGTAAGGTCCGGCCAGTTCAGGCTGTACATTGAAGGTGGCGCGTCCGGTGATGGGCCGGCTGAATTTGTTGGTCGCGCTGAAATGCGCCTCGGCTGTTTCGCCGATCTTGATGGTGATCGAGCGGGCGACCGGCTGGAATTGCCAGGGAATGCCGACAGTGTTGGCATCGAAGCGGATGGTGATGTCACGGTCGAGCACCCGATCGGCATATTGCTGGGTCGCCCGTTTAACGGTGCCGCCGTAGCCTGTCGCCTGGCAGAACATCGCGTAGAGCGGCACTGCGGCATAGGCCATGCCGATCATGCCGCCGAAGAACGCGATGCAGACGCCGGCGACGACGCGGTTCGTATTCTTCTTCGTAGGATCGGTGACTGTTTGCCTGGTCATGTTCAGCTCACATCGAACCGGTGACGCTGTGACCAAATTTCACGATGGTCGCGACGTAGAATATGACGACCAGCGCCGCCAGCGCGAAGCCGATTGCGGCCGAGCGATTGCGGCGGGCCTTCTGCTGACGGTCGGTCAGCGTGACCAGTTCAAGCTTCTTTTCGGCCATGCTCATGCTCCACCGATGGTCAGCGCGCGCGCGACGACGCAATCGCCAAGGTAGGCGGCGAAGATGGCGAAGAGATAGAGCAGCGAATAGCCGAACAGGGCCTTGGCCGGCTTCATCGCCCGGTCGTCATCGGCCATTTGCAGCACCTTCCACGCATACCAGACGAAGCCGGCGCCGAGCAGCAATGCAACGACGCCATAGGCTGGCGTGGTGAAGCCGAGAACCCATGGCAGCACGCCAACCGGTGCGAGGACCAGCGCATAGGCAAAGATCTGGCGTCTGGTCGAAGCCTGGCCGGCGACATTCGGCATCATCGGAATGCCTGCCTTGGCATAGTCCTCCGACTTGAAGAGCGCGAGCGCCCAGAAATGCGGCGGCGTCCACAGGAAGATGATCAGGAACAGCACCAAGCTTTCGAGGCTGACCGATCCGGTTACCGCCGCCCAGCCGATGACCGGCGGAATGGCACCGGCAGCACCGCCGATGACAATGTTCTGTGGCGTCCAGCGCTTCAGCCACATCGTGTAGATGACGGCATAGAAAAAGATGGTGAAGGCCAGAAGCGATGCGGCCAACCAGTTGACCAGCACGCCGAGCGTCATCACCGACAGAACCGACAGCACCAGCCCGAAGCTCAATGCCTCGCCAGGCCGTATGCGGCCGGCCGGCACGGGACGGCCGGCGGTGCGCGTCATCACCGCATCGATGTCTGCGTCATACCACATGTTGAGCGCACCGGACGCGCCGGCACCAATGGCAATAGCCAGGATCGCGATCACCGCCAGCAGCGGATTGATGGTCACCGGGGCGGCGACCATGCCGACAAACGCTGTGAACACCACCAGCGACATGACGCGCGGCTTCAGCAGGGCGAAGAAATCGCCCGCCGTCGCTTCCGACATGCGGAAGCCCGGCTCGTCAATCAGTCTGTCTTCGGCAAGGGCCATGCGTACTTAGAGTCCATCATTCCGTTGGCCAAAACCGCCGGACGGCCGGCGGTTCCGTATTAAAGGAGGCAACCGCCTACTTGATCTTCGGCAGCTGTTCCCATTGGTGGAACGGCGGCGGCGAAGGCAGCTGCCATTCCAGCGTGGTCGCACCCTCACCCCAAGGATTGGCGCCGGCGACCCGCTTCTTCTGGAACGCCTCGAAGACGCCGAACAGGAAGATGACGACGCCGACAGCCGAGATGTACGAGCCGTAGGACGACACCATATTCCAGCCGGCGAAGGCATCGGGATAGTCGATATAGCGACGCGGCATTCCGGAGAGACCGAGGAAATGCTGCGGGAAAAAGACCAGGTTGACGCCGACGAAAGTGACCCAGAAGTGGGTGTTGGCGATCACCGGCGAATACATGTAGCCGGTCATCTTCGGGAACCAGTAGTACCAGCCGGCGAAGATGGCGAAGACCGCGCCCAGTGACAGCACGTAGTGGAAGTGCGCAACCACGAAATAGGTGTCGTGCAGCGGGCGGTCGAGGCCGGCATTGGCCAATTGCACGCCGGTGACGCCACCAACTGTGAACAGGAAGATGAAGCCGATCGCCCACAGCATCGGGGTCTTAAGCGAAATCGACCCGCCCCACATAGTGGCGATCCACGAGAAGATCTTCACGCCCGTCGGCACCGCGATGACCATGGTGGCGAAGACGAAATAGCGCTGGGTGTCGAGCGACAGGCCCGTCGTGTACATGTGGTGGGCCCAGACGATGAAGCCCACCGCGCCGATGGCAACCATCGCATAGGCCATGCCGAGATAGCCGAACACCGGCTTCCTTGAAAAGGTCGAGATGATATGGCTGATGATGCCGAAGCCCGGCAGGATCAGGATATAGACTTCTGGATGGCCGAAGAACCAGAACAGGTGCTGGAACAGGATCGGGTCGCCGCCGCCGTCCGGGGCGAAGAAGGTGGTGCCGAAATTGCGGTCGGTCAAAAGCATGGTGATGCCGCCGGCCAGCACCGGCAACGACAGCAGCAGCAGGAAGGCGGTGATCAACACCGACCACGCGAACAGCGGCATCTTGTGCATGGTCATGCCGGGCGCGCGCATGTTGAAGATGGTGGTGATGAAGTTGATGGCGCCAAGAATCGAGGAGGCGCCGGCGATGTGGATTGAAAGGATCGCCAGGTCCATGGCCGGTCCAGGCTGGCCCGATGTCGAGAGCGGCGGATAAAGCGTCCAGCCGCCACCGACGCCATAGGCGCCCGGCGCACTCGGGACGAAGGCCGAGATAATCAGCAGGATGAAAGCCGGCGGCAGCAGCCAGAACGAGACGTTGTTCATGCGCGGGAACGCCATGTCCGGCGCGCCGATCATGATCGGCACCATCCAGTTGGCAAAGCCGCCGATCAGCGCCGGCATCACCATGAAGAAGATCATGATCAGCGCATGCGCGGTGGTGAAGGCATTGTACATGCTCTTGCCGCCGTCGATGGCGGCGTCACCGTTCATGCCGTAGACCATCTGTGCCAGGCCAGTGAATATCTGGATGCCCGGCTCCTGCAATTCCATGCGCATGACGACCGATAAGGCGCCACCGATGCAGCCCGCCATGATCGCGAAGATCAGATAAAGCGTACCGATGTCCTTGTGGTTGGTCGAATACACCCACCGGACCCAGCCATGATACGGCTTGTGGTCGTGGTCGTCGTGAGCTGCAGCGTCTGCCATGGTCGGCTCCGTTCCCTGAATCTTTTCTGGTCGCGGCATCAGTTGCCGGCGGCCGCTACCTTGTTCGTGCCATCGACCTCGGCCATCAGCGCCTTGTTGGCGCCGGGAAGATCGGTCTTGGCTGCCGCCAGCCAGGTCTTGTATTGCGCATCGGAGACGACGCGAATGGCGATCGGCATGAAGGCGTGGTCCTTGCCGCAGAGTTCCGAGCACTGGCCGTAATAGAGGCCTTCCTTGTCGGCCTTGAACCACACCTCGTTGATGCGGCCCGGCACCGCGTCGGTCTTGATGCCGAAGGACGGCATGGCAAAGGCGTGAATCACGTCGGTCGCCGTCACCAGCACGCGGGTCATGGTGTTGACAGGCACCACCATCTCATTGTCGACGGCGAGCAGGCGCGGATAGGCGGCGCGATCTTCCTTGCCGGCAGCAGCCCTGTCGGCATCCTGAAGGATCGCGGAATTGAAGGAAAGCGTGTTGTCGACCTGGTATTCGTAATCCCAGTTCCACTGATTGCCCGTCGCCTTGACGGTCAGCTTGGCTTCTTCCGGCGGCGTGTATTGCGCGGTCAGCAGCTGGAACGAAGGAATGGCGAGACAGAGCAGGATGACGACGGGACCGACAGTCCAGATGACCTCGATCAGCGTGTTGTGGCTGGTGCGCGACGGGGTCGGGTTGACGCTCGCCCGGAATTTCAAAATGCAGTAGGCGATCAGAAAAAGCACCAAGGCGGTGATCACAATGATGAACGCGAACGAATAGTTTCCGAACCACTCGATCTGCCTCATAATATCGGTCGCCGGAGGCTGAAAACTGGTTTCCCAGGGTTGAGGCTGGGCTGCATGAGCGGATGCAGCGGCAAACAACGTGGCGGCGGCACTAGCTACGATTTTGGCGGTTGCCAGGAATTTTCTCATCGCCCTCGTCATCTCCCAGTTCCTCGCGATCGGACCGCAAGAATGCCGAATAATGCCGGGACGGGAATCCCGGACAATTCAAGGCTGGTTCAAACCATACTCTATTTGCCTCCGCAAGAAAGGAGCGGCGGAACCCGTGCGGCATTTTTGCGCGCAAGCGCGGCTGTAGCTTCGTGCGGTGACCGCTCGTCGCGAATCACCGGAGCGGCATCCCGGCAGAATGAGCCGCGCGGCGCGCGAAACCGTCGCAATTAGGGCGAAATTGGCACGGAAAAGCGCATTGTCGCCTATGTCGGGGCAGACCGCGGGGGTCTCGTCCTTTACTTGGGTTTAGTGCGGCTTAAAGTGCCGTGATTCGCAATGGAGCCGTCATGAACGCGTGGCTTTCGAGAACCTTGGCGGAGGTCATCCTTGTTGCCGCCGCAATAGCCTTGTCAGGCGGCGGCCTGGCCAATGCCGCGCAGCCAAGCGGCACGGTGAAGTCGACGCATGGGGCGTGGTCGATCATCTGCGATACGCCGGCCGGTGCTACGTCCGAACAATGCGTGATGATGCAGAACGTCGTCGCCGAGGACCGCCCGGAAATGGGTCTTTCCGTTGTCGTGCTGCGTACAGCCGACAACAAGGCCGAAATCCTTCGTGTGCTGGCGCCGCTCGGCGTGCTGTTGCCCAACGGCCTCGGCCTCAATGTCGACGGCAAGGATATCGGCCGCGCCTATTTCGTGCGCTGTTTCCAGGACGGCTGCTATGCCGAGGTCATCCTGGAAAAGCCGCTGCTCGACACGCTGAAGACCGGTACGTCGGCGACCTTTATCGTCTTCCAGACGCCCGAAGAAGGCATCGGCATTCCCGTCGACCTCAAGGGTTTTGCCGACGGCTTCGCCGCCCTGCCTTGAACGCGGTCTTGTAGCACGATCCAGTGATTGTTGACCGGCCGCGGTCACGGCAAATCTCATTTCAGATTGTCTGTGCAGGCCTTCGCGCCTACATCGTGGGAAACAATCCTCCTGCGAATGGACCTGCCATGAACAGCCTGATCGGCCAATTCGACATTTCCGACGATCGCATCAAGCAGATCGTCGCCGAGACCATCAACGGCGCCGACGACGGCGAACTGTTTCTCGAATACAGCGAAAGCGAAGCGCTGATGTTCGACAATGGCAAGCTGAAGACCGCGAATTTCAACACCGACCAGGGTTTCGGCCTGCGCGCCGTCGCTGGCGAGGCCAGCGGCTACGCCCATTCCAGTGATCTCTCCGAAGCCTCGCTGCGGCGCGCCGCCGATGCCGTTTCGACGGTGAAGAGCGGCTATTCCGGCACGCTTGCCGCAGCGCCCGTCCGCACCAACCGCCATCTCTACGGCGACGGAAACCCGATCCCCTCGCCTTCCTTCGAGACCAAGGCCAAGTTGCTTCAGGAAATCGATGCATGGCTGCGGGCCGAAGATCCGCGCGTCAGGCAGGTGACGGCGTCGCTCGCCGCCTCCTGGCAGCATGTCGAGATCGTGCGCGCCGATGGCCAGATGGTCCGCGACATCCGCCCGCTGGTCAGGATCAACGTATCGGTGGTGGTCGGCGACGGCGACCGCCAGGAGAGCGGCTCCTACGGCATGGGAGGCCGCAAGGATTTTGGCGAATTCCTGGTCGAGGACAGCTGGCGGCACGCGGCCAAGGAGGCACTGCGGCAGGCGCTCGTCAATCTCGAAGCGGTTCCAGCACCTGCCGGCACTTTCGACATCGTGCTGTCGAGCGGCTGGCCCGGCGTCATGTTGCACGAGGCCGTCGGCCACGGGCTGGAAGGCGATTTCAACCGCAAAAAGACGTCGGCCTTTGCCGGCCTGCTTGGCCAGCAGGTGGCGGCGAAAGGCGTCACCGTCGTTGACGACGGCACCATG
The DNA here is from genome assembly GCF_040319995.1 of Mesorhizobium sp. M0815. Lineage (NCBI taxonomy): Bacteria > Pseudomonadati > Pseudomonadota > Alphaproteobacteria > Hyphomicrobiales > Phyllobacteriaceae > Mesorhizobium > Mesorhizobium sp. M0815. The sequence goes on along the minus strand of NZ_JAMYOU010000014.1, from coordinate 13,596 downwards.
CCCGAGCGGCGAGGTTCGCTGACCGTCGACGACGAAGGCACGCCTTCGGCCCATAACGTGCTGATCGATGATGGCAAGCTGGTCGGCTACATGCAGGACCGCCAGAATGCACGGCTGATGGGCATGAAGGCCACCGGCAACGGGCGGCGCCAAGGTTACGCGCATGAGCCGATGCCGCGCATGACCAACACCTACATGACGGCAGGCGACATGGAGCCGGAGGAAATCATAGCCTCGGTCAAGAACGGCATCTATGCCGTGTCGTTCGGTGGCGGCCAGGTCGACATCACTTCGGGCAAGTTCGTGTTCGGCTGCACCGAGGCCTACATGATCGAGAACGGCAAGGTGACGCAACCGATCAAGGGCGCCATGCTGATCGGCAATGGGCCGGATGCCATGCATCGGGTTTCGATGGTCGGCAACGACATGAAGCTCGACACCGGCATCGGCATGTGCGGCAAGGCCGGACAGGGCGTGCCGGTCGGCGTCGGCCAGCCGCATCTCAGGATGAACCAGATGACGGTCGGCGGCACCAGGGTTTGATGCGGCTGCCGCCTTCCGGTAACATCGCCTTCCAAATGATGTTTCCGGATGCCGGTGTCTTCGACCATGTCCAAAGCCAAAATCGTCATCCTGACAGGCGCCGGCATTTCGGCGGAATCGGGCGTCGCCACGTTCCGGGATCCCGACGGGGTCTGGGCGAAATACGACCTGCAGGACGTGGCCACGCCGCAAGGTTTTGCGCGCGACCCCGTAAAGGTGCAGGATTTCTACAATATGCGCCGGCGGCAGATGGGCAGCGTCGAGCCGAATGCGGCGCACGCCGCGCTGGCCAAGCTCGAGCAGAAATTCCCAGGCGACGTCCTCGTCGTCACGCAGAATATCGACGACCTGCATGAGCGCGCCGGTTCGCGCAAACTGATCCATATGCATGGAGAACTGGGCCATGCCCTTTGCCTGAGCTGCGGGCAAAGCAGCACCTGGGCCGACGACATCGCTGCCCATTCGGCCTGTCCAGCGTGTGGCGCAAAAGGTCAATTGAGGCCTGACGTGGTCTGGTTCGGCGAAATGCCTTACCGCATGGAGGAGGTCGGCGAGGCGCTGACGCGCTGCGACCTATTCGTGGCCATCGGCACCAGCGGGAGTGTCTACCCGGCAGCAGGTTTCGTGGAGGAGGCACGCGCGGCCGGAGCCGTAACAGCCGAACTCAATCTGAAATGCGCCGGCTGGGCCTCCCGTTTCGACGAGCAGATGGAAGGGCCGGCGACACAAGTGGTGCCCGCCTTCGTCGAGCGCGTCCTTTCAGGCGCAGGCTAGCACCGTCTGGCTATGCAGCCTTGAATTCAGCGCGCGATCAGCATCTTTGTTATGTCGGGAGAGGAAACTGTGATCGCTGCCGGAGAAAAGCTAGAAGTCACCAGTTCGACCGACGATCAAGTCGCACTGCCTGTTCCAGTCTTGCCTTTAACACGGCCATAGGACGTATTTGGATCCCTGCCCCACATAGGCAAGCCGAAGACGTTGGAAGAGATGGAGGCGGGTGTGCCCGCCGCAGCTCGAACTGCCCTAAAGCCATGATGCCGCTGTTTTCGGCAGGCGATGGTCGGGATCGATGATTTCAAGATCCGGAGCATCGTTTTCGTTCCAGCGCCACAGCGCGACGCATGTGCCGCCAGGCGACATGAAGGACGGGTAGATCACGCCGTGCAGCCCGTCGCCAAGCAAGCGGTCTCTCAGTTGGTGCGTCTCGGGCACAAAGCCTCCATCCACGATGTCACGCCATTCGCACCGGTGAATGTCGGCCGTTACACCGAGCTTCGACAGCGTATCAGCCTCTGTCAGGTCGGCCAGCCGGGCGCCTGACAGTTTCAATTGTGCAATCAGCGCCGGGTGCTGGACAAAACCCTGATTGTACTCGGCCCAAGCCGTGGACAGTTCCCGGGCGGCGTAGATCGCCGGCGTGCCAATCGGATTCCAGCGGCCGCCGAAGCGGGCCGCGCCCTCACCGGAAAGCGGCAGATGGGCCCAGCGCGGCACAAAAGCGCGCCATAGAGTCAGCCTGGGTTCAGGCATAGATGCCGGAGCGGACTGCCTCCAGATAGGCAAGCACCTTGTCAGTCTTGCCTTCGCGAACGAGATCGTAGGCGGTCTTTCCCGCCCAGCCGGGGATCGGCTGATGTTTGAACCAGATCGCGGCACGCTGTTCATCACCGGCCATCTCGCCGGCCATCGCCAGGATGCGGACGATGGGACTCAATGCGGCGTCGACCTTGCGCGCACCGGACTTGGCGGCAAGCGTGTTGCGCGCGAGACCGGTCAGGCCGGCCAGTTCAGTCATATTGACCCCTAGCAGTGCGGCTACCCGCCTCGGCGAGAGAAACGGCGCCCGCTCCTCGCCGAAGCGCGATGCCGAATTTTCAAAGGCTGCGGTGCTCATGGCAATTTCCTAGCCCAGTTTGAACGACGTACACTCAAAATGTGCTTTTTTGGTGCGCATTTCAAGCCCTAGCTGCTAGCGCCTTCGTCTCGGCTTCTCCAACAGCGCGACGGCCTCGACATGCGGCGACCACAGGAACTGGTCGATCGGGATTACGCTCTTCAAGGCGTAACCGCCATCGAGGAGGATGCGAAGATCCCGCGCCAGCGTCACCGGATTGCAGGACACCGCGGCGACGAGCGGCACGTCGGAGCGCGCGATCTGCTTCGACTGGTCCTCGGCGCCGGCGCGGGGCGGGTCGAAGACTACGCCGTCAAAGGCATTCAACTCCTTGAATGTGAGCGGCCGCCGGAACAGGTCGCGACGTTCGCCGGTCACCCGCTTCAGGCCGCTGGCGAAACGGAAGGCCCGGTCAAGCGCCGAGAGTGCTGCCGCATCGCCTTCCACCGCATGAACCTCCGATCTTGAGGCCAGACGCAGTGCGAAGCTTCCGCAGCCGGCGAAGAGATCGGCGACCTTTTTGGCGCGCGCGAGATGCTGGCCGACAATGTCGGCCATCGCTTCTTCGGCGGCCTCGGTCGCCTGCAGGAAAGCGCCCGGCGGCACTGCGACAGCGACGCCACCAAACAGGACGACCGGTTTCTTTGGTTCGATAATGATCTCGCCGTCGACCGACAGCCTGGCTAGCCTCTCGGCAATGACAAAGTTCGAGGCGACGCGGCGCTGGTTCTCGCCGAGCTTACCGGAATCGTGAACCGCGACATCGAGGCCGGAACCGGTCACCGTCACCGCCATGTGGAACGATTTGGTCGTGGTGCAGATCAGTCCGGCAAGCATCCTCAAACGGTCGAGCGCAGCGACGATCTGCGGCAGCGAGATCGGGCATTCCTCGATGGAGATGATTTCGGACGACAGCGCGCGAACGAAGCCGAACTGCATTCCCGCCTCGCTCCGCCGGGCAGTGAAGACGACGCGGCGGCGCGTGTGCGGCGCGCACGGCACCAGCGGGCCGACATCGCAGGCGATGCCCTTGCTCTTCAGCGCATGCACGACCCTTTCGCGCTTCCATTGGTGATAGGCTTCAGTCTCGAGATGCTGGACGGCGCAGCCGCCGCATTCGCCGAAATGGCGGCACGGCGGATCGACTCGCAGCGGCGAGGCCTCAAGCACCGACATCAAGGTAGCGCGATCTTTCTCCCGCCCGGCGGTGACGACCTCTCCCGGCAGCGTAAACGGAATGAAAACCTCGCCGGTCTCGGTCTCGGCGATGCCGTCGCCCTGCGAGCCCAATTTTGCGATTGTGAAACGCGCGGTCATCGCTTCTCAATCCCGGCCCGCCCGATCTTGGCAGGCTTGGTCGCGACGGCCTTGATGCCGCCGAGCAGGAACTCGCGGTTGCCGTCGCCGCCCTCTATCGGCGACAGATGAAGTCCCAACGAGCGCCAGCCGGGAATGGCATCGAGCCAGTCCTGCATCAGGCCGGCAATGCGCGCCGCATCATAGGGGTCCTTCAGCAGGCCGCCCTTGCCGATCGCCTCGCGGCCGGCCTCGAATTGCGGCTTGACCAGAAACACGGCTTTTGCGCCGTTCCTGGCCAAGGCAAGCGCCGGCGGCAGCGCCAGTTTCAGCGATATGAAGCTGACATCCGAGACGATGAAATCCGGCACACGGCCGCCGAGATCGGCGGCCGACAGTTCGCGCGCATTCAGGCCTTCAATCACCGTCACGCGCGGATCGCCGGCAATGTCGGAGTGGATCTGGCCGTGCCCGACATCGATCGCCGTGACATGCGCCGCGCCGCGTTCGAGAAGTATTTGCGTGAAGCCGCCGGTCGAGGCGCCGACATCGAGCGCTTCGCTACCGGTGGGGTTGAGGCCGAAATGGTCGAGACCAGCCTTCAGCTTCAGTGCGGCGCGCGAGACGTAACCTTGCGCCGGATCGTCAACGACGATGTTGCACTCAGGCAGAACGGCCTGGCCCGGCTTGTGGGCGACGATGCCGTCGACCGTCACGGTGCCGCGCGCCACCGCATCGCGAGCACGCGAGCGGCTGGCAAACAGGCCGCGCTGGACGAGTAATTCGTCGAGCCGCTGGCGAATGCTGGCTGGCGGAAGGGAAGTCATCGGCCTTCATGGCGAATGCCAACGATGATGGCAAGGATATTGGCGATGAGACAAGGCATAGTTGGAAAAGCGGGTGAACTCATCAGCCGCTCCGCTGTTTGTCGAACCTCGCACGACACCCGACGCAATGCTAAGAAGAGATGCCGTTTAGCCGTCGAAACGTGGAGGAGGAACATGCTGACGGGAACCTGCCACTGCGGCGCAGCCCACTGGACCCTGGAGGGCGATCCCGGTTCGATCACTGCCTGCAACTGTACGCTTTGCCGTCGCTACGGCACGCTCTGGGCGTATGACTATGTCGACGAACGCATCCGCCTTGCGGGGCCCGTGAGTGCCTATACGCGCGTTGGAAGGGCTCACCCTTCGCTTGAGATTCTCTTCTGTCCAACGTGCGCTTGCGTCCTGGCCTGGCGCGGATTGCGTGCCGATACCGCCGGTCGCCACCGCATCGCCGTCAATATGAGGCTTGCGCCGCCGGAGGCTGTCGCCGACCTCCCGATCGATCATTTCGACGGTCTCGACACATTCGAGGATTTGCCGAGGGATGGTCGCTGTGTGCGGGATATGTGGTTCTAGTTTCTAGAATATGGTCCGCGAAACCCGCCGTTCAACGGCCGGCGTCAGACCGTCGCTGCTGTCGCCGGACACCTGCGGGCGCGGCCGGTCAACGGAAATGGACGCCTTCGGCAAGGTATCTGGCACGACGACGAATTGCGGCGCCTCCTTGTAGGAGAAGCCGCCACGGATTTGGCCGATCTTGCCGGCGACGATGCCCATCACCGCCTCTTCGAGTTTGCGGTCGTAGCGCGTTTCGGCCACGGCCGACGCGGCGAAGATGGCCGTTAGCGCGATGCCGCCCAAAAGCGATCTCATTGGTCTTCTTTCCCCTGCCGGTCGCTTTCTAGCAGGGCGGCGTTGAAAAACGGCCAAAGGACACGGTAAGCAAATCGCCAAATGGCAGCGTAAACAGTATCTTACGACTGTTCGCCGGTAATTTGATTCAAGCAGTTGAGATTTTGATTCAGACTGGCATTTGCAGCCAAGCAGAATCTTTTGGCGTTGCAGAAACGCGGAAACAACTAGGCGCGCTGGGCCTGCGCGGTATGCCCCAACGCCACGAACACTGTGCGCACGATGCCGGCGCTGTCCAGCCCGGCATCGGCATACATCTTTTCCGGCTTGGCATGGTCGACGAAAGTGTCGGGCAGCACCAGCGGGCGCACCTTCAGGCCGCTCTCCAGCAGCCCTTCGTGGGCCAGGAACTGCAGCACATGGCTGGCGAAGCCGCCGACCGCGCCCTCTTCCACCGTCACCAGTATCTCGTGCGAACGGGCCAGCCGCCGGATCAGATCCTCGTCGAGCGGCTTGGCAAAACGGGCATCGGCGACCGTGGTCGAAAGCCCCGCCGCGCCAAGCTCCTCGGCCGCGGCCAGGCAATCCTGCAGCCTGGTGCCGAAGGAAAGCAGCGCAACCTTGGTGCCTTCCCTGACGATCCGGCCCTTGCCGATCTCCAATACCGAGCCGCGCTGCGGCATCTCGACGCCAACGCCGTTGCCGCGCGGATAGCGGAAGGCGATCGGGCCGTCATCGTAGCTTGCAGCGGTGCGTACCATGTGGCGCAGCTCGGCCTCATCGGCCGCCGCCATGACGACGAAACCGGGCAGCGTCGCCAGGAAGGTGGTGTCGAAAGCGCCGCAATGGGTGGCACCATCGGCGCCGACGAAGCCGGCGCGGTCGATCGGAAAGCGCACCGGCAATTTCTGGATCGCCACGTCGTGGACGACCTGGTCGTAGGCGCGCTGCAGGAAGGTCGAGTAGATCGCCGCAAAAGGCTTGAAGCCTTCCGTGGCAAGGCCGGCGGCGAAGGTCACCGCATGCTGCTCGGCAATGCCGACGTCGAAGGTCCTCGCCGGAAACGCTTCGCCGAAGAGGTCAAGCCCGGTGCCGTTCGGCATGGCGGCGGTGATGGCGACGATGCGGTCGTCCTCTCGGGCCTCCTGGATCAGACTGTCGGCAAACACCTTGGTGTAGCTCGGCGCGTTGGCGGGCGCCTTGGCCTGGGCGCCGGTAATGACGTCGAATTTGTTGACGCCGTGATATTTGTCGGCGGCCGCCTCGGCCGGGGCGTAGCCCTTGCCCTTCTGGGTCACGACGTGGATCAGCACCGGGCCGTCGGCATTGTCGCGGACGTTCTTCAGCACCGGGATCAGGTGCTCGAGGTTGTGGCCGTCGATTGGGCCGATGTGGTAGAAACCCATTTCCTCGAACAGCGTGCCGCCGGTGACGTAGCCGCGCGCGTGCTCGACCGCCCGCTTGATGGCGCGATCGGCGCGCTCGCCGAGATAGGACGTCAGCTTCTTGCCGAAATCGCGCAACCCCAGATAGGTCTTGCCAGACGCCAGACGGGCCAGATAGGCGCTCATTGCGCCGGTCGGTGGAGCGATCGACATATCGTTGTCGTTCAAGATGACGATTAGCCGGGCATCGAGTGCGCCGGCATTGTTCATCGCCTCATAAGCCATGCCGGCCGACATGGCGCCGTCGCCGATGACGGCAATGACATTGTTGCGGCCATCGGACAGATCGCGCGCCATCGCCATGCCGAGGCCGGCTGAAATCGAGGTCGAGGAGTGGGCTGCGCCGAACGGATCGTATTCGCTCTCGACGCGACGGGTGAAACCGGACAGCCCCCCCTCCTGCCGCAGCGTGCGGATGCGGTCGCGGCGGCCGGTCAGGATCTTGTGCGGATAGGCCTGGTGGCCGACGTCCCAGATCAGCCGATCGTCCGGCGTGTTGAAGACGTAGTGCAGCGCGACGGTCAACTCGACCACGCCAAGGCCGGCGCCGAGATGCCCGCCGGTGTGGGAGACGACGTCGATCAGTTCGGCGCGAAGCTCGGAAGCCAGCTGCGGCAGGTCGCCTTCGGCAAGCGTGCGCAAATCGGCTGGGACGCGGACCTTGTCGAGAAGCGGCGTATCGGGCTTTGCGTTCACTGTTTGCGAGCCTGGTCAGATTTTCTGTTCATCGTGAAATATGCCGCTGGCCGGCGAATGTAAATGTGGCGGTAACGCGCATCAGCTTTCGGGCAGCGGGATGAACTCTTGCTCGTCTCCGGGAATGATATCGAAGCGGCCCGTCTTCCATTCTTCTTTCGCCTGTTCGATGCGTTCCTTTGAGGACGATACGAAATTCCACCAGATATAACGTTTCGAACCGAGCGAAGCGCCGCCAAACAGCATGAAATGGGCGCCGCTCTCCGATAAAACAACGATCTCATCGCCGGGCCGGAAAACCAGCAGCCGCTCGGCCGGGAAGCGGTCACCGGATATCGAAACCTCGCCTTCCAGCGTATAGATGGCGCGCTCCTCGGCATCGGCCGGGATCTTCACGCTGGCACCCGGCGCCAGCCTGAGATCGGCGTACAGTGTGTCCGAAGCGGTCGCGACCGGGGAGCGCATTCCGGAAAACGCACCGATGACGATATGGCCGCTGACCCCCTCGGCATCGATTTCGGGCAGGCGCAGCGCCGCGGTGTTTTCGAAGATCGGCGCGACCTCCTCCTTGCCGTCCGGCAGCGCCAACCATGTCTGCAGGCCGGAAACCGACATCGGCGCGCCGCGCAGTTCTTCTGGCGTGCGCTCCGAATGGACGATGCCGCGGCCGGCGGTCATCAGATTCACGTCGCCGGGCTGGATCACCATCTCGGTGCCGAGCGAATCACGGTGCCTGATCTTGCCGTCGAACAGGTAAGTCACCGTCGACAGTCCGATATGCGGATGCGGACGGACGTCGAGCGCCTGGCCGGCCCGAAGAACTGCCGGACCCATACGATCGAAGAAGATGAAAGGTCCGACCAGCCGGCGCCTGGCCGTCGGCAAGGCGCGGCGAACCTGAAATCCGCCAATATCCTTGGCGTTCGGAATGACCATCAGCTCGATCTGATCGCTGGCGAAGGCATCGCCCATCTGCGGATCGTTTCCGGGAAAGAAGCTCACGCGGTCCCCTCAGGCGAAGCGAAGTGCAGATTTGGCCTTCGCCTTGGCCGCCACCTCTTCGCGATTGCGCGGATGCTGCGTCGTCTCGAGGCTGTCGAGCAATTCGCGCGCCGAGGCGGCAATGGCCTCGACGGCATGGTCGAACGCATGCTGGTTCTGTTTTGACGGTCGCGTCGTTCCGCTCAGCTTGCGGACAAACTGAAGTGCGGCATCGCGGACCTCGTCATTGGTTGCCGGCGGATCGAAATTGAACAGGGTTTTGATGTTTCTGCACATCGTTCGCAATCTCCTCTCGTCCTGGAGCCGTTTCAAACGGGATGAGTTTTATCCTCAATCATGGTGATGTCCAAAGCCGGCAAGCACAATCGTCGTTCGAGGCCGCCTCAATCCGCGTCCAACGGCTCTGTCCCCACCGGCTTGCCGTCACGCGACAGCCTGATTTTCTCGACCTTGTCCTCGGCCGCCTTCAACAGCCGGTCGCAATGGGCCTTCAGCGCCTCGCCGCGCTCGTAGATGCGGATCGACTGGTCGAGCGGCACGTCGCCGCGCTCCAGATCGTCGACGATCCTCTCTAGCGCGTCGAGCGCCTGCTCGAAGCTCATCGCCTTGACGTCCTCGTTGATCTCACCAGCCATCGTCTATCCCTTCATCAGCCGCCCGACATGGGCGGCGACTGAAAATGCCAATCCCTGCAGATCGTAGCCGCCCTCGAGCAGGCTGACGACCCGATTGCCGCTAAGGCGCCCGGCGCGTTCGAGCAACTGACCGGTCGCCCAGTCGAAATCATCCTCGGTCAGGTTGATCTCGGCCAGCGGATCGCGGTGGTGGGCGTCGAAACCGGCGGAGATGATGATAAGATCGGGCACAAAATTGTCGAGCGCCGGCAGGATGCGCGACAGAAAGGCGTCGCGGAAAACATCGCTGCCGCTCTGCGGCGCCAGCGGCGCGTTGACGATGTTGCCGGCGCCGGTTTCGCTCACGGCCCCGGTGCCGGGGTAAAGCGGCATCTGGTGCGTCGAGCAATAGAGCACGGACGGATCGTCCCAGAAGATGTCCTGCGTGCCGTTGCCATGATGCACATCCCAGTCGACGACGGCAACGCGGTCGGCGCCATGGTTCTTCTGCGCGTAGCGTGCCGCGATCGCCGCGGTGTTGAACAGGCAAAAACCCATGGAGGTGGTCTTTTCGGCATGATGGCCAGGCGGCCGTGCGGCGACGAAGACATTGTCGGCACGGCCGGTGAAGACGTCGTCAACAGCAGCGTTGGCAGCCCCGATCGCAGTCACGGCCGCCTGCCAGCTCTTTGGGCTGGCGGTGGTATCGGCGTCGATACGGGCGATGCCGGTGTCCGGTATCGCTGTGCGGACACGTTCGACGAATTCGGGCGGATGCGCGTAAAGGATGGTTGCCTCGTCGCCTTCCGGCGCCTGGACGCGATCGAGCGCCGCGAAGGCCTCGTCGTCAAGCACACGCTCTATGGCGCGCAAACGGTCTGGCCGCTCCGGGTGACCGGGCGGGGTTATGTGCTCGAGGAAAATCGGATGGGTGTAAAGTCTCGTGACCATGCCCCGATATAGGCGCGCCTCGACGCTTTGGCCATGTTTTAGCGTCTCGCTGGTGTGATGTTCAACAGGGTTTAAGCGGGCGGGGCCGGCTGGTTCCAGCGCGAGCCGCCAGATTGCTGGAAAGAACAACCTCAGGCCGGTGACTGGTCAATCTCGGGGTGCATCGACGATAGTCGATCAGGCTGGTGCAGCCTGCCGGTGAGATTGAGCAGCCCTTCCAGAAGAACCTTGAACGCCTTCACTGCCTTCTTCGACGTCGCTTCGGGATCGTTCGAATTTGCGATCCACTGCGCCGCATGCAACGAGGCGCCGCTGACCAGCCTTGCCGCGGCTTCGGGATCGATGGCAAGAATGGTCCCCTCGTCGCTCAGTCTTTGCAGGCTCTCCGTCATCGAGCGGATGCATGTGCTCTGGCTTGGCCATTGCGATGGATCGCCGAGCACCGCCGGGCCGTCGCGAAGCACAATACGCTGGATCTCCGGCTCCAGCGCCATCTCAATATAGGCGGTGCATTCGTCGACAAAGCCCTGCCAGAGATTGTCCGGCTTGGCCGAAACGACCTTCAGCCGGGCCGACATTTCGGCGTCGATCTCGGCGATGACCGCCTGGAGAAGGCCCTTCTTGTCGCCGAAGTGATGATAGAGCGCACCGCGCGTCAGCCCGGCCGATGCCGTGAAATCATCCATCGAGGCTTCGGCATAGCCGAGCGTCCCGAAGGCCTGGCGTGCCGCGGCAATCAGCTTGGCGCGGGTCTCGGCAATCATCTCCTTGCGTGGTCTGTGCATGCTGTGGCCCTATTAACATACGCTTCGTATGCCAATTGACATACGCGGCGTATGATCTATTTAAACTCATACGTTACGTATGTAATCGTCGAACCGTCCGTTGTCGAGGAGCCAGACCATGCAAAATCCCTATACCCAGATCTTTCGCGCGCCTGGCGCCATAGGCTTCGCCGCAGCCGGGTTCGTTGCCCGGCTGCCGATGGCCATGGCTCCGATCGGGATCGTTGCGATGCTGTCACAGACTGATGGCGAATACTGGCTGGCCGGCGCTGTCTCCGCGACATATGCGCTTGCCAACGCTTTCGTCGCGCCACAGGTATCGCGACTGGTGGATCGCCTCGGCCAGACGCGGATTGTGGTGCCGACCACCGTGATTTCCACGCTCGCTTTCGCGATCCTGATTGCGGCGGCCAATCAGCATTGGCCGATATGGACGCTGTTCGTGTCATCGCTGCTGGCTGCTGTCATGCCCAGCATCCCGGCAATGGTGCGCGCGCGCTGGACTGAGATCTTCCGCAACCGTCCCGAGCTGAACACCGCGTTCGCCTTTGAATCGGCGGCGGACGAACTGGTCTACATCGCCGGGGCATCGCTGTCGGTGGGGCTGAGCGTCGCGCTTTTCCCGGAAGCGGGAGTGCTCGCGAGCACATTGTTCCTCGCCCTCGGTTCGACGGCTTTCATCCTGCAGCGTTCGACCGAACCGCGAGCCAGACCGGTGGAACATGGTTCGGGCGGTTCGGCAATCCGCCTGCGGCCTGTCCAGATCCTCACCTTGGCGCTGATCTTCATTGGCGCGACCTTTGCAACCACGGAGGTGAGCACAGTGGCGATCACCAAGGAGCTTGGCCAGCCGGGCGCCGCCAGCTTCGTTATCGGCGTCTACGCGCTCGGATCGTTCGTCGTCGGCATCATTATCGGCGCCCTGAACCTGAAAGTGCCGCTGCAAATTCAACTTGCCATCGCAATCGCCATCATTGCGCTTACCACGCTGCCGCTGCTCGTCGCCGACACCGTGCCGCTGCTGGCACTGGCCGTCTTCGTCAGCGGCGTGGCGATCTCGCCGACCTTCATCACGGCATTCGGTCTGATCGAGCGGCGCGTGCCCGAGGCGGTGCTGACCGAAGGCGTGACCTGGGTGATGACCGGCATTGGCATCGGCATGGCGCTCGGCTCATTCGCCGCCGGCTGGGTGGTGGACGCTTTCGGCGCGCAGAACGGGTTCTGGGTATCGGTGGCGTCGGGCACAATCGCATTGGTCATCGTGCTTGCCGGCCAGCGCAGCCTTGCCGCGCCGGATTGCGACATTGCAGCCTGCGACGCTGCTGCGGTCGCTGCGGAATAGCTTCCGGTGCGTCCGGCCCGAGGCGGGGGCCGGACGCATACCAGCATCGTGAGAACGGTCAAAGAATCTCGGTCTTGGCGATGTGGATGCCAAAACCTTCGAGGCCGACATAATGGCGCTCGCGCGAGGCGATCAGATTGATCGAGGAAATGCCGAGATCCTTGAGGATTTGCGCGCCGAGGCCGATCTCGCGCCATTCGTTCTCGCGCCGGCGCGCCTCTTCATGGTCCTCGCGGTCGCCGGCAGCCGGCCGCTTGCGCTCCTGATGGGCGACGCCGACCGACCCTTCGCGCAGATAGACGATGACGCCGCGCTTGCGCTCACCCATCGCCTTCATGATGGCGTCCAGCCTGTGGCTGGTGCCGAAGACGTCACTCACCACGTCCTCGGAATGAAGGCGCACCGGCACCTCGACGCCGTCGCGGATATCGCCGAAGACGACCGCCACGTGATGCATGGAATCCCAGGGCAGCGTATAGGTAAAGACCTGCGCCTTGCCGCCGGGCGTCTCGATGTCGGAACAGGCGACGCGTTCGACCAGCGTTTCCTTGCGTTGCCGGTAGGCGATGAGGTCGGCAACCGAGATCTGCTTCAACCCGTGCTTTTCGGCGAAGGCCTGCACCTGCGGGCCGCGCATCACGGTGCCGTCATCGTTGACCAGCTCGGAAATGACGCCGACCGGCGGCAGGCCGGCGAGCTTGCAAAGGTCGACAGCGGCTTCGGTATGGCCCGAACGCATCAGTACGCCGCCCTCGCGCGCGATCAGCGGAAAGATGTGGCCGGGGCGCACGAAATCGGACGCGCCGACATTGCCATTGGCGAGATTGCGCACCGTCAGCGTGCGGTCGTCCGCCGAAATGCCAGTCGTGGTGCCGTGCTTGAAGTCGACGCTGACGGTAAAGGCAGTGGTGTGGGCAGAATCATTGTCGGCCACCATCGGCGACAGGTTGAGCCGCTTGGCTTCCTCGCGCGGCATCGGCGTGCAGACGATGCCTGACGTGTTGCGGACGATGAACGCCATCTTTTCCGGCGTGCAATGGACGGCGGCGACGATCAGGTCGCCCTCGTTCTCGCGCCCGTCATCGTCCATGACGACGACGATCTCGCCGCGCTCGAAGGCGCGCAGGGCTTCAACGATCTTCTTCTGGTCGTAAGGCATGGACGCTCGTTTCACTCGCAGGGAATAGGGGAGTAAGGGAGTAGGGCAGTACGGGAGTAGGGAAAAGGAAAAAATTGCTGTCGCGGGAGCTGCATAACCTACTCCCCTACTCCCCTACTCCCCTACTCCCCTACTCCCCTACTCCCCTACTCCCCTACTCCCCTACTCCCCTACTCCCCTACTCCCCTAC
>NZ_JAMYOU010000013.1:0-168439 GCF_040319995.1 Mesorhizobium sp. M0815 | reverse complement strand
ACTTCACCAGCGTGTGTGCCGGTTGCCACAATGCCGCGCCACAGGGAGCGACCAAGACGGGACCCAACCTGTGGAGCGTCGTCGGCCGCGACAAGGCGTCCGTGGCAAAAATGCATTACTCCGACGCTTTGCTCGGCTGGGAAGGCGTGTGGACGTACGAGGATCTGAACAGATATCTCTTCGGGCCCATGCTCACTACTCCGGGCGTTTACATGGAAACGCCTGGTGTCCCGGACGAGACCGAACGGGTCGACCTGATCGCGTACTTGCGCACACTCAGCGACAAGCCGATCCCGCTGCCCTGAATCGATGATCTCTTGGCGCAACTACCTACCGGCCGGCGTCTTATGCCGAGAACGTGCATCGATTGGTCGACGTTTATGAGTACACGCCCTAGCAGCGCACCCCGATATCGGCCGCGGCAGGCAACCCCTCCATTGCCGGCCGGCAGATTTCGCCCACTTTCAAAGCCAAGACGCATCTGCGCTGTTATCGGTGCTGCGTCGCATCGCCTGGCTCAACCAAGCCCTAGCAATCCTCACGGCCTCGCAGTCCTTTGCCACGATGGCTGCCTCCCTGAGCTGCCGAAACCAAGAGCTCGTAGCCTTGACCAAAAGCCCCAGGTTCAAGAATTCGGATACGCCTCGATGATGCTGCCCTACGCCTAAAGACGGTATTTGGGTGTACGGGTTTCCGAGCGTAACATTAAGAAAGAAAAAGAAGCTGTGCGGTTGGCGCGTGGAGCGCCCTAATCGACGCGTGTATCTCAATCGCGCCGAGCGAGAATGCGATGATGACAAGACAATCTTTCACAACCGTGCTTGTCGAGCCGAGCGAGTTGCTTCGAGAAGGGCTTAGTCGAATCCTGAATGCGGCAAATTTTCGTATTCTTTTCTCCGCTGCGTGTGTTCACGATCTTCTGCAGAAGCCGCTACCCCAGCACCGGGCCATCTTGCTCATCATAGATGTCGGCGATACTGATGCGGATGCTGAATTCGCACAAATTGCAAACTTCAAGGCGATTTACCCGACCAGCCATGTCGTTGCGCTAGCCGATCACTGTCGAACGACCAATATAGTCTCAGCTTTTCGTGCCGGGGCTAACGGGTATCTGACAAAGGTCGCTGCTTACGACACCTTCATCAAAGCTCTCGAATTGGTTATGCTAGGACAAACGGTGTTACCTGCGGAAACTTCGATGGCTATTCAGGATATTAGGCAAGATTTGAAAAATGACCCGGTAGCTGAGTTAACAAATGTGGTAGTTAAAGTGGAGAATGGCGGTAAAGAACTAGTAATTTTGTCAAATCGGGAGAACTGCATTCTACGTCGCTTGATCGAAGGGGAGTCTAACAAAGCCATCGCGCGCGAGATTAACATCGCCGAGGCTACAGTGAAGGTACACGTCAAGGCCATCCTTCGAAAGATTCGGGTCCGCAACCGAACACAGGCTGCAGTTTGGGCGATGAACCATGGTATGCTGAATCCAGCGTCTAGCAACGGCCCGTCGCGGGGCGATACGATCGCACCTCAGCCGTCTCACCGTCCCCATAATCTACTTGAAGCACAAAATAGATACCTCTTGCTCGATAATCATGACCCGATATGACCTGTGATAGATATTGGTTCGGGCTGGTGCATTCACTTGCCAAATCCTCGTCCTCGATCAAGAATGCATAGGGCTCAAATCATTCCCGGCGATGGGCGAAGGAGCGCGGTGGAGACCGCATCCCAGAGGCACATCATGTGGACCCCGCCAGTCTGGCCACGACCCGGCCCTTTTTAGTGAAGCGGGCCGTCTTCGATCCGGTTTCCTTGCGAGTTTGTCGTCTGTTACCGAACAGGTGGATCGACGAATTAGATCGTCTCAAACTGCTTGAACTCACCGCGTGATCTGATACAAAAGAATATAAAGCTGGCGGAGTTTTTACTACCATTTTGAATTCGAGGGATTCATCAAAATGGGCAAAGCAAAAGCTGTTTCTGGATTGTCATTCAGCGAAGCCCGAATCGGAACGGTCGAAGGCGGAGAATCCGGGGTCCTGGTGTGGAAACGCGACCAACTGGTGGCGGTCCTTACCCAAATCGACGAGGAAGCCTACTCCACGAAAGGCAAATGGTTCCTCGAAACGGGGTTCGGGCTGCTGAGCGGGCAGCACAAGAATTTCGACACGATCGAGGAGGCGATGCGATGGGTAGGAAGGAACACTTTCCCTGAGCCTGCGTAGATCGCAGATTAATCCGCCGATTCCGCCCGTCCACTTTCACAATATATAATTGATCAGGCAATCAGTCGAATACGGCCGCGGGATTTGTCCAAAGTGGGCAGGTGCTATACTTGGCTCACTCTTCAGCCAGAGTTCCTTCCGCGAGAAGATCGTTGACCTTGTAGGCGACTTCCGTGCGGTTGGTCGCCTTTAGCTTCTTCATGATATTCCGGATGTGGACCTTCACCGTGCTTTCGCGCAAATTCAGTTCGTAGGCGATGATCTTGTTCGCCTTGCCGCGCCGGAGCGCTTGCGCAACCTCGGCCTGCCTGAGCGTGAACATGCCTGCCAAAGGCTGCTTGTCCCGGCTGCCCGAACCTATCAAGTGCCGCATAGAAAGGAGCCTGCTCGCCGGCACGAAGATGCCTCCCGCTGCCGCAAGGTTGATAGCCTCGACACAGACATCGATGTCAACAGAGGTCGGAATGTAGCCGCGTGCACCGCATTCGAGAGCGGTCAGTATCTGGGCAAGGTCTTCGGTGTCGGCTAGGACGACCACAGGGACCGAGTTGAACTCGGACGAAATATGCCTGATCTCGTCCGCGATGCCATGATCGGTGACCTTCCGGCTGCCAAGATTGAAGAGTATGGCTGCAAGGGGAGGGGCCGAGCTCTTTCTCACGCGCCATTCCTCAACGGAACCCAAGGCGGCGACATCCATGCCGAGTTCGTGGTCCACGAGAGCGGATGCGAGACACTCGCGGTCTAGAGCCCTTCCGTCC
Source organism: Mesorhizobium sp. M0815 (assembly GCF_040319995.1). Classification (NCBI taxonomy): domain Bacteria; kingdom Pseudomonadati; phylum Pseudomonadota; class Alphaproteobacteria; order Hyphomicrobiales; family Phyllobacteriaceae; genus Mesorhizobium; species Mesorhizobium sp. M0815. The sequence goes on along the minus strand of NZ_JAMYOU010000013.1, from coordinate 165,450 downwards.
AGGATGAGGAGGCATTCCCTGCCTGTCTGCCCGTGGGCGATTTCCGTTCCGCCGGACGGGACTCCGGACCGATTGGCCGATGTGTAATTGTGCAGTCCTGCTGTGGAACCCATATCAATACCCGCTCTTTCCCACACAAGCCGCCTTGCGCCGGCCCGATGTGGTTTCCGCATTCTCCAGAATTGAACGTTTGGTACTGCGCGTTGTGAAAGGTCGAGACTCGATTACCCAATTTGCGTCGTTTTCAGTTCCTCGCCCTCCAGCGAGATCCAGCTTGGGTAAGTCTAGGGTTTATTTATAAGCAGTCTCTAACATAGGTTGCTTTTTTTGTAATTTTCAGCGAACCGACGCTAAGTTGGACCCAAAGGGCTGCAATCTGCCTGAATCCCGCATGCATGGGACCACGTAGCCATCTTCAGCCCATCAGGCACCCGAACGTGGATCAGCTGGGGCCTCCGGCGATTCAGCGGTAGACCAGAACTCCTGAAGGTGTTGACACGGTGCTGATAGCCGTGGCGCAACACTTAAGTGTCAAACGGCTTCCGAAACTGACCCCCGATTGGAGTGCCCCCTGAGGGTGGACAGATCGGGATGTGAGGATTGACCGGCCTTCCGGGTTTTTCGGAGAGAGAACCCATGGCAAAGCACCGCAGTCACAGCATCGAGTTCAAACGCCGGGTCGCGCAGCAGTTCATCGCCGGCGAGACGCTGCACGGCTTGGCTAAGCATCACGATGTCTCGCAAATATGAGCAAGGCCCGTTCGACGATGATGCGCAGGCCGCCGACCTGGTCCAGGAATCCGAAGCCCGGATCGCAGCGCTCGAATGGTTGGTCGGTAAGCAGGCTCTGGAACTGGAGTCTCTAAGCGGCTCTGAGAAACGCACCGCGGCCGAGAAGCGAGACTACATCCGTCATCACCGGCCCCGCTGCATCAGCGTTGCCACGATGGCTTTAGCCAAGCGGCTCGCATCACCGCAATGATCATCTCTGAGTTGGCAATGCATCCTAAAATAGATGTCTACGCTGCGTCCCTACCCCGATATGGCCAGCCAGAAGGGGCTGCGCGGGGCTGGGCCATAGCCGGTTTTCCGATCCTTGGCTCGAACCGGGGCGTGGCTGACGGAACTCTTAGTTTAGATAAGGCTTATGTACAAATGTCGCTCCATTGGTTTTCACCGTCGATTCCCGTAAAGACCGGCCGTCCCGGCGTCATCTACCAATGCAGCAACGTCGAAGGGGCCGCTGAGCAGCTCCTGAAGTGAAGCAAGCGCGGCCCTAAGTGGCATAGCGCGGTGCAACTCTGCATGGATGCAATGATCGATCAGGTGAAGCCCGATGTGGTTCGCAGAGCGTTCCTTGAGGCCGCCAAAGAGGAGGGAAAGCTACTGCCGCCGTAGCTCTTGTCTCCGAAGGAAGCTCATTCCATATCAGGCACGTCGCGGCTGACGAACAATGTCGTCGGCTCGCCGTATTCGCCTAATGCAGGGTTAGCATCGCGCGACCACGGCAATGACGCCAGTGTGTTTCGCCGCCAAGCCTCTCGCAGCCCATACCGCCCGGTCCTCGGTCTGGGAGGCTACGGCCTGTGAATCGGCGTGCAAAATCGGCGTCGAATTTTGCACGCCGATTCACAAGTGTTGCCGTGGGGTCATGATGATCTCCCTTCGCACACTTTGCTTTGCTCGGCACGAACTGGGTTGCGTTCCGCTCAGCCCAACTTTCGACCGACTCGAGCCGGATACGGCCGTCGTCGAGACGTACCAAGCCCGCCAGGTGTCCCGGGCACGATCAGCCCTCAGAACATATCGTCTGGAACTGTTCCGGAGAAGGCGAAATCAGCGGAAAGTCTTGATGGCCCATGCGCTGACGTTCGAAGAGAGATATAGCCGCTACCTGAGATACTCGCTGTCGAATCCGGCTGTTTCGACCAGCTTCTTGCGATTGATCACCTCTACATGGCCTGACTTGAAAGAGACGAGATCGGCCTTGCGGAGCTCCCTTAATGTTCGGTTGACGTGAACGGTGGTCATTCCAAGGATGTCGGCCAGTTCATGCTGGGCAAGAGGACACTCATATCTTCCATGCGCCGACAGCCCAACCCTGGAGAGCCTCTCCTCCAACTCGAGCAGGAAGTGGGCGGTACGCCTCATCGCGTTCCGCCGCCCGGTATTCATGAGATGTTCGGCAAGGATGGCGTTCAGGCGCGCCAGGGAGCAGGCGATCTTCTTCCCGATTCGGCCTTCCGACAGGATGGCCTCGACCAGTTCCTTACTGGAAATTTCATAAACAGCTAGTTCGGTTATGGACGCCAGCGACGCAAGACGGGGTCCGTCCAAGCCACGGAAACCGACGACATCCCCTTTGAGGGGAGTGTCTATGATCTGCCGCTCTCCGTCCGGCAGTGCCTGATAAAGTATGCCCCAGCCCGATTTTACAATGAATATCTCACTGTTGTCGTCCTCCTGCCGGCATATCACCGAATGGGGTTTATAGATTTTTGCGGTAACACCGAGAAAATTGTTGTTCCCCCACTCATTCTTCGACAACGTCCCCCCTATGGGATGAGAGCACATGAACTGCAATAGTGTCTGCATGGAGAATCGCAAGTTTGCTTCTGTTTCCACACGACTGACAATAGTATCTCCCGGATAAATCGACAGAACGACCTCTTACCCTAGGGGCGGGTTGGCCTACTGTCCTCGTCTGTTTGAATGAGGTAAACTGCGTTTAACTTAGGGTGTACAAGGGCGGTTAAGTCTCCGGGTTAAGGTCCGGCAACAGGCTCCGAACCGCCAATCACCTTGCCGCGCAGTAGTGCGGCTTGGTTGTGGGATCGGGGGATCGGCGAACGCATGCACATGGTCGAGATGAGCGAAACTTACCTGGATCGTCTGCCGGCCGAACTGTCGGGGGGTCAGAAGCAGCCATCGCCCGGGCGTTGGCCGCCGATCCGGAACTCATCATCTGCGACGAAATCACGTCCGCGCTCGACCAGATTGTGCAAGAGGAAATCCTCAAGCTCTTAATGCGGCTTCAGCGCGAACTCGGCATGAGCTGCATTTTCATCACCCATGACATTGCCACCGTGCGGGCGATCGCCGACGAAATTGGGGTGCACCAAGGTAAAGTCGTTGAGCGGGCATTAAAGAGCGAAATTCTCACGCCGCCGCACGGCCCCTATACCGAGCGGCTTTTATCCTCCGTCCCGGAAATGGATCCGAACTGGCTCACAAGGCTGCTGGCCAGCCGGAGGATGTGATCGTCGGGCGGAGCGTTGCGTGTCTTCCATATCGCCACGCCTTACAGCCTCGCGGTCGGCCTTCGGAACAATGCCAGAAATTTTGATGGTTCTCGCCCACGAAAAAGCCATCACGGCAGCAGGGACGAAATTGCGCTTTTGCGCATATTGATCTCTATCAGCAGCGATACCCAGCGCGCTCCTGCATCGGCTCGACGGCCGCAACCACCAGCTCAATGACGACTTGGCCGAGGTTGCCGCCGGTGTCCGCGCTTTGCTATAAAATCCCCCTATGTCACGAGAATGAGTATCAATCCGCCGCGCGAGTTGATGTCCTGGCGTCGTTCCGGGCACCCGTGCGCCAAATTCGGTCAGACGCCAGGCGCCGAAACGGGCGGGTCCACAGGCAAAGAGGGCAGGGCACTCGGCAAAGCTGCGCTCTATGGCAAACGGATAGCGGGCATTGCCCTTCAATGCGGGGATAGCGCCCCTTTGCCGCCGTTCGGTTTTCTGAGAGCATGACTGAGTACGCGCAATCCGGAGCCGATATTCCATGCCAACAAGAATCGATGCGAGTGAAGCGCGCCGGTGGTTTGCCGAAGATCTGCGTGTCTCATCACCTGTCTTGCACAACCCTGCGGTCATCGAGGCCTTCGCAAAGGTTCCGCGCGAACACTACCTTGGCAACGGGCCTTGGCGTATCCATTCGAGATTGCAAATCGGGGCGGTCCATACCAGCCCTTCAGCCGCACTTCATGAGATTTACCACGACGTTCTGGTCTTGCTTGACGAAAAACGCGGACTGAACAGCGGCTTGCCGTCGCTTTGGGCATTGGTTTTCGACCATCTGAACATCACTCCCGGCCAGACTGTCCTTCAGGTGGGCGCCGGTGTCGGCTATTTCACCGCCATCCTCGCTGAACTGACGGGTTCTGAAGGACGCGTGATTGCATATGAGATCGACGAAGAACTGGCTCGGCGTGCGCAAAGCAATCTTGCTCATTATGCCCATGTAGAAGTGATATCAGGTGATGCAACGCAGGCAGTTGATCTGCCAAACCTCGATGTCGTGGTCGCCTTTGCCGGCGTGACGCACGTGCCGGAACGGTGGCTTTCAAATTTGTCCGACGCTGGCCGGATGGCACTGCCGTTCACAGGTGAGGACCGACGAGGTTTCATGATGCTTCTGGAAAGGGTCGGCGATACGTTTCCCGTACGGTCACTTGTGCCATGCGGGTTTTACCCCTGCAGCGGAGCTAGGCGCAGTGACGAAGAAAAGGCCTTGATGGCCGCCCTCAAGGCTGCCCGAGGCAAGGTCACCCGTCTCGCGCAATATCATCGAGGCCGACCAGCAAATGGCCTCGAGAACGCTTGGCTGGTGACCGACACATACTGGATTTCGAAAGCCTAGCGATCGATATCAATCACGCGTGTCGCCGTCGTAGGGTGTGGCACGCATTGAAGGGCGTTCCACGAAGGATCTATACCATCGTGTCAGTCGTGGCCTTCCCTGCAAGAAGTCGGGCAGTCCCCGGAATTCCAGCCAGCTTAGACAAGTGGCGAGCGCGATGTGGCCGACATGGAGCGGTGCGTCGAATTCGACCTCGCGTTCCACGAAGTTATAGGATTCGATGAGCTTCATCGTCATGCCTGCGCCCAAGGCAGGATAACGCAGATGTTCAGGGCGGCGCTCGTTTTCCCAGCGGATGGAAATGCCTGCGTCGCACATGCCGCCGGCGAGCGCCTGGAGGCGCAAGGCGGACCATTTTGCTCGCCCTGTTTCGGGGATGAGCCGAGGACTGCTTTCGAGATTGTCGAGATAGCTGCAGATTACGCTCGAATCGAAGATCGCATAGCCGTCGTCGAGAACGAGAGCGGGCACCTTGCCAAGCGGATTGATCGCAAACACATCATCGTTGCGATTGGTGGGGCTCGTCTCCTGATGAATAACGCGCAGACGTCCGGCAAGCCCGACCTCGTGGGCAAAGACCAGAACCTTGCGCGCGTAAGGGGAGTGGGTCTGGTAGATGAGTTTCATGGACCCGGTCTGCGGTGAGTCTGGAACGTGGGCATCTCGAGCAGTCCGGTCTGGAACGTGGGCATCTCCAGCAGTCCGCGGCCCAGCCGCTCTTTTGTTCAATGGTCCGGGGTCGGGTGCCATCGTCATGCGTCCTTCTCTAGTTCGGCCTCGGTCACGATGATTAGCACCCGGCTCGATCCATCGAGCGCAAGCTCCTGCGACAGGCCGGAAGCCGCGACGGCTGTGGCGAGACCGGCGAGGCCGGCGGCACCCGACGGGGTTGTGCCTGGACCGTTTGCCTCGCGAATCCGGTTCTTCGCGTCGGCAAGCGCCGCTTCGGAGACGGTTATGACCCGAGCCTTGCCTCGGCGGAGCACGTCGAGCGCCGATGCGGCCGCTTCGCCACAAGCGAGCATGTCCGCCGACGTTTTGAGATCGCCGGATATCCTCACGGACCATGCTTGCGACAGCGCGGCCGCGACGCAGGCTGCTGCCTCTGGCTCTACCACGACGATCATGGCTGGAGGCATCAACCAGTCCTGCAGCCCTGCCGTCAGGGCGGCGGCAAGTCCACCGACACCGGCCTGCACGAAAAGGTGGGTTGGCCTCAGATGGCCGATCTCGTCGACCTGGCGACGAATTTCCGCAGCAAGCACGCCATAGCCAGCGACGACATCAGCGACCGCTGAGTCATCCGGGTCGCTCGAGGTGTCGGCCACCAGAATGCCTTCTCCGGCGCGGGCTGCCGCAGAGGCCCGATCGACGGCATCGTCGTAGGTGCCGTCGACCCACACGATTTCGGCGCCTTGGGACTCGATACGCCGCACCCGCGCTGCAGGAACGCCCGTGTGGAGGTATATTCTTGCCCTCCCGCCGGCAAACTTCGCCGCCGCCGCGACGGCAAGTCCGTGATTGCCGGCGCTGGCCGTGATGAGCGGCGGCAGCGGCTTCTGGGTCCGCTCTGGATCGAGCAATTCGTCGATATTCATCCCGGTAGTGCGAGCGAGAGCGCACAGACCGGCATAAGTGCCGCCGAGGGACTTGAAGCTGCCCAGGGCACGGTGGCCCTCGTTCTTGGCAAGCACCTGGGTCACATCCAGGCTCGCAGCGAGGTTTGGCAGGTCGAGCAGCGGTGTCGGTGCATAAAATGGCGACAGGCGCTGTAACAGCGCCGCGATCTGATCAGGGTTAAGGGCCGGCTGTGTGTCTGTGGTCATGAGGCGAATTTCTATCCCGGAAACCACGCCGGTTGGCGCCTATTATCGTTGCCCCCCTGCCTGATTTCGGCATAGATGCCTGTCCTCATGACGAAAACTGCCGCCCTCGATCGCTTCGACCATGTGCTGCTGTCGCTGGTTCAGCGCGACAACCAAATCCCGGCGCGCCGTCTCGCCGAGCAGGTCGGGCTTTCCCAGAGTGCGGTCCTGCGCCGCCTGCGCCGGCTGCGGAAGGATGGTGTGATCGCGGCGGACGTTGCCGTCGTTCGCCCAGCGGCCATGGGCCTGCCGCTAACCGTCCATGTGCTCGTTTCGTTGGAACGGGAGAGCGCTGTCGAGTTGGACGCCTTCATCGGCAAGCTTCGTGGACGCTCGGAGGTTCGGCAGGCCTGGTATGTCACCGGTGAAACCGATTTCGTGCTCCTTCTGCAATTGCCAGGGATGGAGGCGTACGATGTCTTCGCGCGGGAAGTCTTCCACACCGATTCGAACGTGAAGGCGTTCCGCACCATCGTGACAATGCGGGAAGTGGTCGGCGCAGCGGATGCACAGCCGCTATCCACCGCCTGAGGTGAGGCGTTTCGCCGGCAAGCTGATTTGCCCTGCTTTGACCCCGGAATCTCCGTCGAGGGCGCGCGAATCCACGTGAAGTTCGATACACACGTTACCCGTATCTACTCACCCTTCGCGAATGTCTGCACCTGGCGCAAAGTAGTTCCACCCATGCGTACGGTGCGGCTCGTTCCGGCATACTGATCAAGACTGGCTGGCAGTATGGTGGCGGCAAATAGCAGGTTCATCGCGCCGCCACCGATATCCACTACGAGACATACGCAGTAGCCGCTGACCGTCGGCGACTCCCCATGGTCGAGGTGGATGCCATGACGCCGCTTATCGGCGCGCATGACGCACTGACTCTGCTCGGGTGCCGGGACGCTCATCGCTTATCACTTCATGTGGTGCACGGGAGGCCCCGTGGCGGATAGAATCAGCCCACGGACTTGCCAGCCTGTAACTTTCTGACCAGGCCGATCAGCTGATCCAGATCAGCACGTGGAAGCGCAAGCATCTCGGCAGGGGGTTTGTGATATTCCCTTGTCAATTCCTCAATGGTTGCAGCACCCTTGGCCGTAAGCTTGACACGTTTCACACGGCGATCGCTTGGCGACGGAACCCGTTCGGCGAGCCCCGCCTGCTCCAACCGGTCGACCAGCCAGGTCGCCGTCGAAGGGTCGCAGTGCCATTGAGTGGCCAATGCTCCGATCGGCTTGCCCACATCTTTGTCGAGGGTGAAGAGGGCGCGCGAATCGTTGGGCGTCAGGCCTAATTTCTGCTGGATCGCCAACCGGTCCGGCGCGGACCGCATCAGGAAATCAAACACCAGGCGCCAAGCCTCGGTGGCGTGCTGCAAGCGGTCTTGGCCCGGTCCCATTCCACGCTCCTTCGTGTCTTGACACATATTTGGACCAATCATATGATTTGATCAATCAAAATATTTAAGTGATCAAATCAATGAGAGGAGATCCGAGATGACCAACACCACGGTTCTCGTCGTCGGGGGCGGCCTGAACGGTCTGACGGCGGCCGCCCTTTTGGCTCACAACGACATTCCGTGCGTCCTCGTCGAGCGCCATCCCGACACGTCAATCCAGTACAAATTTGCCGGCATTTCCCCGCGCAGCATGGAGATCTTTCGAAGCCTCGGCCTTGAGGAGGAGATTCGTGCAAATCGTACGGGGGACCAGCAGGCAGGCGCTATTGCGCGCGCCAGGAATCTCACCGATCCCGAGATTCAATGGGGCGGACCGGCGTGGCCGGATGCAAGTGCCCTCAGCCCCACGCAACCGGCGACGTGTGATCAGCACGTCCTGGAACCGATTCTGCGCCGCTACGCCGAGCGGAACGGTGCAGACATACGTTTCAGCAGGGACTGGTGGCTTTCGAACAGGATGAGAATGTCGTCCGCGCGGAAATTCGCGATATCGCGACCGGCGTAAAGGACGCCATCTCGGCCGACTATCTGATCGTCGCGGACGGTGCGAACGGCTCGATGCGAGAGAGGCTGGAGATCAGCCGCAGCGGGGCAGGCGGCCTTCAGCACTGGATAAATGTCGTCTTTGACACGGACATGCCTCCGACGATCGGCGGCAAGCGTTTCACGTCGTGCTTCGTGACGGACCTCAACGGGACCTTCCGCCCAGGGAGGGTGGACGATGGCTTCTGGCGATCCAATACTTTCCCGAAAAGGGCGAGAAACCCCAGGATTTTGATGAAGTCAGGTGCAGGGAACTGATCATACGAGGTGCGGGCCGGTCGGATATCACGACTAGGCTTGTCGATGTGCGCTCCTGGGAAGTGGCCGCGATGACAGCGCGCCAATTCCGCCGAGGCCGCGCGTTTCTTGTGGGGGATGCCGCACATGTGATGCCCCCAACAGGCGCTTTCGGTGGCAATTCAGGTATCCACGACGCCCATAACCTTGCCTGGAAGCTTGCGATGGTAACACGCGGGCATGCCGGTCCCTCGTTGCTGGATAGCTATGACATGGAGCGCCGGCCGGTCATCGAGGCTACGTTGGCGCAAGCGCTCGCCCGCCTTCAGAAATGGTTCGACGATCCGTCGAAGCGATTGCCTCCCCCAGTCGCGATCGTCGAGGATTACGACGTGGTATTTGGCCAACGCTACGCTGCAGGTGTCGTGGCTCAGGAAGCCACGCGGGACGATCACCCATTCCAAAAATCCACGGAGTTGTCGGGCCGCCATGGCACGCGTTTACCGCATTTCGCGGTCGGGCGTGCCGGCCAGCGGATTTCGAGTCTCGATTTGTGCGATCGCGACCCTCTTCTCCTCTGCGCCGACGACGCATGGTGTCAGGCCGCTGACGCCGTAAGCCAGCGCCTCCGCATCCCGCTGACCTGCCACGCCTTGGGTGCCAATGGGGGTCTGATTGATTTGGACCATCGGTGGCCTTCCGCGCTCGGGGTTGAAAGCGGCGGTGCCGCCTTGGTCAGGCCGGACGGGTTTGTCGCGTGGCGGTCAACGCACGGTGTGGCTGATCCTGTACAGATGCTGATCGAAATACTTGACGGCTTGGGTTTCCGCACGCAGGCGTGCGAACATCATCAGTGAGCGGCGGATGCCTCCGGTCTTCCGGCACGACTTCCTTGCCGATGTCGTCGCCGGGAATGCCGGCGATGTTCAGCCGTTTGCCCGTCTCGTCATGCCTCCTTCCTACTCGTTGTCACCGAGTAGGGCCGCGCCAACCGCTTCGGTCCTCCCCTTGTGTCGCTAAACTCGCATGGACCATCGTGCTGGCCTTTGGCATTGGAGGCCGAATGTCGCCGTTACGGCAAATGATCAATCAACTCGTTCAGCAGGAGCAGCAACGCCCCAGCGACGACAGCCGCGGCCGCGTCGTCCAGCATGATGCCGGCCCCACCCCTTACCTTGTCATGCATGATACGGATGGGCCAAGGCTTGACGACGTCGAAAAACCGGAAAGCAAGGAAGCCTGTTGCCCACCAGAGTGGGTCGAGTGGCAGCATGGAAAGTGTCACGGCGGCGCCGAAGGTCTCATCGATGACGACGATTTGCGGGTCCTCCGTCCCGGTATGGGAGATAACATGCGATGACGCCCATACGCCGACGGCGAACAGGGCCGCATAGGCAAGCACCGTCAGCCAAGGCGATGCGGGTATCAGAGCCGCGGCAACAGCCACTCCAACCATTGCGCCGGCCGTGCCCGGCCATGTTGGAGATAATCCCACGCCGACAGAGGTCGCGAGCAGGTAGGCGAACTTGGGTAGAAATTTATGCATCGAGTTTCGGCCGGCTTCCGACGGGTCGCAAGCAATCATAGTCACATCGTTCGGGTGTTGCCGCCAGACCGCCGCTCGATTTGCACACCCGTCACAAGGCATCGCCCAAACCGTGAAATGCTGTCGGGCACCTGTCGCTGCGACCGGAAGTTCTGTTTCGCCGTCAGCTTGGCGAGCAGCACCTTAATCCGCCGGCCACATTCGCCAAACGAGATCACTTTTGCGGCGAGTTGAGAACATTGCGGAGCCCGGTCTCGGCCCGCATTGGCCAACTGAAACGGTGGCGATGGTGGAACAAACCCGCAAATTGCTGGTAAAGCTCCGTCAAACGACATCATCAGAGGAGCCGCCATGATCGCCGGTCTCATGAAAAGTCGCATCGACCCGCTATGGGAGCAGGCCGCCTCTCCGCTGATCGGGATCGGCATGACGCCGAACCAGGTTACGGCCAGCGGGCTCGTGCTCGTGGCTTTGTCTTCTGCCGCCTACGCGTATCACCATTCAAGTCTTGCCTTTGGCTTGTGCCTGGCGTTTGCCTTCAGCTTCGACGCGCTGGACGGTGCGGTCGCCCGCCGGACAAATATGAGCACCAAGGCCGGTGGCTATTTCGACGCTGTCGTCGACCGTTATCAGGAATTGGCCGTCTTTGCGGCAATAGGCTGGGTCGCCGATCTGTGGGCGATCGCAATGTTCGCGTTCGCCGGCGGGATCCTCACCAGTTACGCCAAGGCGCGGACGGCGCTGGAAATCCCTGTGGAAAACCATGGTTGGCCGGATTTCTTCGAGCGGATGGAACGTCTGGTGTTCATTTGCGTGCTGCTCGCCGCCGACGGAGTCGCGACTGCCATGGGCGCGGCTTCGCCCTGGATTCTGGCAGGCGGGTTCGCGTTGTACGCAGTGCTGGCCAACGCGACGGCCCTGCAACGGATCAGTCGCGCATTTGCGATGCTGAAACGAGCCGACGGGAAGCAGCCGTGAGACCGCTAGAACGCGAGCATCGTATTGACCGCCGTGGCTTTTCCAACAAAGTCGCGTCAGCGCCAGCCCAAGCCTGGGGCGACGTGGGTCAGGATCGCCTCGATGGCATGGACATTGTAGTCGACACCGAGCTGGTTGGGGACTGTGAGCAGCAGCGTATCGGCCTCAGCGATGGCTTCGTCGCCCTTTAGCTGCTCGATCAGGACGTCTGGCTCGGCGGCATAGGAGCGGCCGAACACGGCAAGCCTGTCTGCCTCGATATAGCCGAACTGATCTCCGCCCTGGTTGCCGCCGAAATAGGCGCGGTCGCGATCGTCGACCAGCGCAAAAATGCTGCGGCTCACCGACACCCGCGGCTCGCGCGTGTGGCCGGCCGCCTTCCAGGCTTCGCGAAAAGCCTTGATCTGTTCGGCTTGCTGGATGTGAAACGGCTTTCCGCCTTCATCGAATTTGAGCGTGGAACTCTGCAGGTTCATCCCAAGTTTCGCCGCCCATTCTGCGGTGGCGTTTGTGGCGGCGCCCCACCAGACGCGCTCGCGCAGGCCCTCCGAGTGTGGCTCGACGCGAAGCAGGCCGGGCGGGTTGGGAAACATCGGCCGCGGGTTGGGCTGGGCAAAGCCTTTGCCCAGCAACACTTCGAGCAGCACTCCGGTGTGTCTGCGGGCCATGTCGGCATCGCTCTCGCCCTCTTGCGGGGCGTAGCCGAAGTAGCGCCATCCGTCGATCACCTGCTCCGGCGAGCCGCGGCTGATGCCTAGCTGCAGACGCCCTCCGGCGATCAGATCGGCGGCGCCGGCGTCCTCGGCCATGTAGAGCGGGTTCTCGTAACGCATGTCGATCACCGCCGTGCCGATCTCGATTCGGCTGGTCTTCGCCCCAACCGCTGCGAGCAGCGGGAAGGGCGAGGCGAGCTGGCGGGCGAAGTGATGCACGCGGAAATACGCGCCGTCCGCACCCAGCTCCTCGGCGGCGACGGCCAACTCGACGGACTGCAAAAGCGCATCGGATGCCGTCCGCGTCTGCGATTGCGGCGAGGGCGTCCAGTGCCCGAACGAGAGGAAACCAATCTTCTTCATGAAATAGCCAGCCTAGAGGGAAGACAGGTGCAGACTATGCTTCGGCGCAGAGCAAAGCATCCCGAAATCGGTACCGACGGCCCAGTTTGAGGTGAACGGTCCGTTGTTGATCAGCGATGCCGTCAATGGCGAGCCTGTTGCTGGCGCGAGCGCATCTAGGAAGGTGCCGCGAACGCGAGCACTATCGCGATGAGGATCAACAGCGGCCCCATCCATTTAAAATGGGTTCCAAAGTTGGTCCACCATGCTTGCTGGCCGGGGCGAGCTTGGAACGGGTCCGCGAGAAATCCGAAGCCGATGCCAGCCATCCACAACCCGGCGCAGAACATGATGAACTCGTCGATGTAATCCGCGACCATGTTCCGCAACTTTCGAATTATGCCGCCGCCACGTGCGCCGAATTCGAGCCGATATAGTTACGGATCGTTTCGATGATCCGGTCCTGGTCGGCCTCGCTCAGATAGGGATGCATCGGCAGGCACAGGATGCGCTTCGGCAGCTCTTCCGAAACGGCAAGGCCGGTCGGCGTGCGCGGATAATCGCGATAGGCAATCTGGCTGTGCAGCGGTTTCACATAGTAGATGACCGACGGAATGCCCTTTTCACCGAGATGTGCCTTGAGCCCGTCGCGCTTCGGCGTTTCGATGGCGTATTGCGCCCAGGCCGAGCGGCCGCCGCCCAGATTGCGCGCCGTCTTGACTATATCGCCGAGACCTTCGGCATAGCGATTGGCGACCGCTTGCCGCGCCACCATCTCGTCCTCGAGGATGGCCAGCTTCTCGATTAGGATCGCCGCCTGCAGTGTATCGAGCCGTGAATTGATGCCGACGCGGACATTGTCGTATTGCGTTTCGCCCTTGCCGTGAAAGGCGAACGAGCGCAGCTGTTCGGCCAGCGCATCGTCATTGGTGAACATCGCACCGCCGTCGCCGTAGCAGCCGAGCGGTTTTGCCGGATAGAAGCTGGTCGAGCCGACGGTGCCGAACGAGCCGCACATCTTGCCGTCAGCCGAGCCGCCGGTCGCCTGCGCCGCATCCTCGATGACCATCAGGCCTTCGCGATTGGCGATGGCCATGATTGCTTCGTAATCGGCGGCGAGGCCGAACAGGTCGACGGGAATGATTGCCTTCGGCCTCAGCCGCCCCTCCGCCTTGATCATGGCGATTGCCGCCTCGAGGCTGGCGATGTCGATATTGTAGCTGTCAGCATCGACATCGACGAACACCGGCTCGGCCTTGGTCAGCGCCACCACTTCGGCCGTGGCGGCGAAGGTGAAGCTCGGCACGAATACCGCGTCGCCCGGGCCGATGCCGGCGGCAAACAGCGGCAACAGCAGCGCGTCGGTGCCGTTGGCGCAAGCGACCACGTGCTTGGTGCCGATATAGGCGGCGAGCTTGTTTTCGAATTCGGTGACCTGCGGTCCAAGAATATAACGACCTTCGTCGACGACGCGGTCGATTGCCGCCTTCAGCCTGTCGCGGATGCGTTCGCGCTGTGCGCCAAGATCGATGAACTGCATGTCGGCCTCAAACGGTTTTAGCCAGATCCGGCCGCTGGTAGCAGACTTGGCACGGCCGAGAAAGCCGCAGGGCAAAGCCCTGAATTGCTCAAGTGTCGCAGCCTGTTACCTCTGGTTTCCGATCTGCCCTCTTAAACGCGGGAAAATCCGGGCTTCGGCATGCTTGATATGGGCTGCGCATCCCGCCCGCCAGGTTAGGCGAAACATAAAGTGATCGCCGGCAGGCAGTCCGTGAGGCGGTTGCCAGCCGGTCAGGCGAGTTCATGCCGCCATGGCGGATTGGCGCCGGCCCGCGAGACCGTCACCGCCGCGGCCTTGGCGCCGAGCGTCAGCGCCTTATGGATGGCTTCTTTCGGCAGGCCGGCGATTGCCGTCTTCGACAGCAGGCCCTGCTCGTGCAAGGAGGCAAGGATGCCGGCATTGAACGTGTCGCCGGCGCCGACCGTATCGACCACCTCGACCTTGTCCGGCACGACCGTGACCCGGTGCTGGCTGCTGTAACCAACCGCGCCCTCGCTGCCGTGGGTGACGACGATCAGCTTCGGGCCGCGGTCCAGCCAGTTGCGGACGACGTCCTCATGCGAGCCGGCTTCGTCGAACCAGTTCAAATCCTCGTCCGACAGTTTCACGATGTCGGCCATCGCCATCATGTTGCGGATGCGCCTGAGATGCCTGGCCTTGTCGGGAATGAAGTTTGGCCGGATGTTGGGGTCGAGCATCATCACGCGGCGCTCATGCTCACGTCGCATGAACTCCTCATAGGCCGATCCGGCCGGTTCCGAGATCAGGCTGATGGCGCCGAACAGCATGGCCTCGATCTCGCTGCCGAGCTCCGGCAGGTCCTCGATGGTCAGCATGCGCCCGGCGGTGTTCTCGTCATAGAATGTATAGGTCGCCTGGCCGTTGGTGAGCCGCACGAAGGCGAGCGTGGTCGGCCGCGGCGAGGTGTGCGCATAGGTGGAACTGACCTTGCTGGCCCCCAGCGCCTCCCTGAACTGCCCGCCGAACAGATCCGACGACAGGCCGGAGAAGAAGCCGGCCGGCGCGCCGAGTCGGCCGAGCGCAATGGCCGAGTTGAAGACGGCACCGCCGACATAGGGGGCAAAGGCCGCTTCGCCCTCCGTCGTGGTGCGCGGCAGCATGTCGATCAGGGCTTCGCCGCAGCAGAGGATCATGAAGTCTTGCTTTCCGGCGGATA
The DNA here is from genome assembly GCF_040319995.1 of Mesorhizobium sp. M0815. Taxonomy (NCBI): domain Bacteria; kingdom Pseudomonadati; phylum Pseudomonadota; class Alphaproteobacteria; order Hyphomicrobiales; family Phyllobacteriaceae; genus Mesorhizobium; species Mesorhizobium sp. M0815. Next base: position 150,385 of record NZ_JAMYOU010000013.1, on the reverse strand, counting down.
GATCACGCCCTTGCGAATGATGATGTTGGCGTAAAGCCGCGGCTCGCTCGTCGCGACGATCGCGTGCGCGGCCTTGACCCGTGCATAGAAGTCGGCGCCGGCAAGCGCAACCACCTTGCGGCCCGGCGCATGCCTGGCGCAGATCGCTTCAATCTCATGATGAACCGGATCGGCGAGCAGGGGATCGCCTTTAGCCGAGGCGCGAAACAGCGCCTGCGGCACGGCGTCGTCGACAGGCAACACGCTCAATACGGCATCCAGCACCGGGACGAGATGATGACCGTCGGCGCGGATCAGCCGCTGTGCCTGCTGTTCGGCCGGGTAGTTGCCGTCGACCAGCGCGATCTCGTCGCCATGGCCCATGGCGCGCAACATCGCCAGAAGCTCCGGGCCGAGCAGCGCCGGGATACCGATCAGCATGCTCAGAAGCTCCGGGAAATCGTGGTCGAGCCGATGAGGAAGCGCTCCGATAGCGGCAGACTGGCGCCACCCAGCGCCCGCGCATGGATGCCGACCGTTCCCTCGCGGACGGCCGGCAGCCTCAGGCCTTCGCCGTCGATCCTGCCGATGGCCTGGATGACGGCATCGACAAGCCGCCTGCGCACGGCGAGCGGCATCCATCCGTCGATCACCGCGGCTTCGAAATCGATGACGGACGACGCCGCAACGATGGCATAGGCGAGCGCCTGCGAGGCGCTGGCGATCCAGTCGTCAAGCTCGGCACCGATCTCGCCCCAGTCCCCCGGTGATGTCCACAGATGCGAGGCCTCGACGCCGCGTGCGTTGAGCGCCTTCTCCAGCGTGGCGATCGATGCAACGTCGATCAACTGCGTCGGCTTGCCGTCAGGCCCGGGCACTGGCATTGAGCCCAGCGCGCCGGCATTGCCGGTTGGGCCGCCAAACAGCCGGCCGTTCAGCACGATGCCGCCGCCGGCAAAGGCACCGATGTAGAAATAGACGAAATCGCGCGCCGCACCCGCCGCCTGGCCGAACACGAGCTCGGCGCCGCAGGCCGAGGTGGCATCGTTTTGCAGGTAGACCGGAAATTCGCATTGCGCCTGGATGTCGGCGCGGATGTCGCGATGGCGCCATTCGTCCATGATTTCACGCGGCGCGCCGGCGGTATCGGCCCAGTTCCACAATTCGAACGGCATGGCGATGCCAAGCCCGGCGATGCGCTTGTCCTGCGCAGGAGTGAGCTCGCCGCGCATCTTCTTCATGCCGCTCGTAACGAATTCCACCGTCTCGCGCGGCGCCGGATAGCGGTACGAATGCTGCAGCATCGAGCGCACATTGCCGAGGAAATCGATCAGCACGAGCTCGGCGCTGCGCCGGCCGATCTTCAGGCCGATGAAATAGGCGCCGTCGGGATTGAGCGCCATGGGTATCGAGGGCTGGCCAATCTTGCCGCGCAACGGCGCCTGGCGAACGAGCAGGTCGTCCTCCTCCAGCTCGCGCATGATGACTGATACTGTCTGCGCCGAGAGGCCAGTCATGCGTGCGATGTCGGATTTGGCCAGGCTGCCGTGCTGGCGCACCAGCGACAGCACCAGCCGCTCATTGTGGTCCCGCATGCCGCTTTGATTGGTGCCGCGGTGCAGGCGGCTTTCGGCCGCATCGGGCGAGCCGTGCCTTGTAATGCCGGTCTCCACCCCTGTTCCTCCCGTCGTTTCCCCTCAATGCTTTTGGTCTAGAGTGAGTGAACAATCCTGCGTTGTCAATAATAAATAAGAGTGATTTAATTATTGACAGTGCTGGCGGACTGGTGTCTCTTGAGATCGGCGTCGACACTGGGAGATTTCGTCGGACGCGCTGCAGATGCCGGTTGGCCGGCATCCTAAATGGTTCAATGGGAGGAAAATCGTGACCACGTCAAAACTGTTGAAATCCACCGTGTTTGCCGCGGCCGGACTGAGCCTGATGGCGTTTGCGTCGACGGCATCGGCCGCCGGGGTCGGCGCCTGCTTGATCACCAAGACCGACACCAATCCCTTCTTCGTGAAGATGAAGGAAGGTGCCGCCGCGAAAGCCAAGGAAATCGGTGTCGATCTGAAAGCCTATGCCGGCAAGGCGGAAGGTGACAATGAGGGCCAGGTTGCGGCGATCGAATCCTGCATCGCCGACGGCGCCAAGGGCATTTTGATCACCGCCACCGACACTGCGGCCATCGTGCCGGCGGTGAAGAAGGCGCGCGATGCAGGGGTGCTGGTGATCGCTCTCGACACGCAGCTCGAGCCTGCCGATGCCGCGGATGCGACGTTTGCGACCGACAATTTCAAGGCCGGCGAGCTTATCGGCTCCTGGGCAAAGGCTACCTTGGGCGACAAGGCCAAGGATGCGCACATTGCCTACATGGATCTGATCGCCAGCCAGCCCTCCGTCGACGTCCAGCGTGATCAAGGCTTCATGAAGGGCTTCGGCATCGACCTCGGCGATCCCAAGAAGATCGGCGACGAAACCGACGCACGCAACGTCTGTCACGATCTGTCGAGCGGCAATGAGGATGGCGGGCATACTGCCATGGAGAATTGCCTGCAGAAGGATCCGGATATCAACGTCGTCTACACCATCAACGAACCTGCGGCCGCGGGCGCCTACCAGGCGCTGAAAGCCGTCGGCAAGGAGAAGGACGTCCTGATTGTCTCGGTCGATGGCGGCTGCCCCGGTGTCAAGAACGTTGCCGAGGGCGTGATCGGCGCCACTTCACAGCAATATCCATTGCTCATGGCCTCGCTCGGCATCGAGGCGATCAAGACCTTTGCCGACACCGGCAAGAAGCCTGAGCCGTCGCCCGGTCTGAACTTCTACAACACCGGCGTCACGCTGATCACCGACAAGCCTGCCGCCGGCATCGAATCCATCGATACGAAGCAAGGCCTCAGCAAGTGCTGGGGTTGATTTGATCCCCTGATCGGCTCAACTTCAAAAGAACAATAGGGAATGTGGAGCGGTTTCGGCCGCTCCACATCACAGGCGGGGAGGCCGACTTGAGCGTCGAAACAACCAGGAGCAAGGGACCGCAGGAATTCGAGACGGTCCTGGCCGCTAGCGACGCCAGCGTCGCATCATTCGAGACGCATTCCCGCTCGACGTTGGAGAGCATCCAGCACCGCTTGCATAAAAGCCCGGCCATGGTGCCGCTGATCATCCTGCTCATCTCGGTGGTTCTGTTCGCAGTCGTCGTCGGCGGACGCTTCTTTTCTCCCTTCACCCTCACCCTGATCCTCCAGCAGGTGGCGATAACCGGCATGGTCGGCATCGCGCAGACACTGGTGGTGCTCACCGCCGGCATCGACCTGTCAGTCGGCGCCATCATGGTGCTGAGCTCGGTTGTTATGGGCCAGTTTGCCATGCATTACGGTGTTCCAGCGCCGGTCGCCGTTGCCATCGGGCTGCTTGTCGGCGCGATTTGCGGCTTGATCAACGGCATTCTCATCGCCTGGGTGAAACTGCCGCCCTTCATCGTGACGCTCGGCACCTGGTCGATCTACGCTGCCATCAACTTCATCTATTCCGGCAACGAGACCATCCGCAGCCAGGATCTCGAGGCGACGGCACCGCTGCTGCAGTTTTTCGGCGGCTCGTTCAGGATCGGCGGCGCAGTCTTCACCTATGGCGTGCTGTTGGTGCTGATCATGGGGGCAATTGCCTGGTACGTGCTCAATCACACCGCATGGGGCCGGCATGTCTACGCAGTCGGCGACGACCCGGAAGCCGCGGAACTGTCGGGGGTGCGCGTCAGCCGGATGCTGGTCACGGTCTATACCCTGACCGGCATCATTTGTGCCATCGCCGGCTGGGCCTTGATCGGACGCATCGGATCGGTCTCGCCGCAGGCCGGGCAGTTCGAGAACATCAATTCGATTACCGCCGTGGTGATTGGCGGCACATCACTGTTCGGCGGCCGCGGTTCCATCCTCGGGACCATCTTCGGTGCGCTGATCGTCGGGGTGTTCGCGCTCGGCCTCAGGCTTTGGGGGACAGATCCCCAATGGACGCAATTGTCTGTCGGCGCCCTTATCATCATCGCTGTTGGTATCGACCAGTGGATCAGGAAGATCTCGGCATGAACCAGACTCAGGAACCGATCCTTACCGCCCGCAGCCTGGTCAAACGCTACGGTCGCGTCACCGCCCTCGACAATGCCGATTTCGATCTCTATCCGGGCGAAATCCTTGCTGTCATCGGCGACAACGGCGCCGGCAAGTCGTCGCTTATCAAGGCGATTTCCGGCGCGGTCGTGCCCGACGAAGGCGAGATCCGGCTTGAAGGCAAGCCTATTGCATTCAAATCGCCGATGGAGGCCCGCGAAGCCGGCATCGAGACCGTCTACCAGAACCTGGCGCTGTCGCCGGCGCTGTCCATCGCCGACAACATGTTTCTCGGCCGCGAGATCCGCAAGCCGGGCTTTCTTGGCAGCTGGCTGCGCATGCTCGACCGTCCGGCGATGGAAAAGCGCGCCCGCGACAAGCTGACCGAACTTGGCCTGATGACCATCCAGAACATCAGCCAGGCGGTGGAAACTCTCTCCGGCGGTCAACGCCAGGGCGTGGCGGTGGCGCGCGCCGCGGCGTTCGGCTCGAAGATGGTCATCATGGATGAGCCGACGGCCGCGCTCGGCGTCAAGGAGAGCCGCCGCGTGCTCGAACTGATACTCGACGTCAAACGCCGAGGCCTGCCGATCGTGCTGATTTCACACAATATGCCGCATGTCTTCGAGGTGGCGGACCGCATTCACATTCATCGGCTCGGCCGTCGCCTGTGCGTCATCGATCCGAAGCAATATACGATGTCCGACGCGGTCGCCTTCATGACCGGCGCCAAGGTCCCGCCGGAGGCGGCGCTGGCGGCCTGAACAAGAACTTGAGGCCCGCCGCTGAGGGCGCGGTGTTTCAATGCCAAATTGCCGCAGGGCAACCCGGCTTGCGGTCGCCTGAATCCATTGAACATCCGGTGGGATGCATTAGCATTGGCGGAGATGGTGAAAGCCGCATGATCCTGGCAACGTCACGAGAGGCAGCATGACGCGCGCGATGACAACCGAAGCTCCTCTGCCCACCCTCGAAAACCCGGATCCCAAGACGCTCGCCGACGAAGTCTTGCAGGCCCTCAAATACAGGGTCGGCAAGGGCACCAACGTTGCAACCCAGTACGATTGGCTCACCGCCTCGATCAAGGTTGTGCGCGACCGCATCGTCGATCATTGGATGCAGGCGACCCAAGAGGCCTACGCCCAGCAGGAAAAGCGCGTCTATTACCTGTCACTGGAATTCCTCATCGGCCGCTTGATGCGCGATGCCTTCTCCAATCTCGGCCTGATGGACAATATGCGCGAGGCGCTGTCGTCACTTGGCGTCGACCTCGACATCATTGCTGCGCTCGAACCGGACGCTGCCCTTGGCAATGGCGGCCTTGGCCGGCTCGCCGCCTGCTTCATGGAAAGCATGGCTACCGTCGATATCCCCGCGCATGGCTATGGCATTCGCTACGCCAACGGCATGTTTCGGCAGGAGATCCATGACGGCTGGCAAGTCGAACTGCCCGAGACATGGCTCGATCACGGCAATCCTTGGGAGTTCGAACGCCGCGAACGCTCCTTCGAGGTCGGCTTCGGCGGCTCGGTGGAATCGATCACCTCGAAGGATGGCAGGCTCGAGCGCCATGTCTGGAAGCCGACCGAACATGTTCTGGCCGTTGCTTACGATACCCCGGTGGTTGGCTGGCGGGCCAACCGCGTCAACACGCTGCGTCTGTGGTCCGGCATGCCGGTCGATCCGATCCTGCTCGACAAGTTCAACGCCGGCGATCACATCGGCGCGCTCGCCGAGAGCAACAAGGCCGATGCGCTGTCGCGCGTCCTTTACCCGGCCGATTCCCACAAGGCAGGCCAGGAGTTGCGGCTCAGGCAGGAGTATTTCTTCTCCACCGCCTCGCTGCAGGACATCCTTCAGCGTCATCTCAGCCAGTATGGCGACCTGCAATCGCTGCCCGACAAGGCGGCGATCCATCTCAACGACACCCATCCGGCCATCGCCGTCCCCGAGCTGATGCGCCTGTTGATGGATGTCCACGGCATGGATTTCGACCAGGCGTGGAGCATCACCAAGCGCACCTTCGGCTACACCAACCACACGCTGCTGCCCGAAGCGCTGGAAAGCTGGCCCGTGCCGCTATTCGAGCGGCTGTTGCCGCGCCACATGCAGATCGTCTACGCCATCAACGCCGAGGTGCTGCTCGAGGCGCGCGTCTCCGACCAGTTCTCGGACGAGCAGATCAGCCGCATCTCGCTGATCCAGGAAAATGGCGATCGCCGCGTGCGTATGGGCAATCTGGCCTTTGTCGGCTCGCACTCGATCAACGGCGTCTCGGCACTGCATACGGAATTGATGAAGGAGACGGTGTTTGCCGACCTCCACAGGCTCTACCCGGACCGCATCAACAACAAGACCAACGGGATCACACCGCGGCGCTGGCTGATACAGTGCAATCCCGGCCTCACGGCACTCACCCGAGAGGCGATCGGCGACGGCTTCCTCGACGACATCGACGAGATAAAGCTGCTCGATCCTTTCGCCGAGGACGCTGCCTTCCGCGACAAGTTCGCCGCTGTCAAACGGGCGAACAAGACGAGGCTTGCCAATCTCGTTGCCGACCGGCTCGGCATCAAGGTGGACCCCTCGGCGCTGTTCGACATCCAGGTCAAGCGCATCCACGAATACAAGCGCCAGCTCTTGAACATTCTCGAAGCGGTCGCGCTTTACGACCAGATCCGCTCGCATCCGGAGCGCGACTGGATGCCCCGCGTCAAGTTCTTCGGCGGCAAGGCGGCGCCCAGCTATCACAACGCCAAGCTGATCATCAAACTTGCCAACGACGTCGCCCGGGTCATCAACCGCGACCCGGCGGTGCGCGGCTTGCTGAAAGTGGTGTTCGTGCCGAACTACAATGTCAGCCTAGCCGAGATCATGATGCCGGCCGCCGATCTTTCGGAGCAGATATCGACCGCCGGCATGGAAGCGTCCGGCACCGGCAACATGAAGTTCGCGCTGAACGGCGCGCTGACCATCGGCACGCTCGACGGCGCCAATGTCGAGATCAAGGAATGCGTCGGCGACGACAACATCTTCATCTTCGGCCTGACCACCGATGAGGTCGCCGAGCGGCGCAACAATGGTTACGATCCGCGCGCCGTAATCGAGGGATCGCCTGAATTGGCGCAGGCGCTTGCCGCGGTTTCGTCCGGGGTCTTTTCGCCTGACGATCCGGACCGTTATCGCGACCTGATCAACGGCCTTTACCAGAGCGACTGGTTCATGGTCGCTGCGGATTTCGATGCCTACGCCGCCACCCAGCGCGACGTCGATGCCGTCTGGCGCAACAGCCCGGACTGGTACGCCAGAGCCATCCGCAATGTCGCCCGCGTCGGCTGGTTCTCGTCCGACCGCACGATCCGCCAATATGCGAAAGACATCTGGCACGTGCCCGCCTGATGTGATTGCATGAGACCAGGAACAATGTGGCCCTAGTGGAGTGATTTGACCTTCGCATCCCTTGGAAGGTCAGGCGGCCTGCGACTGTCGAATTCAAAACTTCACTAGAAACACGCACTTGGTGCCCGAGGAGGGACACTGCCTGATGAGCAAGCCGCGCGCGACCGTTGCGACAAGCGGGCCGGACGGACTGGCGCCAGCCGGCGATGTCGCGGCGATTGTCGCCGGCACGCATGGCGACCCGTTCTCCGTGCTTGGCGTGCATGAGGCGGGGAAGGGCTTTGTCGGCCGCTGCTTCGTCCCTCATGCCGAGTCCGTCACCGCCTATACGCTGACCGGCAAGAAGGCCGGCGAGCTGTCGAGACGCGACGATCGCGGCTTCTTCGAGGGCAAACTGTCGCTGCGCAAACGCCAGCCGCTGCGCTATCACGCCAGGAACGCCGGCGGCGACTGGTGGCTGACCGATCCATATTCCTTCGGCCCCGTGCTCGGCCCGCTGGACGATTATTACATCGCCGAAGGATCGCATCTCAGGCTGTTCGACAAGCTCGGCGCTCATCTCATCGACCATGAGGGTGCATCGGGCGTACATTTTGCGGTGTGGGCGCCCAATGCAAGGCGTGTCTCGGTGGTCGGCGACTTCAACGAGTGGGACGGCCGCAGGCACACCATGCGCGACCGCCGCGATACCGGTATCTGGGAGCTGTTCATTCCCGACATCGGCGCCGGCCGCCCTTACAAATACGAGATCATCGGGCCGGATGGCGTGAGATTGCCGCTCAAGGCAGATCCGTTCGCCTTCAAATCCGAACTGCGCCCGGCTACCGCCTCGGTGACGGCGCTGCCGCCGGTGCATGAATGGGGCGACGAGGCGCACCGGAACTACTGGCGCAATGCCGACCACAGGCGCGAAGCCGTATCGATCTACGAGGTCCATGCCGGCTCATGGCGGCTTCACGACGACGGCAGCTTCCTGTCATGGGACGAGCTCGCCGACCGGCTGATCCCCTATGTGGTCGAGACGGGTTTCACCCATATCGAATTCATGCCGATCTCCGAACACCCCTATGACCCGTCCTGGGGCTACCAGACGACCGGTCTCTATGCGCCGAGCGCCCGCTTTGGCGATCCGGACGGTTTTGCCCGCTTCGTCGACGGTGCCCACCGCGCCGGCATCGGCGTCATCCTCGACTGGGTGCCGGCGCATTTCCCGGTTGACGAACACGGTCTGGCAAAGTTCGACGGCACCGCACTCTACGAACATGCCGATCCGCGCAAGGGCTTCCATCCCGACTGGAACACCGCGATCTACAATTTCGGTCGTCGCGAGGTGGTCTCGTTTCTTGTCAACAATGCGCTGTTCTGGGCAGAGAAATATCACGTCGACGGTCTGCGCGTCGATGCGGTCGCCTCGATGCTTTATCTCGATTATTCGCGCAAGGCCGGTGAATGGATTCCCAACGAGAGGGGCGGGCGCGAGAACCTGGAAGCGGTCAGCTTCCTGCAACGGATGAACAAGGAGGTCTACGGCCACCATCCGGGTGTGATGACCATCGCCGAGGAATCGACCTCGTGGCCGAAAGTCTCGCAGCCGGTGCACGAGGGCGGACTGGGCTTCGGTTTCAAGTGGAACATGGGCTTCATGCACGACACTCTGGAGTATTTCTCCAAGGAGCCGATCTTCCGCAAGCATCACCACAACGACATCACCTTCGGCCTGGTCTACGCCTTCAGCGAGAACTTCGTGCTGCCGCTGTCCCATGACGAGGTGGTGCACGGCAAGGGAACGCTGCTTAACAAGATGGCCGGCGACGACTGGCAGAAATTCGCGACGCTGCGCGCCTATTACGCCTTCATGTGGGGCTATCCCGGCAAGAAGCTGTTGTTCATGGGCCAGGAGTTCGCGCAACGCCGCGAGTGGAGCGAGGCGCGCGCGCTCGACTGGAACCTGCTCGATTTCCGGCTCCACCGTGGTGTCTGGCAGACGGTGCGCGATCTCAACTATCTCTACCGCTCGCGCCCGGCGCTGCATGCCCGCGACTGCGAGCCGGAGGGCTTTTCCTGGCTGATCGTCGATGACAGCGCGAATTCGGTGTTCGCTTGGCTGCGCAGCGCGCCGGGCGGCAACCCGGTCGCCGTCATTTCCAACTTCACGCCGGTGCCGCGCGACAATTACCGCGTGCCGTTGCCGCAGACCGGAAAATGGCGCGAGATCATCAACACCGACGCCACGGACTATGGCGGTTCCGGCAAGGGCAACAGCGGCCTCGTCGAGGCTCGGGCGGAAGGAGGAGGCATTTCGGCGACGATGCTTTTGCCGCCGCTGTCGACGATCATGCTCGAATTCGTCCCGGACTGAGCTATGTCTGGAGCATCTAACCTGGGAGGATAGGAATGGCTGAAACAAAACGAACACAGCCGCTGGCACGCGACGCCATGGCTTATGTGCTGGCCGGCGGCCGTGGCAGCCGGCTCAAGGAACTGACCGACCGCCGCGCCAAGCCGGCGGTCTATTTCGGCGGCAAGACCCGCATCATCGATTTCGCGCTGTCCAATGCGCTCAATTCCGGTATCCGCCGCCTCGGCGTCGCCACCCAGTACAAGGCGCATTCGCTGATCCGCCACCTGCAGCGCGGCTGGAACTTCCTGCGGCCCGAGCGCAACGAGAGTTTCGACATCTTGCCGGCCAGCCAGCGTGTGTCGGAAACACAGTGGTATGAGGGCACCGCCGACGCCGTGTACCAGAACATCGACATCATCGAGGCCTATGGGCCGGAATACATGGTCATCCTGGCCGGCGACCACGTCTACAAGATGGATTACGAATTGATGCTGCGCCAGCATGTAGAGGCCGGCGCCGATGTCACCGTCGGCTGCCTCGAAGTGCCGCGCATGGAAGCCACCGGCTTCGGCGTCATGCATGTCGACACCAAGGACACCATCATCTCCTTCATCGAAAAGCCCGCCGATCCGCCGGGCATTCCCGACAAGCCGGATTTTGCGCTGGCCTCGATGGGCATCTATGTGTTCAAGACCAAGTTCCTGATGGAGCAATTGCGTCGCGATGCGGCGGAGCCCGGCTCCAGCCGCGACTTCGGCAAGGACATCATCCCCTACATCGTCGAACACGGAAAGGCGATCGCGCATCGCTTCGCCAAATCATGCGTGCGCTCGACCGCCGAGAACGAAGCCTATTGGCGCGACGTCGGCACGGTCGACGCCTATTGGGAAGCCAATATCGACCTGACCGACATCACGCCGGAACTCGACCTCTACGACCGCGACTGGCCGATCTGGACCTACGCCGAGTTGAAGCCGCCGGCAAAGTTCGTGCATGACGAAGATGGCCGCCGCGGGTCGGCCGTGTCGTCTCTCGTGTCGGGCGATTGCATCGTTTCGGGCGCTTCGCTGAAGCGAAGCCTGATCTTCACCGGCGCGCGCATCAATTCCTATTCGACGCTGGAGGAGGTCGTCATGCTGCCCGACGTCCATGTCGGCCGCAACGCCAGGCTGAAGCGCGTGGTCATCGATCACGGCGTCAGGATCCCGGAGGGGCTGGTGGTCGGCGAGGATCCTGTCCTCGACGCCAAGCGTTTCCGCGTTTCGGAAAAAGGCATCTGCCTGGTCACGCAGGACATGGTCAACAGGCTGGGATCGTAGTGCATGCAGGTTCTGTCGGTGGCGCCCGAGATCTTTCCGCTGGTCAAAACCGGAGGGCTCGCCGACGTGACTGGCGCCTTGCCCGTGGCATTGGCCGGCAACGGCGTCAACATGCGCACGCTCGTCCCCGGCTATCCTCAGGTGATGGGCGCCTTCAGGAAAAAGAAGGCGGTTCAGCAATATCCATTGCTGCAGGGTGGGAAGGCTTCGGTGCATGCCGTCCAGATCGCCGGGCTCGACCTGTTTGTGCTCGACGCGCCGCATCTTTTCGACCGTCCCGGCGGCCCGTACGGCAACGCGGCCGGCGCCGACTGGCCGGACAATTGGCGGCGGTTCGCGGCCTTGAGCCAGGTCGGCGGTGATATTGCTGCCGGCGCCATCTCCGGCTACCTGCCCGATATCGTCCATGCCCATGACTGGCAGTCGGCAATGACACTCGCCTATATGCGCTACGGCAAGGCGGTCGGCACGCCGTCGATGATCACCGTCCATAACCTCGCCTTCCAGGGCCAGTTCGGCGCCGGCATCTTTGGCGAGCTTGGCCTGCCGGCGGCGGCGATGGCGCTCGACGGCGTCGAATATTATGGCGGCGTCGGCTTCCTCAAGGCCGGCCTGCAGGCCGCCTGGGCGATCACCACGGTCAGCCCGACCTATGCGCAGGAAATCCGCTTGCCCGAATTCGGCATGGGCCTCGACGGCCTGATCAACATGCGCTCCGTCGATCTCCATGGCATCGTCAATGGCATCGATACCGAGATCTGGAACCCGGAAACCGACACGCATCTGGTCTCCAACTACACGGCAAAGACGCTTAAGGCGCGAATGCCCAACAAGGCCGCGGTCGAGGACCGTTTCAGCCTCGATCGCGATGACAGCCCGATCGTCTGCGTTGTCAGCCGGCTGACCTGGCAAAAGGGCATGGACATATTGGCGGCCGCCGTCGACGGTATCGTCGCGGCAGGTGCACGGCTGGCAATCCTTGGGTCTGGCGACGCCGGGCTCGAAGGCGCGTTGCTTGCCGCCGCAGCCCGCCATCGTGGTCGCATTGGCGTCGTCGTCGGCTATGACGAGGGGCTCTCCCACACCATGCAGGGCGGCTGCGACGCCATCATTATCCCGTCGCGCTTCGAACCTTGCGGGCTGACGCAGCTTTACGGCCTGCGCTATGGCTGCGTGCCGGTCGTCGCGCGTACCGGCGGCCTTGCCGACACGGTTATCGATGCCAACGAAGCCGCCATCTCTGCCGGCGTGGCGACCGGCTTCCAGTTTGCGCCCCCCATTGCTGGCGCCCTGCTGCACGCCATCCGCCGCCTTGTCGAAGCGCATGCCAATCCCGCGGTGTGGGCGTCGATGCAGCGGCAAGGCATGAAGGCCGACGTGTCGTGGGACAAAAGCGCCGAAAAATATGTCCAACTCTATCGCTTGTTGCTTTCGAAAAGGGCTGCCTGACTGATGATCCGCACTGTCGCCACCAAACCCTATCCCGACCAGAAGCCCGGCACCTCCGGGCTGCGTAAAAAGGTCCCGGTGTTCCAGCAGGAGCACTATGCCGAGAACTTCATCCAGTCGATCTTCGACGCGCTGGACGGGTTCGAAGGCAAGACCCTGGTGATCGGCGGCGACGGCCGCTTTTATAACCGCGAGGTCATCCAGAAGGCCATCGCCATGGCCGCGGCAAACGGCTTCGGCAAGGTGATGGTCGGGCAGGGCGGTATCTTATCCACGCCGGCCGCTTCGCATGTCATCCGCAAATACAAGACCTTCGGCGGCATCATCCTGTCCGCCAGCCACAATCCGGGTGGCCCGCATGAGGATTTCGGCATCAAGTACAATGCCGGCAATGGCGGCCCGGCGCCGGAAAAGCTGACCGACGCGATCTTCGAAAAAACCAAGGTGATTTCGAGCTTCAAGATCGCCGATATCCGACCGGTCGACATCGACACGATCGGCACGGTCGAGGCAGGAGACATGACCGTCGAGATCATCGATCCGGTCGCCGACTATGCCGAACTGATGGAAAGCCTGTTCGATTTCAATGCCTTGCGGGCGTTGTTCAAATCAGGCTTCCGCATGCGCTTCGACGCCATGCATGCGGTGACCGGCCCCTATGCCAAGGAGATCCTCGAAAACCGGCTAGGGGCGCCGAACGGCACCGCTCGTAATTTTATCCCGCTGCCGGATTTCGGCGGCCACCATCCCGATCCCAATCTGGTGCATGCAAAACACCTCTACGACGAGATGATGGGGCCGGATGCGCCCGACTTTGGCGCGGCCTCCGACGGCGACGGCGACCGCAACCTGATCATCGGCAAGGGCATTTTCATCACCCCGTCGGATTCGGTGGCGATGCTCGCCGCCAATGCCCATCTGGCTCCGGGTTACAAGGCCGGGCTGAAAGGCATCGCCCGTTCGATGCCGACCAGCGGTGCTGCCGACCGGGTCGCCGAAAAGCTCGGCATCGGCATCTATGAAACGCCAACCGGCTGGAAGTTTTTCGGCAATCTGCTCGATGCCGGCATGGCGACGATCTGCGGCGAGGAGAGTGCGGGGACCGGCTCCAATCATGTCCGCGAAAAGGACGGCCTGTGGGCCGTGCTTTTGTGGCTCAACATCCTTGCCGCGCGCGGCGAAAGCGCCAGGCAGATCGTCACCGAGCATTGGGCGGCCTATGGGCGCAACTACTATTCGCGCCACGATTACGAGGAGGTCGAGACCGATCGCGCCAATGCGCTTGTCGACGAACTGCGCGGCAAACTTGGCTCGCTGCCGGGCACCAGCGTGCGCGGCATGACAATCGCCAGCGCCGACGATTTCGCCTATCACGATCCGGTCGACGGCTCGGTCAGCAAGAACCAGGGCATAAGAGTATTGTTCGAAGGCGGCTCGCGCGTCGTCTTCCGCCTGTCCGGCACCGGCACCTCGGGCGCGACGCTGCGCCTTTATTTCGAGCGCTACGAGCCAGACAAGAGCCGCCACGATCTCGACACCCAGGAGGCGCTTGCCGATCTGATTGCGGCGGCCGACGACATTGCCGGGATTCGCAGCCATACCGGCCGCGCCAAGCCGAGCGTGATTACGTGAGCTTGGAGCGGCGCGCCTTTCCTTCTCCCCTTGTGGGGTCCGAAGGACGGGGCGAGACCCGTGGCTCGCCCCCGGGCGGTGGATCGGCGCGAAGCGCCGAGACGGATGAGGGGTGTTGGAAGGAATGCCGTCCGCGCCAAGCTGGAGCACCCCTCATCCGTCGCCTTCGGCGACACCTTCTCCCACAAGGGGAGAAGGGGGAGCTAACCTGGCAACGCCTCAAACTGTCTACGACCTGCTGCTGTGAGCGCGCGTGAGCCAACTCGGCGCAACCATCACCAAAGAAGGCATTCGCTTCGCCGTATGGTCCTCGTCGGCTCGGCGCATCTGGGTCTCGATTTTCGACGAGCGAGGAAGGCGCGAGATCGACCGGCTTGAACTGCAGCCCGAGGGCGACGGCGTGCATACGCTTTTTGTTGCCGGTCTCGCCGCCGGCACCCGATACGGGTTCCGCGCCGATGGCGACTACGCGCCGGAACAGGGGCTCTGGTTCGATCCCGACAAGCTGCTGGCCGATCCCTATGCCGTCGAGATCGACAGACCCTATGCCTATGACGGCCGGCTCGCCGCACGCCAGGGCGAGGGGGGCGACACGGCGTCGCTGATGCCGAAGGCCATTGCCGGCGCCTTGCCGGAACCCTTGCCCGCCTTGCCGCCTCTGTTTAGGCCCGGCGGCCTCATCTACGAGGTGCAGGTGCGCGCCTTCACAAAGCTGCATCCCGACATTCCCGAGAAGCAACGCGGCACCATTGCAGCCCTCGCTCATCCTCTTGTTGTCGAGCATCTGCAAAAACTCGGCGTTGCAGCCGTGGAGTTGATGCCGGTGACTGCATCGATCGACGAACGGCATTTGCCGCCGCTCGGGCTGGGCAACGCCTGGGGCTACAATCCCGTGACCTTCATGGCGCTGGATCCGCGACTGGCGCCCGGCGGTCTGGCTGAGCTGCGCGAAACGGTCGCCGCGCTGCGCGAGGCCGGCATCGGTACCATTCTCGACCTGGTGTTCAACCACACCGGCGAAAGCGACCGGCTCGGCCCGACATTGTCGCTGCGCGGGCTCGACAACCGCGCCTACTACCGGCACGAGGCCGACGGCGCTCTGGTCAATGACACCGGAACCGGCAATATGGTTGCCTGCGATCATCCGGTCGTCCGGGAAATGGTCCTCGACACGCTTCGCCACTTTGTCCAGCACGCCGGTGTCGACGGGTTCCGCTTTGACCTGGCGCCGATCCTTGGCCGCGTCGACGGCGTTTTCGACGCCGATGCGCCGCTGCTGAACGCCATTCGCAACGACCCAGTTCTTGCCGACCGTGTGCTGGTCGCTGAGCCCTGGGACATCGGACCGGATGGCTATCAGCTCGGCAATTTTCCGCCGCCCTTCCTCGAATGGAACGACAAATACCGTGATGATATCCGCCGCTTCTGGCGCGGCGACGGCGGCATGATCGGTGCGCTGGCGACGCGGCTTGCGGGGTCGTCCGATGTCTTTGCCAAACCAGGCCAGGCAACGGTCCGCAGCATCAATTTCATCGCCGCACATGACGGGATGACACTGGCCGACATCGTTGCCTATGAACACAAGCACAACGAGGCCAATGGCGAACAGAACCGCGACGGCCACGACGACAACCTGTCCTGGGACAATGGCGTCGAGGGCCAGACCGACGACCAGTCAATCGTTACGGCCCGTTTCGATGACCAACGCGCACTGCTGGCGACGCTCTTTGCCTCGCGCGGCACGATCATGCTGACGGCCGGCGACGAATTCGGCCGCACGCAGCGCGGCAACAACAACGCCTACGCGCAGGACAATGACCTCACCTGGCTCGACTGGGCCGGGCGCGACCGGGCGCTGGAGCGGTACACGGCTCTGCTCGCCAAGATGCGTCGTGCCGCGCCGGCGCTTTTGGACGCAAGCTTTCTCACCGGCGAGCCTGCGGCCGGCTCGGAAATAGCTGACGTCGTCTGGCTGAGCGAAACCGGCGTGCCGCTCGACGAAGCAGCCTGGCACGATCCTAGGCGGCATCGGCTGGTCATGGTTCTCGGCGATGAGGACGGTCGCCTTGCCGTGATCATCAATGGTGACCGTCGGGCCTGCATGTTCACGCTGCCGGAACGGGCGGGTTTTCATTGGTGCCCAGCCATCGAAACGGATAGTGGCGATATCTCACGGCCGGTTTTGGGGCGAACGGTCATATTCATGATCGAAAGCAGGGCCGCGCAGGCGGGCGCAGGGGAGAGCCATGATGGGTGACAATGCCGAATGGTGGCGCGGCTGCGTCATCTACCAGATCTACCCGCGCTCCTTCCAGGACACGACAGGCGACGGTAGCGGCGATCTCCTCGGCATCACCTCGAGGCTTGCCCATGTCGCATCGCTCGGTGTCGACGCCGTTTGGCTGTCGCCTTTCTTCAAGTCGCCAATGGCCGACATGGGCTACGACGTATCGGATTACTGCGCCGTCGATCCGATGTTCGGCACATCAGAGGATTTCGACGCGCTGATTGCAGAGGCGCACCGGCTCGGCCTGAAAGTGATCATCGACCAGGTCTTGTCACATTCGTCGGATCGGCACGAATGGTTCGTCGAAAGCCGAACGAGCCGCGATAACGCCAAGGCCGACTGGTACGTCTGGGCCGATGCGAAGCCCGACGGCACCGCGCCCAACAACTGGCTGTCGCTTTTCGGCGGCCCCGCCTGGGAATGGGACGCAACGCGCAGGCAATATTACCTGCATAATTTCCTCGCCTCGCAGCCGGACCTGAATTTCCACAATCCGCAGGTGCAGGACGCCTTGGTGGAAACGGTGCGGTTCTGGCTCGAGCGTGGCGTCGACGGTTTCCGGCTGGATACGGTCAACTATTACGTCCACGACCGCTGGCTCCGCAGCAACCCGCCTTTGGCGGAAAGCGTCGCCGGCACCAATACGGCAACCAGCCCCTATTTTTACCAGGAGCATCTGTTCGACAAGACGCAGCCGGAAAACCTTGCTTTTCTCAGGCGCTTCCGGGCGTTGCTTGACGAGTACGAAGGCCGCGCCGCGGTCGGCGAGATTGGTGACGAAAGCCGTTCGTTGCAGACGCTTGCCGCCTACACGGGCGGCGGCGACAAGCTCCAAATGTCCTACACGTTCGACCTGCTTGGCCCGCAATTCTCCGCGGCGCATGTGCGCGGTTGTGTCGAGGCCTTCGAGAGTACGGTGTTCGACGGCTGGGTTTGCTGGGCATTCTCCAACCACGATGTCGTGCGCCATGTCAGCCGCTGGACAAGGCCGGGCGGCGATCCGGACAGGGTGGCGAAATTCTCAATCGTGCTGCTTTCTTGCCTGCGCGGGTCGATCTGCCTCTATCAGGGCGAGGAGCTCGGGCTGGAGGAGGCCGAACTGGCGTTCGAGGATTTGCGCGATCCTTTCGGCATCCGCTTCTGGCCGGAGATCAAGGGGCGGGATGGGTGCCGCACGCCGATGGTCTGGGAGGCTGGCGCCGATAATGCCGGCTTTTCAACCGGCAAGCCGTGGCTTCCGGTCCCGGCAAACCATCGCGCCCGCGCGGTCGATGTCCAGGACGGCGAGCAAACCTCCGTCCTGGCGAGCTACCGGGCGATGCTGGCCTTGCGCAAGCAGCATCCGGCGCTGGTTCGAGGCTCGATCCGGTTTCTCGATGCTGAGGGCGACGTCCTTGCCTTCATTCGCGAAGGCGGTGACGAAAAGCTGCTCTGCGTCTTCAATTTTGCCGATGAGCCGGCCGGCTGGCAATCGCCGCCGGATCTGGATGTGATAGAGCCGATAGATCTTGGCAGTACTACCGGCGTCTTGCAGGAAGGAGCTCTATCCCTGCCGCCGCTCGGCTGCTTTCTCGGCCGGATCGGCTGATCTCTATTTGATCTCATTGAACGAGTACGGAGCGCCCGCAAGTCGCGCCGACAACCCGGACATCGGCCTCGCCGACATGCACGCCAAGCGCTGCAAGAACGTTATAAACCAGTGCGTCGACAGGCGCCGTCACGCCGTTCAGAACCGTTACCACCGCCGGCTTCACCGTTCCGAGCAGAGCCGTCACGTCCAGCCCGAGGCCCAGCGCATTGACCGAGAGCGACAGCCCGCTGACCAGTGACGTGGTGAGCGATTGCGTCAGGTTCTTCGTCGAAACCGTCTTTATCGTCTTGTTGGCGATATCGGTGCTGTCGAACGTCAATGTGGTCGGATCGTTGTTGGTGATCGCAAGTGCTGAAGAACCCTTCACATCGAGCAGATTGAGGGTGAGCAGCAGGAGCTTCACGCTTACCTGTGCAATCGTGGCATCGGAGAACGATTGCGGATTGCTGAAATCGGCGAAGGCCGATGGGTTGTTGTCGGCGTCGCTGGCGGCAAGGTGCAGCGAGGCCACGCCAGGCTGCGCGGCGATCGAGACCTTGATGCTATCCGGCCGGCCCGTCGGGCAGCTGATGTCGGTTAGTTTGGCTTCCGCATAGGCGACTTCGACATGCAGAGGCAGGTTGACGGATAGCAGACTGATGCCGCCGCCGAGATTGGAATTGCCGATGCCGACTGTGGTGACCAGCTTGATTCGTGTCTGCGCAGTGCGCACCACGGTGCCTTTTTCCCCGACGGCCAGCCAGGGTGAATATTGCATCGGTTCACCGATGGCGACGGCGAGCGTGGTGGAGGTAAGTCCCGGAATAGTGGCGCCGAGATCGACCTGGACCTGGTTTGAGCCATTGGCCAGCGAGGCGGCGGCACCCAGCATGCCCATCGCGCTTGCGTCGACGGAAAAGCCTGGAGACTTTTGTCCGAGGCCGAGCTTGCCGATCGAACCAAGGTCGACAAGATGATTGAGCGGTATCTTGGCCGTGTTGGTAGCCCTCGACGCGATTGTCTGTAGGACAAGTTTGCTGGCGCTGCCCGTCCCCGAAGCATTGGCCATGGCGGTCGCGATCTGGCCTACCGTCGCTTTCGAGGCCAGCACTTCGGAATAGCTGACGCCGGTCAGTTGCAACTGCACCGCAAGGGCATCGACGAACGAAAGCACGTTGACGTCGGCCGAAATCAGCGCGTTGTAGTCCATGACGCTGAGCGAGATGTTTCCGCCCAGCAGCTTACTGAGAAGCGCGTTGAGGATGCCGCCGTTGACGCTGAGAAGCCTGGATCCGACCGAGAACATCGCTTGCGGCGTCATGCTGGCAATGGCTTCGGTGCCGACAACCGGAGTAGGGATGAGCGAACTGGCGAAATACCGGGCGGGGATTTTGTGTAGAGTGACGCGAACGGCGTTGTAAGGCGGTTTACCGGCTTCGAAGCGCTTGTCGACCCCGACCGAGGACGCCGCTGAGTATCGGCCGCCGGTGACGGACACGACGGTTTTCCCAACCGTGGGAACGATTGTCTCACCCGGCTTTTGAACAATGATGCCGGGCATTCGGTTGTCACTGAGCGTGGTTACCGCCGCGGCTTCCATATTGTTGATGTTCGACGCCGCGGTGATCGCCGCCAGATCGGTCATCGCCTGGGCTTCCCTGCGCTCCGTGTAGATCGAACCTTCGTCGACAGCGAAGGCCGCCAGCCCCAGCGCGAATGGCGCTATCAGCGCAGTCATGACGGCAAAGTTCGCCTTCTTGTCGCCAACGATGGAGCGAGCGATCCGCCCGATGCCCCTCAGCAAGAACTGCGACATTTCAAATGCCTCCAATCCTGATGGTAGACCTGCGCGAGATCGTGGTTTGCGGCATCGCAAGGCTGGGCAACAGGTTCCAGATCGGCAGGTTGCTGGCATCGTACTGGATCGACACGACGAACTGATTTCCGTCGGCCGTGCTGTCCGTCGCCTGATAGGTCAGCTTGCCGGAATCGACGAACGGGTATCCACTGGCATTGTTTTTGACGAAACCCGCCACCAGCGCCTGGCGCTCGGTTTGGTTCAATCCGGCAATTGCAGTACGGGCGGCATCGGCGGCGATTTGCTGCAACGAGTTGCTTGCACCAAAATAGATACCATATGCAACCATTCCGAGTACGAGCAGGATAAAGATCGGGGAAAGCAGGGCGAATTCGACCGCGGAAGTTCCGGATTCTTCTCCAATTTTGCGTAGATTTGCCCTTATTGGGCGCAATATTTTACGCTTTAATGTGACAGTATTACTGTCTATCTTGTTCATTGCCCTTGCCCGTTGGACCATAAAGGTCGATGTGCCGAACCCATCGGGATTTGTAACCCTTGGTTGCCTAAGAACCAATTAATACATTCCGGTAAACTGAAATGATCAGCCAGATTATCGGCGTTCTGGCCAGGAAACCCAGCCAAACTCATGCTTTCGATCATTGATTGGCGGTTCGCAAAGCGGCTGCCCCGGCCCCCTTACTTTGGGTGACCCCGAGAGTCTGTTGAAATAAAAAATCTCCACGTTACTGTTTGGCCACCAGCTGCCGGAAAGGGAACCGGCTGCGCGCTCGAAAGGAACCAGCCAATCGGTTTCGGGGCGTCAACACTTAGAGACGTAGCTGAAGGGCGACGTCATTAGGGAGAACTCCATGCTGAAACATGTGCTGAAGGCGACGGTACTCGCCACGACCATGGTCTTGGCCGCCGGTACGTTCTACACGCCGGCTTTCGCCGAAACCGTCTACAACCGCGGAGCCGCCGCCGAAGCGGAGACGCTCGATCCGCACAAGACCTCGACGGTCTACGAAGCCGATATCATACGCGACCTGTTCCAGGGCCTCGTCATGCATGACCAGAAGACGAACCTCATTCCGGGCGCAGCCGAAAGCTGGACGGTGTCCGACGACGGCACTGTCTACACCTTCAAGCTGCGCAAGGACGGCCTCTGGTCGGATGGCAGCCCGGTGACGGCGGACGACTTCGTTTATTCGTTCCGTCGGCTGGAAGATCCGGCCACCGCTGCCGAATACGCTTCCATGCTCTATCCGGTGAAGGGTGCCGAGGAAGTCAACACCAAGAAGGGAAAGCCGGAGGATATGGGCGTCAAGGCGATTGACGCAAATACCCTCGAAGTCACCCTCAAGGCGCCAACGCCTTACTTCCTGGAGATGCTGACCCATCAGGCGACCTTTCCGGTTAACAAGGCGTCCATCGAAAAGCTTGGCGCCGACTGGATCAAGGCAGGCAAGCTGGTCTCCAACGGGGCCTTTACAGCGGCGGAGTGGATTCCCAACGACCATCTCAAGCTGGTGAAGAATCCGAAATTCTGGGACGCCGCCAGCGTCAAGTTAGACGTGGTCAACTACATCCCGACCGAGGATCGCTCGTCTGCGATGAAGCGCTTCGAGGCCGGCGAATTCGACAGTTACGGTGACCTGCCGACGGAACAGCTCGCCGATCTCAAGTCCAAATTCGGCGACCAGGTCCGTGTCGGGCCATATCTCGGCACCTACTATTATGCGATCAAGACCGACAAGGCGCCGTGGGACAATGTCGAACTGCGCAACGCCATCTCGATGGCGATCGATCGCGACTTTCTCGCCGAAAAAGTCTGGCAGAATTCGATGCTGCCCGGCTATTCGATGGTGCCTCCGGGCATCGAGGGCTACACGCCGGCACTGGCCAAATACGCTGACATGCCGCAGATCGACCGCGAGGATGAAGCCAAGAAAATCCTGGAGAAGCTCGGCTATACGCCCGAGCATCCGTTGAAGATGCAGATCCGCTACAACACCTCGGAAAACCACAAGAACACCGCTGTCGCCATCCAGGAACAGCTGAAGCCGCTTGGCGTCGAGGTCACGCTGCTCAACACCGATACCAAGACCCACTACTCCTTCCTTGAGCAGAAGGGCGACTATGATGTGGCGCGTGCCGCGTGGATCGCCGACTACAAGGATCCGGAAACCTTCCTTGGCATCACCCGCAAGGCCAGCGGCAACAACTATTCGAGCTACGTCAGCCCGAAATACGAAGAGGCCATGGACAAGGCCGCCGCGGCCGGCGGCAAGCCCGAAGAGCGCATGAAGGAACTCGCCAAGGCCGAGCGCATCCTCGTCGACGATGTCGGTAACATCCCGCTTCTCTACTACAGCTACCACGACATCGTTTCCTCGAAGCTGCACGGCTTCGACGACAATGTGATGGACATCCATCCGTCCCGCTTCATCAGCAAGGACTGATCCCTTAGCCAGGCCGCCGCGCAACTCGATGCGCGGCGGCGCTGGTTTGCCATCGCATCGGCCCGGGAACCGGATTCGATTTTCGACAATGTCGGTGCGAAGATTTGAAGGCTAGAGCGCAATCGTCCAGTTGGACGCGCGCTGCTCTGGATCAAGCGGGGCACCGATGCTGCGTTACGTATTTCGGCGGCTGCTGACCGCCATCCCGACGCTGTTCGTCATCGTGACCATAGCGTTCTTCCTGATACGCGTCGCGCCGGGCGGCCCGTTCAACCAGGAGCGGGGCCTGAGCCCCGAGATCAGGGCCAATCTCGAAGCCCAGTTCGGGCTCAACGACCCGCTCTGGCTGCAGTACCTCCATTATTTAGGCAATCTTCTGCGCGGCAATTTCGGCCCCAGCTACAACATGCCGGATTTCACCGTCGGCGAGTTGTTCAGGGAAGGCCTGCCTATCTCGATCCAACTCGGCGCTTCGGCGCTCGTTCTGGCGCTGCTTCTCGGCAGCGTGCTCGGCACTGTTGCCGCGCTCAACCAGAACAAGCTTGCCGACTATTCGGTGATCGCGTTGGCGACCGCCGGCAGCACCATTCCGACCTTCGTCATCGCTCCGGTGATCCAGCTTGTATTCGGATTGACCTGGAAGCTGCTGCCGATCGGCGGCTGGGGCGATGGAGCCGTCATCAATAAGGTCGGCCCGGTGCTGACGCTCGCTCTGCCGCAGATCGCCATCGTCGCTCGATTGATGCGCGGCTCGATGATCGAATCGCTGCACTCGCATCACATCCGCACCGCCCGCGCGCTTGGGTTGTCGAACTGGTCGGTCGTCGTCAAGCATGCGCTGCGCGGCGCCATCCTGCCGATCGTCTCCTTCACCGGTCCGGCGGCCGCAGCCCTTCTCACCGGCTCGATCATCGTCGAGACCATCTTCTCTATCCCGGGCATCGGCCGCCATTTTGTCGTTGCCGCACTCAATCGCGACTACACACTGGTGATGGGGACGGTGGTGGTCATCGCGCTCTTCACCATTGTCTTCAACCTGATCGTCGACGTCCTCTATGGTGTCGTTGATCCGAGGGTGCGCTATGACTGATATCGCAGTTGCAGCACCGGTCGTCGGCCGATCCCTGTGGGGGGATGCGTGGGCGCGCCTCAAGGCCAACCGCGCGGCCATGTTCAGCCTCTATTATCTTGCCTTCATCGCCGTCATCAGCGTGTTTGGACCCTCTTTCGTGCCGCACCAATACACCACCATCTATGGCGACTATGTCCGCACGCCGCCGAGCTTCTCCGCCTATCCAAAGGCCGACATGATCGAAGGCGCTCTCGACGAGGCGATCAGGCGTATGCGCGTCGACATCAAGGAGTGGCGGCAGGAGGGCAGCCGTGTGTTCGTTACCGTCAGATCGTCCAAGCCGATCGACGACCGCAACATTCGCTACCTTGATCGTTCCGATACCTTCGATGACACAAAGATCGAGAGCAAATCGCCGGACGGTCTCGAAATGGTGATGAGTGCATCGATCAAGCAGCAATATTTCCTGTTCGGCACCGACAATACCGGCCGCGATCTCCTGTCGCGAACGCTGATGGCCGGGCGCATATCGCTGGCCATCGGCCTGCTTGCTGGCATTGTGGCGGTGGTGATCGGCGTGCTCTATGGCGCCACCGCCGGCTTTGCCGGCGGCAGGGTCGACGAGGTGATGATGCGTATCGTCGACGTGCTTTATTCTTTGCCGTTCATCTTCTTCGTCATCATGCTGGTGGTGTTCTTCGGCAGGAACTTCGTGCTGATGTTCCTGGCCGTCGGCGCCGTGCTGTGGCTCGACATGGCGCGCATCGTGCGCGGACAGGCGCTATCGATCCGCCGGCAGGAATATGTCCAGGCGGCGGAGGCGATGGGCGTCGGGCAGCGCGGCATTCTGCTGCGCCATGTGATCCCCAATTTGCTCGGGCCGGTGGTGATCTACATGACGCTGCTGGTGCCGCAGGTCATCATCCTGGAGAGTTTTTTGTCGTTCCTCGGGCTCGGCGTCCAGGAGCCGATGACCAGCTGGGGCGTGCTGATTTCGGTCGGCGCCCAGAATATCGGCTCGGCCAACTGGCTGCTTTTGTTCCCGGCCTTCTTTCTCGTCTCGACATTGTTCGCGCTGAATTTCGTCGGCGATGGGCTGCGCGACGCGCTCGACCCGAGGGATCGTTGAGATGGCTGCTTCCGAAACCATTCTCAGCGTCAAGGATCTTCGCGTCCGCTTCCGCACGCTCGACGGCGTGGTGGAGGCGGTGAAGGGCATCAATATCCATGTTAAATCAGGCGAGACGGTAGCCGTCGTCGGCGAATCCGGCTCCGGCAAGAGCCAGACGATGATGGCGGCGATGAGCCTGCTGGCCTCGAACGGCGAAGCCACCGGGAGCGTCGACTACCGCGGCCGCAATCTTTTGACCCTGAGCAAGCCCGAGCTCAACAAGATCCGCGGCCGCAAGATCAGCATGATCTTCCAGGAGCCGATGACTTCGCTCGACCCGCTCTATTCGATCGGTAGCCAGTTGATCGAACCGATCCGCAAGCATCGCGGGCTTGGCGCCGCCGAGGCGCGCGAAGAGGCGCTCAAGCTGCTGCGGCTGGTCCATATTCCAGATCCGGAGCGGCGGATGAAATCCTATCCGCACGAGATGTCGGGCGGTCAGCGCCAGCGCGTCATGATTGCCATGGCGCTGGCCAATGACCCCGACATATTGATCGCCGACGAGCCGACGACGGCGCTCGACGTGACCATCCAGGCGCAGATCCTCATGCTGCTCGCCGAACTGCAGCGCAAGCTCGGCATGGCGATCGTCTTCATCACCCACGATCTCGGAATCGTCAGGCGCTTTGCCGACCGGGTCTATGTGATGCGCTATGGCGAGGTCGTCGAGGAGGGCGAGGCGGAAGCAATCTTCGTCAACCCGCAGCACGCCTACACCAAGATGTTGCTTGCCGCCGAGCCGACCGGCACCAAGGCCCCGCCGCCTCCGAATGCCCCCGTCCTGCTCGAAGGCAGGAACGTCGAAGTGACCTTCAAGATCGGCGGCGGCTTTCTTGGTGGAGAACCGCTGATATTGCGCGCTGTCGATAGCATTTCGATCCGGCTGAAGCGCAACCAGACCATCGGCATCGTGGGCGAATCCGGTTCGGGAAAGTCGACGCTCGGCCGCGCCTTGCTGCGGCTCCTGCCCAGCGACGGCATCATCCGGCTTGGCGACCGCGACATCTCCCACGCCGACCGCCAGGCGATGCGGCCGCTGCGGCGCGAATTGCAGCTGGTCTTCCAGGACCCGTTCGGCTCGCTGTCGCCGCGCATGACCGTCGGCCAGATCATCACCGAAGGGCTCCTGGTCCACGAGCCCAATCTGTCGGGCAGGCAGCGCGATCTCCGCGCCGTCGATGCCTTGCTCGAAGTCGGGCTCGACCCGAACACGCGCAACCGCTATCCGCACGAATTCTCCGGTGGTCAGCGGCAGCGCATCGCCATTGCGCGCGCCATGATACTGAAGCCGAAAGTGGTGGTGCTGGACGAGCCGACCTCGGCGCTGGACCGCTCCGTGCAGAAGCAGATCGTCGAATTGCTGCGCAAGCTGCAGGCCGACCACGAACTGTCCTATCTGTTCATCAGCCACGATCTCGCGGTCGTGCGCGCCATGGCCGACTACATCATCGTCATGAAGCAGGGCAAGATCGTCGAGGAGGGGCCGTCCGAGGCGATCTTCAGCAATCCGCAGGCAACCTATACGCAGACACTGATGGCCGCGGCCATCGATGTGACGCGATTTCGCCTGAGCGCATAGCGCGATTGGTCAGAACTGCGGCGGAAGGTGGTTGTTTCGGGAACAAGAACAGCTAAGCCGCTGTTTTTTCTGGTCGGAGTGGCAGGATTTGAACCTGCGACCCCATCGTCCCGAACGATGTGCGCTACCAGGCTGCGCTACACTCCGTGACCAGACCGCGGGCTTATAGCCGCCGCATTTGGTTACTGCAAGCGCCAATGGCAGCGCTTCCGTCGCATTTCTTTCGCTTTAGCCGCTACGTCATACAGGTTTCAGTTTCCTGTCGCACAAACACGGCTTAAAGGGGCTTCTAGGTAACCGTCCACTTGCCTCGAAGCATCTGATTCAGCCGCCTGGAGTTGCAGCCTTGTCGATGAAGATCGTTAGCGATGTCAAACCAAACACTTTTGAGTTCGAAACCTCGGCGTTGATCAAGCCATCCGGGTTTCGCGAATATGATGCGCGCTGGTGGTTTGGCCATCCCGGTTCGAACGAGCCGCCGGAGCTCAATCTGATCGGCGTCCAGGCGCTCGGCATGGGGCTCGGCACGCTGATCCGCCGTCTGGGTGCCGGACCCGACATCGTCACCGGTCACGATTTCCGCTCTTATTCGCTTGCCATCAAGCTGGCGCTGGTTTCCGGGCTGATGGCCGCCGGCGCGCGGGTCAAGGATGTCGGGCTGGCCTTGTCGCCGATGGCCTATTTCGCCCAATTCGCGCTCGACACGCCGTCCGTCGCCATGGTCACCGCCTCGCATAACGAGAATGGCTGGACCGGCGTCAAGATGGGCGCGGCGCGCCCGCTGACTTTTGGTACGGAGGAGATGAGCGCGCTGAAGGCGATCGTGCTCTCAGGCGATTTCGACCTTGTCGGTGGCGGCTCCTATGACTTCGTTGCGGATTTCCGCAAAACCTACCTCGACGATCTGACAGCGGGAAAGCGTATCTCGAGGAAGCTCAAGGTGGTGGCCGCCTGCGGCAACGGCACCGCCGGGGCTTTCGCTCCCGAGGCACTGGAAAGGATCGGCTGCGAGGTGATTCCGCTCGACGTCGCGCTCGATCATACGTTTCCGAATTACAATCCCAACCCCGAAGACATGAAGATGCTGCACGCCATTCGCGACAAGGTGCTGGAAACTGGCGCCGATGTCGGGCTCGGCTTCGACGGCGACGGCGACCGCTGCGGCGTGGTCGACAATGAAGGCAACGAGATCTTCGCCGACAAGGTCGGCGTCATGCTTGCGCGCGACATCTCACACCTCTATCCCGGCTCGACTTTCGTCGTCGACGTCAAGTCGACCGGATTGTTCATGACCGACAAGGTGTTGCGGGAAAATGGCGCGGTCACCGACTATTGGAAAACCGGTCATTCCTACATCAAACGGCGCGTCGCCGAACTCGGCGCTGTCGCCGGTTTTGAGAAATCGGGCCACTTCTTCTTCAATCCGCCGATTGGCCGCGGTTATGACGATGGCCTGGTCACGGCCATTGCTATATGCCAGATGCTGGATCGCAGCCCGCAAAGCAGCATGGCCGACCTCTACCGCGATCTGCCGCTGACGTTCGGCACGCCGACCATGTCGCCACACTGCGCCGACGAGCTCAAATACGGCGTCGTCGAGCGGGTCGTAGGCGATGTTCGCAAGATGAAGGACGAGGGCGCAGTCTTCGCCGGCCAGAAGATCGCCGAGCTGATCACCGTCAACGGCGTCAGGGTCGTGGCGGAGGATGGTACTTGGGGGCTGGTGCGGGCATCATCGAACAAGCCGGAGCTTGTGGTGGTGGTCGAAAGCCCGGTATCGTCCGAGCGGCGTCGCCAGATGTTCGAAGCCGTCGACGCGGTGCTGCGCCGCAGCCCGGAAGTCGGCGCCTACAATCAGACCTTTTGAGCGGGACTTATTTTCATGACCGAACGGATCGTCAGTTTTGTGATGAGCGGCGGCATCGGCTCGCGGCTGTGGCCGCTGTCGCGCGAGGACAATCCCAAGCAGTTCCATGATTTCTCCGGCGACGGCTCGATGCTGGCCAAGACGCTACGCCGGCTGACTGCGCGGCCGGAAGGCGAAACGCCGGTTTTCCTGATTGCCTCGGAAAGGCACGCCGACCGCGTTCATGCCGACATTGCCGGCCACGAGCTTTCCGGCGGCGGCCCGCTGTTCGAGCCGACCGGACGCAACACTGCCGCGGCCGTCGCTTTGGCAAGCCTGCGCACTTTGTCCGAATTCGGCGACAGCCTGGTGCTGGTGGTGCCGTCCGACCATGAGATCGCGACCGCGCAGCAATTCTGGCGGAGCGTCGAGGCCGGCACGGCGGCGGCGCGCGAAGGCAGGCTGGTGGTGTTCGGCATCAAGCCCACCCAACCGGAGACCGGGTATGGCTACATCGAGGTGGCCGGCGAGCGCGATGGCATCTGCGATGTCTCGCGTTTCGTCGAAAAACCCGATCTCGCCACCGCGCAGAGCTATCTTGAGGCCGGCAATTTCTACTGGAACACCGGCATCTTCCTGTTTCGCGCCAGTGCCATGCGCGACGCGTTCATGGCTTTCCAGCCAGACATCTGGAGCGCCACAGAGGCTGCCTACCAGGCTGCGACATCGGATCTTTCCGGCCTCTACATGCCTCTGGAGCTCTATGCCGCCATCCCTTCGACATCGATCGACTATGCGATCATGGAGCGCGCCAGCGGCATCGCCATGGTGCCGGCCGGCTTTCGCTGGAACGATCTCGGTTCCTGGCAATCGCTGCTCGATGTCGGGCCGTCCGACAAGCAGGGCAACGTCATTGTCGGCGACGTCGTCGCCATCGATTGCGAGAACTCCTATATCCGCAGCGACGGCCGCCTGCTGTCGGCCATTGGCCTGAAGGACGTCGCCATCGTCTCGACCGCCGACGCCACTTTCGTCGCGCCGGTCAGCCACAGCCAGAACGTCAAGAAGATCGTCGAGCAGCTCGAAAAGAGCGGCCGCCTGGAGACCAGGTTCACGCCCGCCGACGATCGCGTCATCGAAAGCGGCGCCTGGCAACGCCGCGTGCACCATTGGCTGTTCGAGGAGACGGTGCCGCTGTGGTCGACGATCGGCGTCGATGAGCGCCATGGCGGGTTCCATGAGGCGCTCGGTTTCGACGCCACCCCGCTGATGAAACCCAAGCGCATGCGCACGCAGGCCAGGCAGATCTATGCCTTCGCCGTCGCCAAGGCGCGCGGCTGGAACGGCCCGGCCGATCGGCTGATTAGCCACGGCCTCGAATTCATGGCCAGGAACGGCCGCACCGATAATGGCGGCTGGGTGCGCACGCTCAACGTCGACGGCACCGTCGCCGATGCCGCCGAGGATGCCTATGACCATTCCTGCGTGCTTCTGGCGCTGGCGCATGCCCATATGTGCGGCAATCCGGATGCATTGCGGCTTGGCGAGGAGACCTTTGCGTTCATCGACGCGCATCTCGAGGACGAACGCCTGACCGGCTTCCGCGAGACCTCGAGCGGCGAGGGCGAACGCCGCTCCAACCCGCACATGCATCTGCTCGAGGCGTTTTTGGCCTGGCATCAGGCGACCGGCGAGCGCGCCTATCTTCGCCGCGCCGCGCGCATCGTCGATCTGTTCCGCAGCCATTTCTTCGACCCGGAAAGCTGGACGCTGGGTGAGTATTTCGACAATGAATGGCGGCCAGCCCCTGGCGAGAAAGGCACGTGGACCGAACCGGGCCATCATTTCGAATGGGCCTCGCTGCTGGTCGACTTCGCGGGCCGCAGCGGCCAAAGCGGCTTGACCGGCCTCGCCAGGAAACTCTACGCGTCGGCGATTGCCAATGGCCTGAACCGCGCCACAGGCCTCGCCTACGGCGCCGTCTCGCGGCAAGGGCTGCCGCTCGACCGCGTCTCGCGCAGTTGGCCGCAGGCCGAAGCAATCAAGGCAGCGATCGCGCTGGACGGCTCGGGCGGTCCCGACCTGAAGCCGGAAATCGAGGCGCGTGTCGGCCGGCTGTTCCGCTGGCACATCAATCCGGCACCGCTCGGCCTGTGGATCGACCGCATCGACGAGCGTGGCCGCTCGCTGGCAAGCGAGGTGCCGGCCAGCATCTTCTACCATCTGGTCTGTGCGCTGACGCAGTATCTGGACGGTACGGCCCGCAAGGATCAGTACGGGCTGGCGACATCACCGGTCTCGACGTAGACCGACTTTAGCTGCGAATAGAGTGCCAATGCCGCGAGCGAATTCTCGCGGCCGATGCCGGACTGCTTGAAGCCGCCGAACGGGATTTCGACCGGCGTCAGATTGTAGGCGTTGATCCAGCAGGTGCCGGCCTGCAATTCGGCGATGACACGGTGGGCGCGCGCCAGGTCGCGCGTGAACACGCCTGCAGCGAGGCCGAATTCGGTGTCGTTGGCGCGCTCGATCACCTCGTCCTCGCTGTCGAACTTCAGCACGCTCATGACAGGCCCGAAAATCTCCTCGCGGGCGATGCGCATCGTGTCGGTGACACCGGTGAACACCGTCGGCTCGACGAAGAAGCCGCCCTGAAAACCCTGCAGCGTAGGCACATTGCCGCCGCAGGCGAGCACCGCACCATCCTGCTTGCCGGCCTCGATGTATGAGACGACCTTGTCGTGCTGCGCCTTCGAGACCAGCGGCCCCATCTGCGTGTCCTGGTCGAGCGGGTCGCCGATGCGGATTTTCTTGGTCCGCTCGGTCAGCCTTTCGACGAAACGGTCATGGATGCTGCGCTGCACGAAGACCCGTGTGCCGTTGGAGCAGATCTGACCGGTCGAATAGAAATTGCCGAGCATCGCGCCGCCGATGGCGTTTTCGAGGTTGGCGTCTTCGAAGACGATCAGCGGCGACTTGCCGCCGAGCTCCATCGTCGCGTGCTTCATCTTCGAGCCGGCGAGCGACAGCACCTTGCGGCCGGTCGGCACTGAGCCGGTCACCGAGACTTTGGCGACGACCTCATGGCCGACAAGGCCGGCGCCGACATCGCCAAAACCTTGCACGACATTGAACAGCCCGTCGGGCAGCCCGGCCTCGGTGTAGATTTCGGCGAGCGCCAGCGCTGAAAGCGGCGTGTTTTCCGACGGTTTGAACACCATCGCATTGCCCATGGCGAGGGCGGGTGCGGATTTCCAGCCGGCGATCTGGATCGGGTAGTTCCACGCGCCGATGCCGACGCAGACGCCGAGCGCCTCGCGCCTGGTATAGGCAAAGGGACCGCCGAGATCGACGGCCTCGCCATTAAAGGCGGCGACCGCGCCGCCGAAATATTCGAGGCAATCCGCCGCCGAAGGGGCGTCCGCAACCAGCGTCTCCTGGATCGGCTTGCCGGTGTCGAGCGTCTCGATACGCGCCAAATCGGCATTGCGGGCGCGCAAAATGTCGGCGGCACGGCGCAGTATGCGGCCGCGCTCGACCGGCTTCAGCCGTGCCCAGGCCGGCTGTGCCGCACGCGCGGCTTCGATCGCGAGTTCAAGCACGTTCGGCGTCGCCGAGCGCAGCATGGCAATGGTCTCGCCGGTCGCCGGATAGATGACCGGCAGCGGCGCGCCGCGCTCGTCGTCGATATAGCGGCCATTGACATAATGCGATGCCGTTGGCTGGGCGCGCATGACTGTTCTCCAATCGTCTTTCGCGGCAGGCGGAATGTGCGTCCGCCGGATCATGGCCTATCTGTCCGACGCCTGCCAGCGCGGATTGATCCATGGTTCCTGGTTGGACGGCGCCAGCGGCGAGCGCCCGAGAACGTGGTCGGCGGCCTTCTCGCCAGTCATGATCGACGGCGCGTTGAGATTGCCATTGGTGACGCGCGGGAAGATCGAGGAATCGGCGACCCGCAGCCCTTCGACGCCGATGACGCGGCATTCCGGATCGACGACGCTCATCGCATCGTCGGCACGGCCCATCTTGCAGGTGCCGCAAGGGTGATAGGCGCTTTCGGCGTGGTCGCGGATGAAGGCGTCGAGCTCGTCGTCCGATTGTACGTGCGAACCCGGCGACAGTTCCTTGCCGCGGTAAGGATCGAAGGCCGCTTGCCCGAAGATCTCACGGGTCAGCCGGATGCAGTGGCGGAACTCCGTCCAGTCGTCCGGATGCGACATGTAGTTGAAGCGGATCACCGGCTTCGATTTGGGATCGGGCGAGCGCAGCGTGACCGAACCGCGCGACTTCGACCGCATCGGCCCGACATGCGCCTGGAAGCCATGCGCCTTCGCCGCCGCCTTGCCGTCATAGCGGACTGCTGCCGGTATGAAGTGATACTGGATATCGGGATAATCGACGCCGGCGCGCGAGCGCACAAAGGCGGCCGCCTCGAAATGATTGGTGGCGCCGAGGCCGGACTTGAAGAACAGCCACTGCGCGCCGATCAATGCCTTCGAGAACGGGTTCAAGATGGAGTTCAGCGTGATCGGCTTTGTCGATTCCTGCTGGATGTAGAGTTCCATGTGGTCCTGCAGATTGCGGCCGACGCCGGGCCGGTCGACAATCACCGGAATGCCGTTCTCTTTGAGGTGCTGGCCGGGGCCGATGCCGGACAGCATCAGGATCTTGGGCGAGTTGATCGAGGACGCGGCAACGATCACCTCACGCCGCGCTCTGATCACCTGAATCCGCTTGCGCGCTTCGATCTCGACTCCGGTGGCGCGTTGATTCTCGATGATTACCCGTCGGGCGAACCCCTTGACCAAGCTGACATTTTTCCGCCTGAGTGCCGGCCTGAGATAGGCGCTCGCCGCCGACCAGCGGCGACCGCCACGAATGGTCTGCTCCATCGGCCCAAAACCTTCCTGCTTCGCGCCATTGTAATCATCGGTTAGCTCGAAACCGGCCTGACGGCCTGCCTCGACAAAGGCGCCGTAGAGTGGATTGGTCCGCGAGCCGCGCTGCACAGTCAGCGGGCCGCCATGGCCGCGCCAGCCATTCTCGCCGCCATTGCTGTCCTCCATTCGCTTGAAGTACGGGAGCACGTCTGCGAAGCCCCAGCCGGCCGCGCCCTGTTCGGCCCAATGGTCGAAGTCGCGGGCATGGCCGCGCACATAGACCATGCCGTTGATCGAGGATGAGCCGCCGATGACCTTGCCGCGAGGCGTTGCCAGCACGCGGCCGCCGAGATGCGGCTCCGGCTCGCTGGCAAAGCCCCAGTCGTAGAGGCTCATGTTGAGCGGGATCGACAGCGCCGACGGCATCTGGATCAGCGGCCCGATATCGCTGCCGCCATATTCGATGACGATCACGGAATGCTTGCCGTCCTCCGACAGCCGGTAGGCCATGGCCGAGCCGGCCGAGCCGGAGCCGATGATGACGAAATCCGCTTCAAGCATGGTTCATGCGCGCCCATGGTTCATATGCGCAATGAAATCGGCCAGCGAGACGTTGCCGCCGGTTGCCACTACGAGAACGGTCTTGCCGGTCACGTCGACCTTGCCGCCGAGCAACGCCGCGAGTGAAGCAGCGCCCGAAGGCTCGAGCACCAGCTTCAGCCGCTCGAAGGCGATCCGCATAGCGCGCCGCACCGAAGCATCGTCGACGGTGACGCCGCGAACGCCGGCGGTCTTCACCGCTGCGAACGGCGCGTCGCCAGGCCGCCGCGACATCAGCCCGTCGCAGATCGATTTCGGCCCGATCGGCATGGTTTCGATGGCGCCATGTGCCAGCGACGAGCCCATGCCGTCAAAACCTTCCGGCTCGACGCCGATGATCTTCGTGGCTGGCGACAGGTAGTGGAAGGCCAGCGAAACACCGCCGATCAGGCCGCCGCCGCCGACCGAGCAGAACAAGAGATCGGCCTCGGTTTGCCTGGCGGCGAGCTGGTCGAGTGCCTCCAGCCCGGCACCGGCCTGGCCGGCGACGATCTCCGGATCGTCGAACGGGTGCAGCAGCGCCAGGCCTTCGCTCGCGGCGATCTCGCGCGCCCTGGCGGCAGCGACTTCCTCACGCGCGCGCTCGCCATGGTCGGTCAGCACGACGTGCGCGCCGTAGCCCGATGTGGCGTCGCGCTTGGCGGCCGGCGCGTCGATCGGCATGACGATGGTGACAGGAATGCCGAGCGCCTGGCCCGCCGCCGCCAGCCCTTGCGCGAAATTGCCGGAGGAATAGGCGACGACGCCCTTTTTGGCTTCGTCAGGCGACAGCCGCTTCAGCCGCCAGTAGGCGCCGCGCACCTTGAACGATCCTGCCCATTGCAGCGACTCGGCCTTGACGAAGAAGCGGGCGGCGCCGGTCTCGCGGGCGAGTGCCGCCGATTCCAGCAGCGGCGTGATCTGCGTCGCCTTGGAGGTGGCGGCATAGGCCTGCCTGAGATGGTCGAGCGAGGGGACGAGACTGTCTGCCATCATTTGCCTCGCGGAAAGCGCTTCTGCTCTTCGAGCAGGTCGAGGTTCATGTGATTGCGCATGTAGCGCTCCGATGCTTTCTGCAGCGGCTGGAATTCCCAAGGGTAGTGGGTGCCGTTGCGCAGCGCCGGGTAGACCACCCAGCGGCGTGCCTGGCTGGCACGCACCGCGGCATCGAACGCCGCCATGTCCCAGCGCTCCCGCACCTTGCCGGT
This sequence comes from Mesorhizobium sp. M0815, assembly GCF_040319995.1. Classification (NCBI taxonomy): domain Bacteria; kingdom Pseudomonadati; phylum Pseudomonadota; class Alphaproteobacteria; order Hyphomicrobiales; family Phyllobacteriaceae; genus Mesorhizobium; species Mesorhizobium sp. M0815. The sequence goes on along the minus strand of NZ_JAMYOU010000013.1, from coordinate 115,696 downwards.
GAAAGCCGCGACCAAAGCCGCATTGGCCGGATCGGCGGCGAGGTTGGTCAATTCCAGCGGATCCGATTCAAGATCAAACAGTTGCGGCGGATCGATCTCGCAATGGATGAATTTGTAGCGGCCCTCGCGCATCGCCACCATCGGCGCGTTCGAGCCTTCGGCTGCATATTCCATCAGCACCGGCGCGGAGCGTTTCCTTCCGTTCAGCAGCGGCAGTAGCGACTGGCCGTCGGTCCACGGCGCAATCGCGCTGATGTCGATGCCGGCGAGATCGCAAAGCGTCGGCGTCACGTCGAGGTTGGAGACCGGCGTGTCGATCAGCCCGGTGCGTATGCTCTTGCCGGCGATCATCAGCGGCACCCGCGCCGAACCTTCGAAGAAGCACATCTTGAACCACAGGCCGCGCTCGCCGAGCATGTCGCCGTGGTCCGAGCAGAACAGGATGACCGTGTCGTCGAGCATGTGCGTGCGCTCGAGCACCGACAGCAACTCGCCGAGCTTGTCGTCGAGATAGGAGATATTGGCGAAATAGCCGCGCCGCGCGCGGCGGATCTGCTCCGCGGTGATGTCAAAGCTATCATAGTCGCTGGCGCGGTAGAGCCGCTGCGAATGCGGGTCCTGCCTGTCGTAGGGAATGAAGCCGATCTCGGGCTCGAGCGCCGGGCAATCCTCGTAGAGGTCCCAGTAGCGCCGCCGTGCGACGTAGGGATCGTGCGGATGGGTGAAGGAAACCGTCAAGCACCAGGGCCGATGTGCGACGTCGTCGGAGACGCGGGCAAGATCGTAGAGCTTCTGCACCGCATGGAAGGCGACCTCGTCGTCATACTCCAGCTGGTTGGTGATTTCGGCAGTTCCGGCACCGCTCACTGAGCCCAGATTGTGATACCACCAGTCGATCCGCTCGCGGGGCTTGCGATAGTCCGGCGTCCAGCCGAAATCGGCCGGATAGATGTCGGTGGTCAGCCGTTCCTCGAAGCCGTGCAACTGGTCCGGCCCGACGAAATGCATCTTGCCAGAGAGGCAGGTGTGATAGCCGGCGGCGCGCAGATGATGGGCAAAGGTCGGGATCGACGAGGTGAATTCGGCGGCGTTGTCATAGACCCCGGTGCGTGACGACAATTGGCCGCTCATGAATGCGGCGCGGCCCGGCGCGCAGAGCGGCGAGGCGGTGTAGTTGTTGCAAAAACGCGCCGAACGCGCGGCGAGCGCCTTCAGATGTGGCGCGTGCAGGAAGTCTGCCGGCCCGTCTGGAAACAGCGTTCCGTTGAGCTGATCGACCATGACGATCAGGATGTTGGGTCGCTTGGATGTCACTGCTTCTGCCGTCCGCTAAGCTTCATTTCGAGATAGTCCTCAACCAGTGCGATCGCGGTCGCGGCATCGGGCACGCCGTCCTTCAGCGCGCGCCTGATATAGAGCCCGTCGATCAGCGCCGCCGTCGCTTCGGCAACCCGGTCGGCCTCGCTTCTCGGCAGGATACCGGTCAGCCCGCTAAGCAGATTGGAATGCAGCCGCCGTGCATAGACCTTGAGCAGCCGGCGAAGTGCTGCCGATTTCTGCGCCTCGACATAGAAGGCGAGCCAGGCGGCGATCGTTTCCGGCTGGAACTGGACGTCGGAGAAATTGACCGCGACCACTGCCGAGACGCGCTGGCGCGCCGTGCCGGCCGTGCGAAGCGCGCGCCGCGTATCGGCGGTGAGCCCGCTCAGGATGTGCCGCATCGTCGCCAACAGCAATTCGTCCTTGGCGCCGAAATAATGGTGGGCAAGCGCCGAGGACACGCCGGCGCGCCCGGCGATTTCCGACATCGTGACATCAAGCGAACCGCGCTCGCCGATCGCCGAGATCGTTGCGTCGATGAGCGCCTTGCGGCGCAACGGCTCCATTCCGAGTTTCGGCATTCTTGCTCCAGCCTGTTGGGTAAGTTTATTTTTTATTGACGCATCAATCAACAAAAAATTCAGCCTGATTTGCTGGCAAATGCCAGGCGTTATGACCAGATATCAAGATCAAGCGATTGTGCGGTTCTGGCCCCTTCACGAAACCGGCGGAACGGTTCATCCTTGAACAATGCCGAGCGGCCGCGACATCGCGCAGCCGGGCCTGCAGGATGGAGATCGCCATGACAGCATGCATCGTCGGTTGGGCGCATTCGCGCTTCGGCAAGCTCGAAGGCGAGACGCTGGAGGGCCTGATCACCAAGGTGGCGGTCGAGGCGCTCGATCATGCCGGCATCGGTCCAGATGACGTCGACGAGATCGTGCTCGGCCACTTCAACGCCGGGTTTTCCGCCCAGGATTTCACCGCGAGCCTGGTCCTCCAGGCAGACGACCGGCTGCGCTTCAAGCCGGCGACCCGCGTCGAGAACGCCTGCGCCACCGGCTCGGCGGCGGTCAGGCAAGGCATCCGCGCCATCGACGCAAATGCCGCCCGTATCGTGCTGGTGGTCGGCGCCGAGCAGATGACGACGACGCCCGGTCCTGAGATCGGCAAGAACCTGCTCAAGGCCTCGTATCTGCCGGAGGATGGTGACACGCCGGCAGGCTTCGCTGGCGTCTTCGGCAAGATCGCTCAAGCCTATTTCCAGCGCTACGGCGACCAGTCGGATGCGCTGGCGATGATCGCCGCCAAGAACCATAAGAACGGCGTCGACAATCCCTACGCGCAGATGCGCAAGGATTTCGGCTACGAGTTCTGCCGGCAGGAAAGCGAAAAAAACCCCTTCGTCGCCGGTCCGCTGAAGCGCACAGACTGCTCGCTGGTTTCGGACGGCGCCGCCGCCCTTGTCCTCGCCGACACGGCGACGGCGCTGAAGATGCGCCGCGCCGTCGCCTTCCGCGCCAATGAGCATGTGCAGGATTTCCTGCCGATGTCGAAGCGCGACATCCTCGCGTTCGAAGGTTGCGAGCAGGCCTGGAATCAGGCGCTGAAGCAGGCCGGCGTGACGCTCGGCGACCTGTCCTTCGTCGAGACGCATGACTGTTTCACCATCGCCGAGCTGATCGAGTATGAGGCGATGGGCCTGGCCAAGCCGGGCGAGGGCGCCAAGCTGGCCTTGGATGGCGATACGGCGAAAGACGGAAGGCTGCCGGTCAATCCGTCCGGCGGGCTGAAGGCCAAGGGCCACCCGATCGGTGCCACCGGCGTATCGATGCATGTGCTTACCGCCATGCAACTCGTCGGCGAGGCGGGCGGCATCCAGGTGCCGGGAGCAAAGCTCGGCGGCATCTTCAACATGGGCGGCGCGGCGGTCGCCAACTACGTTTCCATTCTCGACCGGATCAGATAAAAGCGGCCCCGCATTACAGCGCGCGCGCCGCTTCGCGCGCGCAAAAGGGCGCTATATCGCTTTGATTTTGCGCATGATCCTTTTCGAAAATTGATTCCGAGTTTCGAGATCATGCGCTAGCGGGGAATTCATGACAAATCCGGTTCTGGTCGAAGTTTTGCGCGGCGCTATCGTCGAGAGCGCGCATCGCGGCGCTGTTGCCGTCTTCGACGCCGACGGCAAGCCTGTCTGGGAGATCGGCGACACGGCACAACCGGTGTTCCCGCGTTCGGCGGTCAAGGCGATCCAGGCGTTGCCGCTGGTCGAGAGCGGCGCTGCCGATGGCTACGGCTTCGGTGACCGGGAGCTGGCACTGGCCTGCGCCTCGCATTCCGGCGAGCCGCCACATGTCGAGCTCGCGAGGGCTATGCTGGCGAAGGCCGGCCTGGACGAGACGGCACTCGAATGCGGCGCGCATTGGCCGTCGAGCCATGGGGCGACGCTGGCGCTTGCCCGCGCCGGCAGCGTGCCGAACGCGCTGCACAACAATTGTTCCGGCAAGCACTCAGGCTTCCTATGCACCTGCGTTCACAGCGGCATCGCCCATCGCGGTTACGTCAAGGCTGGCCATGCTTCGCAGGAGATGGTGCGCGAAGCGATGCAGGCGGTGACCGGTGCTGCCCATGACGCCGATCACCGTGGCACTGACGGTTGCTCGATTCCGACCTATGCCGTGCCGCTGCGCAGCTTTGCGCTTGGCTTTGCCCGCATGGCGACAGGCGCCAGCTTCGAGCCGGTGCGCGCCCGGGCGGCGAAGCGGCTGCTTTCCGCCTGCATGGCCGAGCCGTTTTTCGTCGCCGGCACTGGCAGGTCCGACGTCGCGATGATGGAGGCCGCGCCTGGCCGGATCTTTGCCAAGGGGGGCGCCGAGGGCGTCCATTGTGCCGCCCTTCCAGAGCTTGGCCTTGGCATCGCGCTGAAATGCGACGACGGCGCCGGCCGCGCAACTGAAGTCATGCTCGCGGCCGTGCTGTTAAAGCTTTTGCACGCAGACCAGCCGCTGGCGGCAAAGCTGATCGAACAGGCAAATCCGCCTATCGAAAGCCGGATCGGCGCCAAAGTCGGCGCGCTCCGGCCCACCGCCGCCCTCAACTGACGTGATTGCGCTCGACGGTCAAATGCGCATAGCCGGCATTGCCTGACGCGGCGAGGTCGCCGGTCACCGGCTCGGCCCAGCGCTGGCCGACGATCGCGCCGTTCTGGACTCCGTCGATGACATTGTCGGAGATGATTGCCGTCCCGGCACCTTCGACCACGGTGACGACGATACCGGTCCCCGCCTTGCGGATGACGTTTCCCGTGGCGACCACATTGCGCATGAACGGTCCCCAGCCGATCTGCATGCCGTAGAGCGGCGCATTCTCAACGACATTGCCGGAAACGGTGGTGTCTGCCTCGACGCTGATGCCGACGCCGAAGCCGGGCGCATCGGCAGGGTAGGGGCCGCTGGTCGACAGGTTGCGGACGATGTTGCCGGAGCAGACCCCCATGCGGCCGCCTTCGTTGAAATTGACGATCGAAATACCGTTCGCAGCACTATCGACGATGTTGTTGCTGATGATGGCGCCTTCGAATGAGAATTCGGAATACACGGCTGTTTCGCCCGAGCGCGAGCAGGTGTTGCCGGTGATCTGCAAATTGCTGGCACTGTTGGCGCGGATAGCCGAAAACGCGCAATCCGAAACAATATTGCCGGAGATGATGACATTGCCGGCGCGGAAGGCATTGATGCCGTTGCCGTTCTGGCCGGTTCCGCCGCTGCGCGCCTGGATGCGTTCGACGCGGTTGCCGCTGACGATGGTACCATCTTCCGCCGCCTGCCAGCGGTGCACCAGAATGCCGCCATTGGCGCAGTCGGAGACGCTATTGCCTGATATTTCCAGGCCATCGGCCTCGACCGAATAGATGCCGGCATCGGCCGCATCGGATATCTCCGAGCGTTCGATACGGCCCGAGGCGTGTTCGAGCGCCAGACCGTTCTTGCCGCTGCCGGTAAGCTGGCAATTGTCGACGACGAGATGGGCGATGCGGCGCAGATCGAGCAGGCCTTGCGTATAATCGCCCATCCAGTGGTTGCTGCCGTCGAACACCAGTCCACTGAGTACGATATGCTCGGCCTGTTCCGCCATGATGAGATGGCCGTTGCCGCCATAGACGATCCGCGATGCGCCCGCCACGCCGGACAGGCGCACGCGGCCGGGCAGCGACAGGTTGGAAACGATATAGGTCCCCGGCGGCAGGAACACCGGCATGTCGCGAACGTGCGCTTCGCGCAGCAGCTTGGTGAAAGCCTTGCTCTGGTCCTCAAGCGCGCCGGGCCGGACGCCGAGATCGGTCGCATTGATCGCCCCGCGCATCGCGGCTTTGTCGATGCCGTGCAGGTTTTCCGCCGCTGCCTTGCCGAGCGAAAGCCCCATGACGGCAAAGCCGGCGGTCTGCGTAAGCAGCGTTCTTCTGTTCAACATCGGCACAGATCCCTTGCGTCCAACGCTCACGCGGCAGGATTCGTGCCAGACGGGATCGGCCCCGAGGTCGGGTTTGCCGGCTATGGCTTGTGGAGTCGTCGCGCCGGGCCTAAGTTCATCGGATGAGCAGGGCCTTCACCCGCGAGGAAGACAGCGAAAACGCCATTGCCGGCATCGGCGAGCGGCCGATCAGCCATCACCGCAATCTGGTGACGGAACACGGCCTGGCGCTGATCGATGCGGAGGTGGCCGCTCTGCGCGACGAACTGGGCAGAGCCGAAAAGAGGGCCGACCGCGAGCGCATCGCGCTGGTGTCGCGTGATCTCCGCTATTGGACGGCGCGGCGTGAAAGCGCCGAGCTTTCGGTGCCGGAACCGGGCAGCGACATGGTTCGCTTCGGTATGGGCGTCACACTGGAGAGCGACGACGGCAAGAAGGTGCACTGGAAGATCGTCGGCGAGGATGAGGCCAACCCGGCCAAAGGGTCAATTTCCCATATGTCGCCGATGGCGATGGCGCTGTTCGGCAAGAAGGTCGGCGAAATTGCCGTGGTTAACGGCAAGGAATGGGAGATCGTCAAGCTCTCCGATAGTTAGTCTTCGAGCTTGACGACATGGTCGCGGAAGAACGCCGCGGCACCGGCCTCGTCGATTTCGCCGGCGGCGACGCCCATGACGAATTCGTAAAGCATGCCGTCATTGGCCGACAGGGCATAACCATTCACAATCAGAAATGCGCCGGCAGCGACAATGGCGGTGCGTTTGTTGCCGTCGACAAAGGCATGATTTCGGGCGATGCCGAAGACATAGACGGCGGCGAGTTCTTCAACCGACGGGTCTCCGTAGTTGGCTTTGTTCTCCGCACGGGCGAGCGCCGATTCAATGGCATTTTCATCCCTCAAGCCTTGTGCTCCGCCGTGTCGGCGCAACTGCTCGGCGTGCATCGCTTCGACTGCACGCCGCGTCAGAAACTCCCAGCTCATTCGGCGAGCTTCTGAAGCGCGACCTTGTATTTGTCCATGACCTCGCGGGCAGCTTTCATTTGCCGCTCGAAGCTGTCGTCCACTGGCTTCAGCGCAAGACCGTCACCTGTTTCAACGATTTGAAGCTGGTCGCCGGCCTTCAGGTTCAGACGATCGAGAATCTCCCTCGGCAGGATCACGCCTTCGGAATTGCCGATCTTGCGAATGGTCGTGTTCATGGTGAGACATCCTGTTGCAACGCTGATTATAACTCAGCGTGTCGGTCGTTGCAACGGGCATTATAACAACGCGTCAGCCCGCCTGCAGCAGCCGGTCCATCAGCCGCTCCGCCGCTTCCGGGATGACCGTGCCGGGCGGGAAGATCTCCGCTGCGCCTGCCTGCCGGACTGCATCGTAATCCTTCGGTGGAATGACGCCGCCGGCGACGATCAGCATGTCGTCGCGGCCGAGCTTCTTCAGCGCCTGTTTGAGTTCGGGAATGAGCGTCAAATGGCCTGCCGCCAACGACGAGGCGCCGACGATGTGCACGTCATGCTCGACCGCCAGCTTGGCGATCTCGTCCGGCGTCTGGAACATCGGCCCAACGGTGACGTCGAAGCCGAGATCGGCAAAGGCGGTGGCGATCACTTTCTGGCCGCGATCATGGCCGTCTTGCCCCATCTTGGCGACCAGAATACGCGGCTTGCCGCCGGACTTCTCCTCGAACGCTACGACCTTGTCCTGCAACCGGTCGACCACCGGATTGTCGCCAAGCGCGTTGCGATAGACGCCGGAGATCGTCTGCACCGAGGCGACATGGCGGCCGAAGACCTTTTCCAGCGCCAGCGAAATCTCGCCGACCGTGGCATTGGCGCGCGCCGCCCGGATGGCGAATTCCAGCAGGTTTTCGTTACTCCCGGCAGCACGGGTCAGCGCATCGAGCGCGCTCTCGACGGCGGCGACGTCACGCGTGCCTTTCAGCCGCTGCAGCTTCGACAATTGCCGCGCCCTGACTTCCGCGTTGTCGATCCTCAGCACGTCGACTTCGATGTCCGTGCCGGGACGGTGGGCATTGACGCCGACCACGATCTGTTCGCCGGAATCGATGCGCGCCTGGGTGCGCGCGGCAGCCTCTTCGATGCGCAGCTTCGGTAGGCCCTTTTCGATCGCCGCGGCCATGCCCCCGAGGCTCTCGACCTCCTCGATATGGGCAAGCGCGCGCGCCGCCAGATCATGCGTCAGCCGCTCGACATAGGCAGAGCCGCCCCACGGGTCGATGCTCCGGGTCGTGCCGGATTCCTTCTGCAGGATGAGCTGTGTGTTGCGGGCGATGCGGGCCGAATGATCGGTCGGCAGCGCCATTGCCTCGTCGAAGGAATTGGTGTGCAGCGACTGCGTGTGGCCTTGAGTCGCCGCCATCGCCTCTATCATGGTGCGGATGATGTTGTTGTAGGGGTCCTGCGCCGTCAGCGACCAGCCCGAAGTCTGGCAATGGGTGCGCAGCGACAGCGAGCGCTCGTCCTTCGGCGAAAAGTTCTTCAGCATCAGGCTGGCCCACAAAAGGCGCGCTGCTCTCAGCTTCGCGACTTCCATGAAGAAATTCATGCCGATCGCCCAGAAAAACGAGAGGCGCGGCGCGAAACGGTCGATGTCGAGGCCGGCCGCGACGCCGGCGCGGGCATATTCGATACCGTCGGCAATCGTGTAGGCGAGCTCGAGGTCCGCCGTCGCTCCCGCCTCCTGCATGTGGTAGCCGGAGATCGAGATCGAATTGAACTTCGGCATATGCGTCGACGTGTAGGAAAAAATGTCCGACACGATCCGCATCGAAGGTTTGGGCGGATAGATGTAGGTGTTGCGCACCATGAACTCTTTCAGGATGTCGTTCTGAATGGTCCCAGTGAGGTCCTTCTGCGCGACGCCCTGTTCCTCCGCCGCCACGATATAGAGCGCCATGATCGGCAGCACCGCGCCGTTCATCGTCATCGATACCGTCATCTCGTTAAGCGGGATGCCCTCGAACAGCTGGCGCATGTCGAGAATGGAATCGATGGCGACGCCGGCCATTCCGACATCGCCAGCGACGCGCGGATGGTCGCTGTCGTAGCCGCGATGCGTGGCGAGATCGAAGGCGACCGACAGGCCTTTCTGGCCGGCGGCAAGGTTGCGCCGGTAGAAGGCGTTGGACTCTTCGGCCGTCGAGAAGCCGGCATATTGCCGGATCGTCCAGGGTTGCTGGACATACATCGTCGGATAGGGGCCGCGCACGAAGGGCGGCAGGCCCGGATAGGTATCGAGATGCGGCAAGCCCTTGAGATCGCCCTGGTTGTAGAGATGCTTGACGGCGATGCCTTCCGGCGTCATCCGCTGGCCTTTGACCTCGACCGGCGCCCGCCGTGGCGGCGACCAGCCGATCTGGCTGAAATCCGGGATCATGGTACGGCTCCGATCGACTGATCGATGCGGATCGGAAACAGCGGCTCGCACACCGCAACGCCTTCGGTGAAGGCTGGCCGCCGCTCCGCCGCCAGCGTCTCGACCGGACGCTCGGTTTTCGACGGGTGCAGCGTCGTGCCGACGATCGCCCGTTCGCCCGCCTGGTAGGCAGCGTTGCGGCGGGCGGAAGCTGCCTGCACGCGTCTCTGGACGTGGCCTTGTTCGAGGCTGGACAGCACGCCGCCTTCCGCCTCGATCTGCTGGAACTCCTGCCAGGCCGCCGCGCAGAGCTCCGCAGTCAGGGCTTCGACGGCGCCCGAACCGCAAGCCGGATCGGCGACGTGGTCGATGTGGCTTTCATTGGCCATGATCAGTTGCGCGTTGCGGGCAACGCGGCGGGCAAAACCTGCGGGCAGGCCGTGCGCGATGGTGTGCGGCAGGATGGCGATCGAATCCGCTCCGCCTGCGGCAGCGGCAAAAGCGGCGATGGTGGTGCGCAGGATGTTGGTTTCCGGGTCGGCCGCCGTCATCATCCTGAAGGAGGTTTCGGCATGGATGCTGGCGGTGGAGGGCGGTATCGAGCAGGCCTCCTGGACACGCGCCCACAGTCTCCGCAACGCCCTGACCTTGGCCGTCGACACGAACTGGTCCTGGTCGACGCTGAGCGCAAAACCGATATGCGGCGCCGCATAGACAAGCGGCTGGCGCGCCTTCTCGAACAGCCTCAAATAGGAGACTGCCGAGGCGAGCATCGTGCCAAGCTCCTGCGCCTCGGTTGCGCCGGCATTGTGGAACACCCGCCCGTCGGCTTCCAGCAGCACGCCGGGCACCCCCATCGAAAAGAAATGTGCGAGCGACTGCGGCATCGATGCCTGCAAAGCTTCGATCGACATGCGCAGCCTGCCGGTCCCGGCAAATATCGCCGCCGGATCGATGCCGAAGGAGAGGTTGAGCTTTGCCGGGTCGGAGCGGCGCTTGGTCAAGAACGCCACTAGCCAGTCGGCCACGGCGCGGCTCCAGGGATGGGCATCGATGCGGATCTGGATGCGGTTGAGCGGCACGCCGTCGAGCACGCTCTCCAGCGCCTCGGCCGTCCTCGGCAAGCCATAGCCGAAGGCGTTCGGCGCGCCTTCGAAGACAAGCGACAGTCCGGTAGCACCCTGCGCGACGTCTTCCAGCGCCTGCGCCCTGGCGCGGCCTATGTCCGGATCGTCGATACGCTGGCTGACGATCCACGGTGATCCAGGGTTGGCGCGCACGACAGGCTCGACGGTCACCGAACGCTCGTAGAGCGGCTCGATGCGGATGGCGTCGTCCGTATGCGAGACGAGCTTTTCCTCGAAGGAACCGCCGGCCAGCGCCTTCTCCGCCAGCGCCAGCCATCGTTGCCGGTCGGCGCTCGGAAGGTCGGCATCATGGGTCAAGGCACCGGCGCCCATCCGTTCTCCTCGTTCTAGTGGCCGTGTCAGCCTACTATGTCAGTCTACGGTCCCCGGTCCCATATCACAATGCAGCACACATGCCGTGCAACTCGCCTTCCGTGACGGTGACCGTCAACCGATTGCCAAACATGGGCAGGTTCCGCAAGCTCCAAAAGCCATTTTCGACGATGCCCATTGTCGCTGCGCAATGGCCTCACTATACCTGCGGCGGGCCTCCCTTTTCTTCAAGGGGATCAGGGCATTCAACCCTATAGGTTTGCGGAGACCGGACACATGGCCGACGACACCAGTATCTTCATGGGAGCCAGCCGCAAGCCGGACGACAGCTATCAGCGGCCGGAACGGCTTTTGCTGCAATATGGCAATCGTCACGGCCTGGTCACCGGCGCGACCGGCACCGGCAAGACGGTGACCCTGCAGATATTGGCCGAGGGTTTCTCCAATGCCGGCGTGCCGGTATTCTGCGCCGACATCAAGGGCGATCTGTCGGGTATCGCCATGATGGGCACAGCGCAGGATTTTCTGGTCAAGCGGGCCGAGCAGGTCAAGCTCGATCCCTATGAGTTCCAGGAATTTCCGGTCATCTTCTGGGATCTGTTCGGCGAGCAGGGTCACCCGATCCGCGCCACCATCTCGGAGATGGGGCCGCTGCTTCTGTCGCGGCTGATGAACCTCTCCGAGGCGCAGGAAGGCATTATGAACATCGCCTTCCGCATCGCCGACGAGGAAGGCCTTTTGCTGCTCGACTTGAAGGACCTGCAGTCACTGCTTGCCAACATCGCCGACCGCGCCGAAGAGATCGGCGCCCGCTATGGCAATGTGACGAAACCTTCGGTCGGCGCCATCCAGCGTACGCTGCTGGTCCTGGAGCAGCAGGGCGCTGCCAATTTCTTCGGCGAGCCGGCATTGCGGATCGCCGACATCATGCGCACCACGCGTGATGGACGCGGCGCCATCAGCGTGCTCGCCGCCGACAAATTGATGATGAATCCGCGGCTCTATGCGACGTTCCTTCTGTGGCTGATGTCGGAACTGTTCGAGGAACTGCCCGAGGTCGGCGACCCGGACAAGCCGAAGCTGGTCTTCTTCTTCGACGAGGCGCACCTTCTGTTCGATGACGCGCCGAAGGTGCTGATCGACCGCGTCGAACAGGTGGTCCGGCTGATCCGTTCGAAGGGCGTCGGCGTTTATTTCGTCACGCAAAATCCGCTGGATATCCCTGAAACGGTGCTGGCGCAGTTGGGCAACCGCGTGCAGCACGCACTTCGTGCCTATACGCCGCGCGAACAGAAGGCCGTCAAGACGGCGGCCGAGACGTTCAGGCCCAATCCCGACTTCGACTGCGCAACCGTGATCACGCAGCTCGGCACCGGCGAGGCACTCGTCTCCACGCTGGAAGCCAAGGGCGTGCCGTCCATGGTGCAGCGGACGCTGATCCGCCCGCCATCGTCGCGCCTTGGCCCGATCACGCCCGAAGAGCGCCGCAAGCTGATCACTGAGAGCCCGGTTGCGGGACAGTACGACCAGACCGTCGATCGCGAATCGGCCTTCGAGATCCTGCAGAAAAAGGCCAAGGACGCCCAGGAGGCGCAAGCCCAGCAGCAGGAGAGCGGCCGTTCGCGCTGGACCATTCCCGGCTTCGGCAATGACGATCCCGCTCCTCAGCCCAGCGGTGGCCGGCGGGCGCCGCGGCCATCCAACCGCCAGACGGTGGCGGAGGCGGCGATCAAATCCGTGGTGCGCTCGGTCGGCTCGTCGGTCGGACGGGCGATCGTGCGGGGTATTCTGGGGAGTTTGGCCAGGGGGCGGTGAGGGAGCATCGGGCCACCGAGTTTGACAAATGCTGTCTTGGCATCAAGCACAGCAGAAAAATTTGGAGGGCAACCGACGGCGGCTATGCCAGAAGTAGCCGTTCGGACATGCATTTCTCAACGACCAGAACGGGCCGGCATCACGCATAGCGCGAACGTCAGGTTTTACCACCCATCGCAGCGATTACGCTCAACGGGCGCCGAACCACTCGATGAGGATGTCAATCAGCGCACGCACCTTTCTGGGTGCGGTCCCGCCAGGTGGCCGCACCACGTAGATCCCAGCCTCCGGCGAGGGATAATCCGCCATCACTTGTCTCAACTTACCCTCCGCGATCGGCACGTCGGTAAGGAAGTCGGGCAGCGCGGCAATGCCCAGCCCACCCAAGGCAGCCGTCAACAGTGCGGTGCCGTTGTCCGCCTTGAAGCGTCCGCCCGGACTGATCGAGATCGTCTTGCCGCTCACGACGAAGCGCCACGTCTCGTTGCCCTGCAAGAGGCATTCGTGCTTGGCGAGGTCGTCCGGTGTCATGGGAGTTCCATGTTTAGCAAGATAGGCGGGACTGGCGACGCACGTCCCGCGCAAGGGTGCGATCCGCCGTGCGATCAGGTTTGAGTCCGCCAGAATACCTACGCGGATGCCGACGTCGAAGCCTTCACCGACAAGGTCGACGAAGCGGTCGCTATAGGCTGTATGGACATGCAGCCTTGGGTGACGGCTGGCCAGTTCGGTCAGCACGGAGCAAAGGTGCGTGACGCCGAAGCTCAGCGGGGCCGCAATCCGCAACCGGCCCCGCACATCTCCTTCGGGCGAAACCGAATCTCGGGCCGCCTCCAGTTCGGAGATGGCGCGGATGGCGTGCTCGCGCAGGGTGGCGCCTGCCTCGGTCAGCGCCGCGCCGCGCGTCGTGCGGACAAGTAGCTGCGCGTAGCTGCGCGCCAAGATCCTGCTCCAGCCGTTGGAGCCGCCGGCTGATGATCGACTTCGGCAATCCAAGCCGGCGCGCAGCCGCGGATACCCCGCCAGCATCAGCCACCTCAACGAAGGTACTCAGCACTTCCAGATCGAACATGGCGTTCCACTTTTTGAGACGGCGTGGCTGGCCTAGCACGGCTATCGTCCCTCGACCAGCTACGGCATTGATACTGACGAGCCGGGCAGGTAGCCCAGCGCTGATGAAAGGAAATGCCATGACTAAGCAGCAAGGCGTCTGGAAACACGAGGACACTGTCCTGATACTCATCGACTACCAGAAAGAGATGTTCGACACCGTCCGTTCCGAGACCCCGGCCAATCTCATCGACCTCAACGTGCGGCTGATGATCAAGGCGGCCAAGGCCTTCAAGGTCCCGATCATCCTGTCAACAGTCGGCGTCGAGATGGGCGTCAATCATCCGACGCGTCAATCCATCCTCAACGAACTGCCCGGCATCCAGATCATCGACCGCACGTCGATGAACGCCTGGGAGGACGTTGCCTTTCGCGAGGCTGTCGCGAAGACCGGCCGCAAGCGGCTCATCTTCGGCGCGCTGTACACCGAGATCTGCCTTGCGTTTCCGGTGGTCGACGCACTGGCGGTCGGTCACGACGTCATGTTCGTCGTCGATGCCGTCGGCGGACTGTCGCAGCTCGCACATCGGACCGCGGTTGATCGGCTGACGCACGCGGGCGCTGTTCCCAATACCGCCTTCGCGCTAGTGACCGAGCTGTTCCGCGATTGGGCTACACCCCACGCGAACGCCGCGCGCACGTTGCTCAAGGAATACAGCATCGAGGCCCAGGCGCTCGTGAGCGCGTGACCAACGGGCGGCGAGCCGTCCTGCTTTCATCCCTTGCCGCACGCCCCGGCGTGCGGCGCTTTTCTCCCTATCGAGAGGATCTAGCCATGAATAGCGATAGCATGTCCGCCAGGCAGCGGATCATCTTGAGGGCCCTGCGCGGCCTCGTCGCCTTTGCCTTCGTCCTTTTCGGAACCCTCAAGCTGATCGGCATGCAGATGATGGTGGATGTATTCGACCATGTCGGCCTGGGCCAGTGGTTCCGCTACGCGACCGGTATCATCGAGGTGGGCGGCGCAATCCTGCTGCTCAGCCCGCGGTTTGTCGGGCCTGCCGCCCTGGTGCTCGCCGCGACCATGATAGGCGCGATCATCTCCCACCTCACCGTGGTCCCGGGATCGCCCGCGCCTGCCGCGTTGCTGCTGGCCCTGTCCTTGGCAATCGCCTGGTCGTATCGCGGCAGCACTCTTGCGTTGCTCGGGCTGACGCAACCGGTGTCGGCATGAGCGCGGCGGTGACCACCTCGCGGCGGGTCGTTTATCGTACCCGCGGCCATGTTCATGGGCCGGTCACCCGGCTCATGAGCCCGAGCGACCTCGGCGAGTTGTTGAAGCCGTTCGTCTTTCTCGACATCTTCTCGCTTGCGGACTCCAGCAAGAGCCCCTTCGACCTCCATCCACATTCGGGCATTGCGACTGTGACCGTCTTCACTGAAGGCGATGCGAGCTTCGATGAGGGCCAGGGTAACTCTGGCAATATCGGCTATGGCGGTGTCGAGTGGATGCGTGCCGGCCGCGGCGTCTGGCACGGCAAGGAATTGGGAGCGGGCCACTCCAAGGGACTCCAGGGCTTTCAGCTCTAGCTGGCGCTTCCTGCCGACCTCGAACTTGCGGATGCCGAGAGCCAGTATCTCGAAGCCGCTTCCATTCCGGAAGTCGGCCCCGCCCGTCTCATCATTGGGCGCTATGACGGGCAGCAGAGCCCCGCCCGCGCGCAGGCCGGCGTCAACTATCTCATCGTGACGTTGAAGCCGGGCGAGAGCTGGCGGTATGAAACGCCCGCCGGCCAAACCGCGGGATGGCTCGCGGTTTCAAGCGGCGAGGTTATGCTCGATGCGCCAGCGTCGGCGGGCGAGATGATAATATTCGACGACAGCGACCGCGCCATCGAGATGCGCTCGACTGGTGAGGTCGATGCAAAGCTGGTGATTGGTAGCGCCGCACCGCACCCGCATTCGCTCCATCTAGGGAACTACTCGGTTCACACCTCGGCAGAGGCGCTGAAGGCCGGGGAACGGCATATCATGGATTTGCATAAGGAGCTGATTGAGCGCGAACGGCAACCGCCGCCACACAGTAGTGGACCGGTGCCGGTGCTCCGCTAGGAACCGCCGATCGCAGGCGCTGATCCCGGCGAAGCCAAGGGTGCGCCGTCCATGGTGCAGCGGACGCTGATCGACCGGCCGTCCTCGCGCCTTGGCCCGATCACGCCCGAAGAGCGCTGCAAGCTGATCACTGAGAGCCCGGTTGCGGGACAGTACGGCCAGACCGTCGATCGCGAATCGGCTTTCGAGATCCTGCAGAAAAAGGCCAGGGATGCCCAGGAGGCACAGGCGCAGCAACAGGACGCAGGCCGCTCGCGCTGGACTATTCCCGGCTTCGGCAATGACGATCCCCAGCCGACCGGCGGCCGCCGCGCGCCGCGCCCCTCCAACCGCCAGACGGTGGCGGAGGCTGCGACCAATCCGTGGTGCGTTCGGTTGGCTCGTCGGTCAGACGGGCGATCGTCCGGGGCATTCTGGGGAGTTTGGCCAGGGGCAGGTGAGGGCACCGTGCGAAGGTCAGCTTCGCGCGATGAACTGCCGTCGCGATGGTTATTAGACCGAGATCGCGGCCGCAAGCGGAATGGCAGCTTTCCGTACGGTTGGGCCACAAGCCGACCTTTGCAACGACCATTAGTCCCATCTGCTTCGTGCCAGTTGGGACCTACGGATCGCCATCAGGACCGTCGCATATCGACCCATTGCGGTCGTTCAGTTGTGAGCGTCGCATGACGCGACCTGACCCAAGCGGCTGTTCGCGCGCCGTCGTCTGAACGACGCCCGTGACCCCCAAGCGGACCTAGCAATGACGGTTAGTTCGCCGGCCGCGCCTTTGGGAACTTCCACGTGCCGTCCAGAACCTCCGCGCGTGGCCGATAGAGCCGCACCATGTAGCTCCAGCCAGCCACCATCGGCAGGCAGTTGGCAGCCTTGCCATCGCATCCTCCTCCTGACGAACACCGAGTACGGTCAACCCTTAGGTGCCGCGCCGCGCCGCTCGAGCGCGGTCTTGCGGATGATTTCCGCGATCTCCGGGCTGCTGCTGCACAGCAGCTGGAAATCCGCCGAGTGCAGCGACAGGAGTGAGACCACCGTTGTGGCGCTGACGGTCGCCGAGCGCGGTTCGCCGCTGATCAGCGCCATCTCGCCGAAGAAGGCGCCAGGGCCCAGCTCCACCGGGGTCGGCGTCGCGACGCTGACGCGCCCCTCCACGACGAAGAACATCTGATCACCGGTCTCGCCATTGCGGCAGATCACAGCGCCCGCCGGCACGATTCGAGGTCGTAATGCGCGCACGATCTCGACTAGTGTGGCCGGGCCGAGCTTCTGAAACAACGGCACGGCGGCGACCAATTGCCAATTACGGACGAAATCCTCGCGACGGACTTCTTGATAAAAGCCGGTGGCAAGAATGCCAGCCCAGAGCGCGAAGATGCCGATGCCACTCATCATGACCGCCCCGGCAAGGACGCGGCCGGCGAAGCTTTCCGGAATAGCGTCACCATAGCCCGTGGTGGACAGCGTGACCACCGCCCACCACATTGCCTGGGGGGATGCTGCCGAACTTTTCCGGTTGGACATCGCGCTCGATGACATAGGCCGCGAGCGCAACACCGAACAGAACGATGCCGAAGACCGTGGTGACGCC
This sequence comes from Mesorhizobium sp. M0815, assembly GCF_040319995.1. NCBI lineage: Bacteria > Pseudomonadati > Pseudomonadota > Alphaproteobacteria > Hyphomicrobiales > Phyllobacteriaceae > Mesorhizobium > Mesorhizobium sp. M0815. The sequence continues at coordinate 98,505 of NZ_JAMYOU010000013.1, read as the reverse complement.
GATCAGGTTGCGCGCTTCGTTGGTCAGGATCCTGCCCAGCAGCGGGAAGAAAGTCGAGTCGCGCAGTGGTTTCAGCAGCCAGACAGCACAGTAGAGGCTCCGGTCGGGCGTGCCGACGAGCAGAAATGCGGCGAGTGGAACCAAAACCGCGAGCATATCAATGGCAATTGCCGGCGTCCTGACCCGAACGTCTCCCGCCCGGCGCTTGAGCACCGTCTCGGCCAGTTGCAGGAGATAGACGCCCCAAATGACCGCGAGCACGACAGCCAGAGCCAGTCTGCTTCGTCCGGACATATCCGGTGTCGTGAGCGTAGCCACCGCTACAAGCCCAGTCGCAGCCAGCAGCGCGTTGAGCGGCGCGTAAATTCTTAAGAAAGGCAGTACCGACATTCTATGCCCACGAGCGGCTACTACCCTCCAGAATAGGATGCCTTCAAGGCAAGCGCAAAGGTGCTTACTGTCGCTGCGATGTGCATCACCAACGGTGAACTCAGATGTCCGGGAAAGTGAACTGACACGCCACAATCGACGAGAATGACCCGATTCGGACAATTGCAATAGGTTCCGCGAAGGTCAGCTTCGGAGAAAAGGCGACATGGGATCGCGACGGAAAAACTGACATATCGGACGCCGCAACGCGACGCGGCGGAAGCGCCAAGCTGGCTGGTGATCATCATGTCGGTTCGTCTAGCACCAGGCATCGGGCGCGAAGCTCACCTTCCGGCTTGACTAACAGGCCAGCCGAACCTCATCGGCCAATCTCAACCGGTTCGCCATCAGGGTTTCGTCCGGATTCCGGTCCGGGCAAGCCTCAATGCCGTCGAGAACCCAAATGCGGCATGTCGAGCATTTCGCCTTCTCGCAGTCGTCGCAAAGCAGCTCGACCCCGGCGTTCGTCTTCGTCAACAGCCGCCGGCTTGGCACAGGCGGAAAAAAGGACACAATCCCAGGCTCTTAAGTTAGACCGAAAGGCTCGCCGAGGGAGGCTGCAACACGCCGGGGAACGGCCCGATCCTGGCCGGGCGATGCCCGGACTGGAAGAGGTTGCTGTGGAGGTTGGCGATCCACTGCTTGCCTTCGGTCGTCAGCTCCAGATAGCGGATCGCGTCGCCGATATAGGGCTCGACCTGCAGCGTGAAGAAATCGGTGAAGATGGTGCCGAGATCGGCGGCGGTCTTGCAGCCGAGCTTTTCCACCATCCCGATCTCAGAGAACTCGGCAAACAGCGCCGGCAGCTTGCGGTGGTAGAACGGATCAGCGAGCTGGCCGATCAGGTCCGCGGCCCTGACCAGCGCCGGCTCGGTGTTGGTGACCTGGTAGGCCGGATCGTTCGGCACCGGAAAGCGCGTCATCTCGATCGCCTCGACAATGCGCTCCTCGTTGATGAACTTCGAGGAAGCAAAACGCTGGCGCGCATAGATCTTGGCGCGCTCGATATGATAGGGCGCAAGAACCGCGTCGGAGGCGCCCCGCGGTGGCGTATAGCGGTCGCCGGCGTCGTTAATGACGAAGCTGTCCTCGGTGTCGCCCTGGCATACGCCGTGCACCATGCCAATGTCGTGGACAAGCAGCGCGCAGGTATAATGCAGCCAGTCATCGGGAGTCAGTGATTCCGAAAGCAGCCGGCCGCGGATGATCTGCTGGCCAGCGAGCGTAACCATCAATGTATGCTCGATGTTGTGATAGAGCGCGTTCGAATTGCCGATGCGCTCCAGGACAAGGCGGGCCGCCCCGCCTATGTAACTCGCATATTCCGGACTGCGATGCGAGAAATACTGGAGATAGAGTTCTGACAGATAATCGCCGAGCCGGTCGGCCATTATGGAGATTGGATTGAGCATGACAGTCGTTCCTGAGCGCTTTGAAGCACGACAAGTCGCGCCGCGCGGCGGCCATCCTAGCACGGTTCCGGCGTAGATCTTATCTTAGGACCAAGGCCTCCAAGGCAGCGGCGACTACCGAATGCTGCGGTCGCTATCGCCACTCACGAGGCCGTGGCCTGTCGGTGCTATCTGCACCGTCGTCGCGACTGCCGTGGACCATCTTTATCCATGCTTCGAGGCTCATCTCGACCGGGCATCCGACTCTAGCGTCGTTTCCAGCGATGTCGGCTTTCAGGAAAGGGCATAGCTGGTCTCAACGGCCGACATGCGGCGCAGATCTGCCGTTGGAACGCTGACGGTGGACGTCGCGTTTGGGTCATAAATTGCCACATAACGCAAAAAGTCTTGGGCCAGGGGTGCTATCTGACCGGAAGCCCGCCGGAGCGGCGAAAGCCCGCCGCCCGCGCGCTTTCGACCAATTCAGAAGATCGAATTTGTGATCGATTTTATCGGGCCGAGCAGGATCGATCCTTCCGGCACGCCGGCGTCGATCGGGATGGCTTTGCGGTTTGCTGTCGCCACCATCGGCTGACCGATGTCGGCCGTCACCACGACCGGGGTCTTGTTCGGCACACGGTCGTAGAGATCGATAATGTCCTGGTTCATCAGGCGAACACAGCCCGACGACACCGATTTGCCGATCGACCGCCATTCCGGCGAACCGTGCAAGCGGTAGAGCGTGTCCTGGTTGCCCTGGAAGAGATAGAGCGCCCGCGCGCCAAGCGGGTTCTTGAGCCCGCCGGGCATGCCGCCATTATCGGCGCTGTACGGCTTCAACTCCGGCTGCCGGGAGATCATTTCGTCCGGCGGCGTCCATTTCGGCCATTTCTGCTTCCATTGGACCACGGCATCGCCCGACCATTCGAAACCGGCGCGGCCGAGGCCGACGCCGTAGCGGATCGCCTGGCCGCCCGGGCGCACCAGGTAGAGGAAGTGATTGGTGGTGTCGACGACGATGGTGCCCGGCTGCTGCCCGGTCGGATCGTCAACGATCTGGCGCAGGAACTGCGGGTCGATCTTGTCGACCGGTATCGCCGGCAGCTCGAAGCCGCCATCCGACATCGGCCCATACATCGTCACATAGTCGCCGAGCGCCGGCTCGACATAGGTCGGCGGCGGTGGCTCGACCGGTTGTTGCGACAGCGTGGTGCAACTGGAGACCGCGACCGAGGCGGCGCCAAGGGCTGCGGCGTTGAGGAAACCGCGACGGCTAAGGCGCAGAGAGGACGATGGGGGTGTGAACATGATTGCCTTTTTTTAAGTCTCAAATCGCAACAAAGCATGAATGCGCCCGGTTGCGCGCGGTTGCCCGAGCAATGCCCAGCGCGATAGGCGGTTCCAATTCTGGCCGCAGGGTGGACAAACAAAGGCAAAGCTGTGACTGGATCGTCACTGTTGCGCCCAGGCAACATGTCCGGCGTCAAACCCCGGAGATCAGACCATCGAGGGATGGCAGGATCAGGGCCGGTGGGAAATCCCGGTATTCCTCAGGCTGGTTGGTGCGGTTGATCCACACCGTCCTGAAGCCGAATTTGGTGGCGCCGGCGACGTCCCAGCGGTTGGAGGACTGGAACGAGACCGCGTCCGGGTAGAGGCGCCAGCCCGTGGTGACCATGTCGTAGACCGACGGGTCGGTCTTGAAGCGCCTGACGCTGTCGACGGAATAGACGTCGTCCAGAACCTGGTCCAAGGCGGCGGACTTGACGGCCGCCTCCAGCATTTCAGGCGAACCGTTGGACAGGATCGCCAGCCTTGCTCCCGATGCCTTGAGCGCCTTGAGCACGGCCGGCACCTCCGGATAGCAGTCCAGCCGCCAATAGGCCTCGAGCAGCTTCGCTTTCAGCCCGGCATCGGCGGATGGAACCTTGCGCAGGGCGAAATCGAGAGCCTGCTCGGTGAGCTGCCAGAAATCGGCATAGGCCCCCATCAGCGTCCTGACCCAGGAATATTCCAGCTGCTTGGCGCGCCAGATCTCGGACAGCAACTGGCCGTCCGGCCCGATCTGGTCGGCGTGACGGCGCACGGCCGCATGCACGTCGAACAGCGTGCCATAGGCGTCGAAAACGTAAGCTGCATGGTGCATGCGACAGTTTTGAGGCTGCGCAAGGCAAGGCGCAAGCGCTGATTGCAGTCCGCCAGCCCGCTGGCCTCAACAAATCTCAGCCCAACCGGTTGACGGCGGCCGCCAAAGCATCTTCCAATGCGCCGTAAGAAGCATCGAACGGAACCTGGCAATGACACTGGCGACAGCGGCGCAATCCGCGACATGGACCTTCGTCGACGGCGACTGGTACGAGGGCAACGTTGCCATCCTCGGGCCGCGCAGCCACGCCATGTGGCTCGGCACCAGCGTGTTCGACGGAGCCCGCTGGTTCGAGGGTGTCGCTCCCGACCTCGATCGCCATGCAGCAAGGGTGAACGCCTCGGCGATCGCGCTCGGCCTGAAGCCGACGATGAGCACCGACAGGATCGTCGGGCTGACCTGGGACGGGCTGAAGAAGTTCGACGGTAAGACGGCGGTCTATATCAGGCCGATGTATTGGGCCGAGCATGGCGGCTATATGGGCGTGCCGGCAGACCCGGCCTCGACGCGTTTCTGCCTTTGCCTCTATGAATCGCCGATGATCTCGCCGGCGGGTTTTTCGGTGACGGTGTCGCCGTTCCGGCGCCCGACCATCGAAACCATGCCGACCAACGCCAAGGCCGGCTGCCTTTATCCCAACAACGGCCGGGCCATCCTCGAAGCCAAGATGCGCGGCTTCGACAATGCGCTCGTGCTCGACATGCTGGGCAATGTCGCCGAGACCGGGACCTCGAATATTTTCCTGGTCAAGGACGGCCATGTCCTGACGCCGGCGCCGAACGGGACCTTCCTGTCCGGCATCACCCGCGCGCGCACCATGGCCCTGCTTGGCGAATACGGTTTCACGACGACGGAAAAGACGCTGTCGATCCGCGATTTCCTGGAGGCAGACGAAATCTTCTCGACCGGAAACCACTCGAAAGTCGTGCCGGTCACCCGTATCGAGGATCGCAATCTGCAGCCCGGGCCGGTGGCCAAGAAGGCGCGCGAACTCTATTGGGAATGGGCGCATTCGACTTCGCCCGGCTGACCCGCTAAAAAGCGGCCGGCGCTTCGTTTCCGGAGTTGTTCCAGACCAATCCAGTCCTATGTTAGTCCGGTATCGACACCGGATTTTTCCACGAGGGAGTACGACCAATGGCTTTTGAATTGCCCGCCTTGCCCTATGATTACGAGGCTTTGCAGCCTTACATGTCCAAGGAAACGCTGGAATATCATCACGACAAGCACCACAAGGCCTACGTCGACAACGGCAACAAGCTGGCCGCCGAGGCGGGCATGGGCGATTTGTCGGTCGAAGAAGCCGTCAAACAGTCCTTCGGCAAGAATGCGGGGCTCTTCAACAATGCCGCCCAGCACTACAATCATATCCATTTCTGGAAATGGATGAAGAAGGGGGGCGGCGGCAACAAGCTGCCGGGCGCCTTGCAAAAAGCGGTCGACAGCGATCTTGGCGGCTACGACAAGTTCAAGGCCGACTTCATCGCCGCCGGCACCACCCAGTTCGGTTCGGGCTGGGCCTGGGTCTCGGTCAAGGACGGCAAGCTGGCGATCTCGAAGACGCCGAATGGCGAGAACCCGCTCGTCCATGGCGCGACGCCGATCCTCGGCGTCGATGTCTGGGAACATTCCTACTACATCGATTATCGCAACGCCCGGCCGAAATATCTCGAAGCCTTCGTCGACAGTCTCATCAACTGGGACTATGTGCTCGAACTCTACGAAAAGGCCTGATCCGTTCCAGAAAGCCCCGGCAGAACCGGGGCTTTTCTTTTTCAGCATCAGAACGACAGTTGCAAAAATTTCACGCAAGCGTGAGGCGAAGCGTCGGAATTTTTAAGCCATCCTTGCCGTTTGTCATCGGGGTGGGACCGCATCCTGAATTGCCTTCAACATGGAGCCAAGTGAATGAGAAAGCTTATCCTCGCCATCTCGATGCTCGCCTTCGCCGGTTCGGCGGCATTTGCCGACCCGGTCGCTGACCGGCAGGCCCTGATGAAGGAACGTGGCAAGATCGCCGCCGGCTTGTCGAAAGTGGTCAAGGGCGAGACGCCCTACGACGCAGCTTCGGTGCTGACGGCGTTGCAGGCACTGCAGGCCAATGCCGAGAAATTCCATGCCGGCGTCGACGCGCTGTTCCCGGCGGGCAGCGACATCGGCGACACCACGGCGTCTCCCAAGATCTGGCAGGACATGGCCGGCTTCAAGACGGCTGAAGGCAAGTACCTCGCCGACGTCAAGGCGGCGGTCGCCGCGGCACCTGCGGATGCCGACGCGTTGAAGGCACAGTTCAACACCATCGGCGGCGGCTGCGGCAACTGTCATCAAAGCTACAGGGTGAAAAAAGGCTGATAGCGGGCAATGCCCTTGCTGAAGAAACTCGTCGGCGCCGCCCTCGTTCTGGGCGGCGTCGCCGCGATTGCCGGCTGGTTCCTGTCGGCTCCGGTCAGGCTCGGTGCCGCCACGCTGGCGCAGCTTGGCCCCGGTGACGCTGACAGGGGCAAGCGCATCTTCTACGCTGGCGGCTGCACATCCTGTCATGCCAAGCCTGGCTCGCAAGGCGACGCTCGCCTTCAGCTGGTCGGCGGCCTCGAGCTCAAGACGCCATTCGGCACCTTCGTGCCGCCGAATATCTCGCAGGATACCAAGGAGGGCATCGGCGCCTGGTCGGTCGAAGACTTTGCCAACGCCATGCTGAAGGGCGTGTCGCCGTCGGGCGAGCATCTTTATCCAGCATTTCCCTATATTTCATACGCGCGCATGAAGCCGGCCGACATTGCCGATCTCTATGCGTTCCTGAAGACCTTGCCCGCGGTCGCCGGCAAGGCACCCGCCAATTCGCTGGGGTTTCCCTTCAACGTCCGACGCGGCCTTGGTCTGTGGAAATTGCTCTATCTGAGCGACAAGCCGGTCGTTTCCTTTCCCGAAGGCACGCCGCAGCCGGTGCAGGCCGGCCGCTATTTGGTCGAAGGCCCCGGCCATTGCGGCGAATGCCACACGCCGCGGGACCTTACCGGCGGTACCAGGAAGAGCCAGTGGCTGGCAGGCGCCGCGGCCGCGGAAGGCAGCGGCATCGTGCCCAACATCACGTCGGGCGAGGGCGGCATCGCCGACTGGTCGGAAGCCGACATCGCCAACTATCTCGAAACCGGCTTCACGCCGGACTTCGATACGGTCGGCGGCGCGATGGTCGACGTGCAACGGAACATGGCCGTGCTGACCCGGGAGGACCGCGCGGCGATCGCCGCCTATCTGAAAGCCGTGCCGCCGCATCCCAACGGCTATCCGGCGCGCAAGAAGCCGGCGAGCTGACGGGCCGTTGGGTCAGCGGTCGCCGAGGAAGTCGAAGCCGGTTTCGAAGAAGTGATTGTAGTCGCAGGTCATTTCCTCGCCGGGCGCAATGTCGCGCAAGGCATAGGTCTCCTCCGGCTGCGAGACGTCGCAATTCGGGCTGTCGGCATGGTTCATGTAGCGCGCATCGTCGGCTTCGAAGACGATGTAATTCGGGTCGCGCCGGTCCGGATAGGCGTAGCGGTCGAGATAGGTTTTGACCGGCCCGGTTTCCCGCTCGTAGGTCTCCACCTCGATGCGCCGGTCGTATTTCGGGTCGAGCTTCCAGACCAGCGTGCCGCGGGCAATGTGGTTTTTGGCAAAGACGCCGATGCCCTGGATGGGCGATTTGTCGAGATAGACATCGACGAGCAACATGGCAGATCCCTGGGTGATTATGTGTTGGCGCGGCTGTGAAAAGCCGCGCACTGGGTAGCGCGCGGCCTTTGCAATTGCGAGCGGAAAATCAGCTGTGCCTGCCCATTATCCGAAGCCTCATACGGCGTCGCCTGTCGAGCTCCTAGCGCTGTTGCAGCGCCAGCCGGATGCCCAAGGCGCAATAGATGCCGCCGACAGCCTTGCCTTGCCATCTCAGCACCGTCGGGCTTCGGCGCAGGAATGCACCGAGGCCGCCCGCACCCACGGCGAAAACCAGCGTGCTGATGAGGCCCAACAGAACAAAGATCACGCCCAATGTCGCCAGTTGAAGCATCACCGATCCGTTTTCAGGCCGCACGAACTGCGGAAGAAATGCAAGGAAGAAAAGCGCGGTCTTGGGGTTGAGAACCTCGGTCAAAACAGCCTGCCGAAATGCTTTGGTAGCGGGGATCGCAAGTGCGCCGGCGGCCGGATAGGCAGGCGTTTTCTCGATGATCGCGCGAATGCCGAGATAAATGAGGTAGGCTGCGCCGATGTACTTCACGATGCTGAAAAGCGCCGCCGACGTGGCAATGATCGCCGAAATGCCGACGATCGCCATGAAGGTGTGAACCACGTCGCCGGCCGCGATCCCCGCGCCGGTCGCGATGCCAACCCTGGTTCCGGAACTGGTGGCCCGCGCCACGGTCAGAAGGGTGGCCGGACCGGGGATGAAGACAAAGCCAAGCACAACCGCGACATACGCAATCAATGTGGCGAGATCGATCATTGGTGGGCGTCTCCGCAACTCTTACCGCGAATGAAAGCCACGTCTCGGAACGGAAGGCAATGACCGCTCTCCCCCGACTTCACGCGGCTGGTTCGGCCTTGCCTGTTACCTTGAGCGCGAAGGCATAGGTGAACGCGATTTCCTCCAGCCTGGAAAACCGGCCGGAGGCGCCGGCGTGGCCTGAATCCATGTTGATCTGGAACAGAACCGGATTCCCCCCTGTCTTGCGGTCGCGCAACCGCGCCACCCATTTGGCCGGCTCCCAATAGGTGACGCGCGGGTCGGTCAGGCCGGCCAGCGCCAGGATCGGTGGATAGTCGAGTGCGGCGACATTGTCGTAGGGCGAGTAGGCGGCGATGGTCCGGTAATCCTCCGCCGAAGCGATCGGGTTGCCCCATTCCGGCCATTCCGGCGGCGTCAGCGGCAAGCTTGCGTCGAGCATGGTGGTGAGCACGTCGACGAAGGGAACCTCGGCGACGATGCCGCCGAAGCATTGCGGCGCCATGTTGGCGACCGCGCCCATCAGCATGCCGCCGGCCGAGCCGCCTTGCGCGACGATGCGGTCATGCTGCGTATAGCGTTCGGCGACGAGGTGGTGGGCGGCAGCGACAAAATCGGTGAACGTATTCATCTTGTTCGCCCGCTTGCCGTCGTCGTACCAGCCATAGCCCTTGTCCTTGCCGCCGCGGACATGGGCAATCGCGTAGACAAAGCCGCGGTCGACCAGCGAAAACAAATTGGTGTTGAACGCGGCGGGTACGGCTATGCCGTAAGATCCGTAGCCGTAAAGCAGGCAAGGCGCCGATCCGTCGAGCGGCGTGTCGCGGTGGTGGAGGAGCGAGATCGGCACCAGTTCGCCGTCGGCGGCAGGCGCCATCAGCCGGCGCGTGACATAGTGCTCCGGGTCATGGCCGGACGGCACTTCCTGGGTCTTGAGCAGCACGCGCTCGCGGGTGCGCATGTTGTAATCGAAGACCTGCGCCGGCGTCGTCATCGACGAATAGGAAAAGCGCATGATTTCGGTGTCGTATTCGTAGGAGCCGGACAGGCCGAGCGAGAAGGCTTCCTCGTCGAAGGAGATCAGGTGCTCTTCGCCGCTCTTGCGATCGCGCACGACGATGCGTGGCAGGCCTTCCTTGCGCTCCAGCCGGACCATGTGGTCCTTGAAGCCGATTACCGAAAGGATCAGCCGGCCCGCTTCGTGCGGCACCAGTTCCTGCCAGTTGGCGCGCACCGGATCATGGGCCGGCGCCGTCATGATCTTGAAGTCCTTGGCGCCGTCGGCATTTGTGAGGATGAAGAAGATGTCGCCGCCTTCCTCAAGGTCGTACTGCAAGCCGGTCTGGCGTGCCGCAACCAGCTTCGGCTCTGCGGACGGTTCGTTGGCGTTCATGATGCGATATTCCGAGGTCTCATGGTCGTTGATGCCGATCATGATCCACTCGTTGGAGCGTGTGCCGCCGACATCCATGAAGAAGCCCGGATCGGTTTCCTCGTAGATCAGCCGGTCGTTTTCAGGACTATCGCCAAGCGCATGGAACAGCACTTTGGAAGGACGGTGGTTGGGGTCGAGGCGGGTGTAGAAAAAACCGTCATTGCCGGCATCCCACACACCGCCGCCGCCGGTGTCGGGGACCCTGTCCGTCAGATCGTTGCCGCCGGCGAAATCGCGGACGCGCAGCGTGTAGAATTCGGAACCCTTGTCGTCGAACGCCCAGAGCAGCTTGCGGTGGTCGTCCGAATGATCGACGCCGCCCAGGCGGAAATAGGGCTTGCCCTCGGCCTCGGCATCGCCGTCGAGCAAGATCTGCTTGTCGCCGCCGTCGCGCGCCGTGCGGAAATAACGCGGCTGCTGGCCGCCAAGCTTGAAGGAGGAGCCGTAGGCGTAAGGCCCGTCCTTCATCGGCACGGAAGAATCGTCTTCCTTGATGCGTCCCTTCATTTCCGCGAAAAGCTGTTTCTGCAGTTGGACCGTATCGGCCATCAGCGCCGCCTGGTAAGCATTCTCGGCTTCGAGGTGGGCGCGGATCTGGCCGTCGAGCAGCGACGGGTCCCTGAACATCTCTTGCCAATTCACGGCCCTCAGCCAGGCATAGTCGTCCGTCCGCGTCATGCCGTGATGCGTGTCGAAGATCGGCCGCTTCTCCGGCTGCGGCGGGGTGGCGGTCGGAAACACTGGAGTTCTGGTCATTGCGTCTCGCTGTGGAAGTTACTTGAATGGCGAATGAACACGCCGATCAGCGCGGGTTCAAGGGCTACGATCTATTGTCGTGGTGGCTCAAGAGGACGGGCTGGAGGAGAGGACAATGAATATTTTTTCTCGGACTGCCGCGGCCCTCGCCGTCGCTGCGATGACCCTGGCCAATGCCGGTCAATCTCATGCAACTGCCTTTGCGGCTTGGCAAGTGGCCAATGTGCCGTTCGGCGACACGCTCAATGTGCGCAAATATCCTTCAGGAACTTCGCAGAAGCAGGCCGCCTATCCCAACGGGACGGTTCTGCAGATGACCGGCAAATGCACCGGTGGGATAAACCTGCTCGACATGACCAGCCAAACCTACTGGCAGCAGAAACAGAAGATCCGCCATCGCTGGTGCGAAGTCTGGCACGATCCGGCACAGAGCGGCCAGTTCGTCACCGGCTGGGTCTACGGAAAATACATCACCCCGTTTCAGTGACGCAGCACGCCGCTCCGGCCGACGGCTCACGAGCAACAGTAACGCTTCGCAACCTATGATTTTACTGAATCCGCCGATCGGCCAGGCTGTAATGCTGCGGGCAGGATCAAGCATTGAGCTCTATTTACCTGCTGCCGTCTGTGTAATGGCTGCTTGCCGCGGCGTCAGTCGATGCTGGTCTGACCAGAAAAAACGGCAAAGTTACACTCTGCACGAAAGAGTGAAGCTGAATATGAAAGATTTGACTTGTATCGCTGAATAGAGCGCAAGAAGCGAATTGACTTACTTGACGCTCAGGCCCATTAAGATGGCGCGACGCGAATCGCGGAGGCTTTTTCCTGCACAAGTTCGCGCGATGCCCAACTATCGAAACGGGCGCAAACAGAAACAATTCTCGTTGGGGCCTGAACGCCATGGATATTACCGAAACACCTTCCAGAAACAGTGACGCGCTGATCGAGCTCACCGCCGATGTGGTGGCCGCCTATGTCAGCAACAATCCCGTGCCGGTCGGCGAATTGCCGAACCTCATCGCCGATGTCCATGCCGCTCTCGGGCGCGTCGGCGGGGCCGCCGAGCAGCCGCCTGCCGACAAGCAGAAGCCGGCGGTAAATCCGAAGCGTTCGGTGCATGACGACTACATCATCTGTCTCGAAGACGGCAAGAAGTTCAAGTCGCTCAAGCGTCACTTGATGACCCACTATGATCTGACGCCCGACCAGTATCGCGAAAAGTGGAACCTGGACCCGAGCTATCCGATGGTTGCGCCCAATTATGCGGCCGCCCGTTCGCAGCTCGCCAAGAAGATGGGTCTCGGTCGCAAGCGCAAGGGACGCTGACAAGCGGCTCTTCCGGTTTGACACTCAAGCGGCGCCTTCGGGCGCCGTTTTGTATTGGGGGGAGACCAAGCTCGGGCCGCCAGTTCTTCATACTGCTGGTAATTGCCGTCCGGTCAGGCGGTCTGCTTCAGCGCTGCCTCGGCGTCACGCTTGATACGCTTGACCATCGAGCGAAGACCATTGGCGCGCTGCGGCGACAGGTGCTCGTCAAGTCCGAGTGCCTTTAGCGTTGCCTCTGCGTCGGTCCTCTGGATTTCGCTGGCGGGCCGTCCCGAAAACAGCGCCAGCATGATGGCAACCAGGCCGCGCACGATATGGGCGTCGGAATCGCCCTTGAAGGTAATAACGGGATTGGCACCCTCGCCTTGCTCGGTGGTCAGCCAGACCTGGCTGACGCAGCCGGGCACCTTGTTGGCTTGTATGCGTTGCTCGTCGGGAAATGGCGGCAGCGCTTCACCCAGTTCAATCACATAGCGATAGCGGTCTTCCCACTCGTCGAGCAGGGAAAAGTCGTCGCGGATGGTCTGGATCGTCGTGGTCATTTCCCCGGATATAGTCATCCGGCGCGGCCGCGTCACGGAAAAAGAGGAGAAACGCCGCAGGCGCCGAGAGCGGGGCGCCCTGCGGTTTAGCGATGGATTCGGCCGAAACAGTCTCAGTTCTTTGCCGGCAAGTGCACTTTCGCCGGCAAATCGACTTTCGCCGGCAAGACGATTTCCTCGGGCACGCTGCCGGTGGTCGTCACCGTATCGGGTTCAGCGGCCTTGTCGTCCAGCATGGCGGCCGCGATCTTGGCGGTCTCCTTTGCGCGGGCGGTGATGGTGTGCATTGCCGATTTGCCGGTCTCGCACACGTCCGGCTTGCGCTCGCAGATGCCGGCGATGTCGCCGACGGCTTCGCGCGCGGCAAACAGCGCCTGGAGCGGTCCGACGCTTTCACGGCCCGCATCATCGGAGCCGACACCCAGCGGCAGCGCCAGAAGCACCAGCGAAAACCAGAAAGCAGCTCTTATCAGAAAGCCCATCTGTCTGTCCTTTATGACGGTCATGCATCCGAACCGCACGACCCCTGTACGGCGATATTGGCACGGACGCGCAAAGGACGGCTTGTCCCGAAAGCAACAGTTTTCCTCAAATTTTAGGCAGATTCGAAACGAAGCGTTTTGAAATTCATTTGCCTCGAACGACTTAGATTTTATTCAGCAAAGGGTAACCATCCAACCTGTTGTTTTTCCTGCTCATTTTTTGAACCGGCGACAGTTTGGCGGCCTCGGCCGCAGGTCCAGGCGCGGGCGGTCCGGATAACGCTCCGTTTACTATGGCGGCAATTGCCCCGGTTTTTCGCCGCCGGTATCCCGATATTTGCAGCCGGCCGGGGGACGATCGGCCCAGCCTTATCCATTCCTTAAACGCTGGATGCGAGTTTCGGATCGACAAAAGCCACCTGCAAAGCAGGGCCGTTCACGACCGGGTGCGTTGAGTTGAGTGCGATCAAGGCCAGATACGCCGAGTTGCCGGGCGCGATAGCCGCCGGTTGCGAACGGATGGTTCATCCGTCCGTCCTCGGCCAGGACGACCGCCGCCGCCACAGCCGGTTCATTGGCGTCATGCTGGCGGCTCCGTTCTTCAGCGCAGGTGCAGCGGTGACGCTGGTCACGTCGGGCATGGGCGCGGCCGTGACTGTGGCTGCGATCTTTGCCGCGTTCGGCCTTTGCTGGTTCGCCGCCCTGCTGGTGGCTGCATCGGGTAAGATCACCCTGGCCGGCCAACTAGCCTTGGTCGTGAGCAGTGTTGCCCTGGGTGCCCTTGTCGCTGCCGCCGGCGGTGTGGCCTCGCCGGTTGCCGTGCTTGCGGTGGCGCTGCCGTTTGAAGCCTGGTGGATCGGCCAGTCGCGCCGTGCCGTGATCTGGGGCGCCATATCGGCCCTTGTCGCAGTCTTGCTGCAGCCTTTCGCCGGTTCCGTCTTGCCGCTCGGCCAGACCGAAATCGCCGCATGGCACTGGCTGGTACCACTGGCCTGGGCGCTCACGCTCTTTCCGCGTGTCGCTCCACTTCGTGGCGCCGCCAACGCACAGCTCGATCCTGCCGGCAGCGACCGGCTCGAAGACCTGATCGACGCTGTCGTGCTGCGAATAGCGGCGCATGGCGAGGTTCTGGACGCCTCGACCAAGGCGCGCACGATGCTGAGGCTGCCGCCGGAGTTGCTTTTCGGCGCCGGGCTTTTCGATCGCATCCATCTGTCCGACCGCGTCCCGTATCTCAGCGCGCTGGCCGATATGCGCGATGGCGCTCTGTCGCGCCGGCTCGACCTTCGCGTCCGGCTGCCGCAGAACAGCGGCGTGACGGCCGACAATTACCGGCCGTTCTCGCTCGAGATGATGCGCGCGCCGGGGCAGGAGACTGTCTTCACGCTCGTTCTGCGCGAGAATGATGAACTGGCCGGACTGCGCCAGGAGCTTGCCGCCGCCAATGAAGCGGCTGCCTCGGCCGAGGTGGCGAAAGGACGCTTCCTTGCCGTCGTCAGCCACGAGCTGCGCACCCCGCTCAATGCCATCATCGGTTTTTCGGACATGCTGCTGCACGAGATGTTCGGCACCTTCAAGGATCCGCGCCAGAAGGAATATGTCGGCTTGGTACGGGATTCGGGCCAGCACCTGCTTGCCGTCGTCACCTCGATACTCGACGTATCGCGGATCGAATCGGGCGCCTATGCGACCGAACCGGAACCGTTCCGCTTCCGCGAAGCGGTCGAGATGTGCCAGTCGATGATGCGCCTGCAAGCCGAGGCAAAAGCCATTGATCTGCAGGCCCAGATCGCGCCGGACGCAGGTGAAATAAATGCCGACCGTCGCGCCGTGCAGCAGATCCTGATCAATCTCGTCTCCAACGCGATCAAGTTCACGCCCGAAGGCGGCAACGTCGTCATCGGCGCCAAGCGGATCGGCTCGCGGCTGCATTTCTGGGTCCGGGACACCGGCATTGGCATCGCCGAGGAAGATTTTGCCAATCTCGGCAAGCCGTTCATGCAGATACAGAACGACTATACCCGTCGGTTCGAAGGCACCGGGCTTGGGCTTTCGCTGGTGAAGGGGCTGGTGGCGCTGCACGACGGCACCATGTCGATCGAAAGCATGCCGGGCGAGGGCACCACGGTAACGATCAGCCTTCCCGTGAACGGCCCGACGGGCCACTCGGCGGAGAAGACCGGCGTGGTGCCGATGTCCGCGGCCAAAGCCAGAGCGGACGGTGGCAAAGGGGAGAGCAATGGGTCGCTCCGCAAAACAGCCTAAGGCGGTCAAACGCCGCGGCAATGCCTTCGAGCACGGAGCGATGGCTCTGGGCAGCCTGATCTCGCGCAATCCAGTTGTGGTCGGCGGCTCCACCGCATTCCTGGTGACGCTGTTCTACGTCTCGGCGAACGCTCTTTGGTACCAGCCCTTTCCGCACGCCGGCGCGTTTTTCGTCACCAGGAGCATCGAGCGCTTTCCCCGGGCGGACAGCGACGAGCCCGAAACCACCATCAACATCGTGCGTCCGGCGGCTGCGCCGATCAAGAGCGACCCGGTCGTCGAGCAGGTCCAGGGCATATTGAAGGATCTCGATTTCTATTCCGGCACCGTCGACGGCATTCCCGGACCGAATACGCGCAAGGCCATCCAGGCCTATCAGCAGAAGGTCGGATTGAATGCCTCCGGCGAGATCGACAGCATTCTGCTGGATCAACTGGGTGCCACGCCGACGACCGCGGCCGTGGTGCCGCATCCCGTGCCGCGGCCGGTCGAAACGGCCGCTGTTCCAGCCGCCATTCCAGCGTCCGCACCGGCAAATGCGGCGGCACCTGATCCCCGCATCGTCAAGATCCAGGCCGGACTGAAAGCTTTCGGCAATGACGACATGCAATTGGACGGCGTCGTCGGCGCACGCACCAAGGCCGCGATCAAGGAATTCCAGGCGCTTTTCGGCCTGCCCGAGACCGGCGAGCCCGACGAGATCGTCTACGTCAAGATGCGCGAGATCGGCCTGACCAACTGAGGGTCGTGACGGCCGCACGCCGGTCGCTCGGCAAAGACCGGTTACAGTCTTCCGGCCAATGCTGTAAGGACCGCCGCATGGCCAGGAATTCTCCATGCGGGTAACCACCGACCTGTGGGTATCGGCGCTGTTGCGTCGGGTTTTCAGCGCCGGCGGCTTTGCCGCCGTGGTCAAGCGCGGCGCGACGGAAGCCGGCGCGGTTTTCGTGCTGGCGCGGGGCAGGCTGGGGGAGATGGCGCTGTTCGGGCCGGCGCCGCAGACGAGCTACGATTCGGCCAGGCCGGACGACCGTTTCTTCAGCCTTCTCGGCGAGGGCGACGATGCCGCCATCTTCGACGCGCGGCTGGAGCGCGAGAAGAAATTCGATCCCGATATCTGGGTGGTCGAGGTCGAGGCGGGCGCCATTCCCGTTGAGGAGCTTATCTCGGTCAAGTTGCCGTAACTTTTCAGACGCGACGCGCCTTTGGGACAGCGGCAACATCGGCGCTGTTCGGCTTGCGCAGGTCGGCGTTTGCGGCGACGCGCCCGGGCTTGCGAACGATTTTCGACACGGTGTCGGCCTTCCAGCCGCGGAGCCTGTCCAACGCCGCGTCGCGGTGCAGCAGGCGGTAGCGGTCGAGGAAGATGCGGATCGCCTGCGGGTGCGGAAACTCGGTCGGATAGATGGTGGCCGTGATCAGGAACGCCTTGTCTTCGCTGAGGTCGAGCGCGCGCAAGGCGGCCAGCAGCGGTGTGTAATTTTGGCTCGTGGTGAGCGTCCGCGCCGTTGAAAAATCGACTTCGAGCGCATCGGCGAGCGCTGTCTGGAAGAATGCCGCATTGCCGGTCAGCGCGGTCTCGCGCAGCTTGACATAGGTTTGCGGCTCGACGAACGGACCGATAGCGGTGCCGCTCTCGGCGCGCATCATGGATCGCAACCGGCGGCGTACTGTTTCGGCGGCATCGGAAGCCTCTTGCCTGTTGGCATCGCTCGCAACCACTTCGGCGTTTTCGGACGCGGCTTTGGCGGTTGTTTCCGGCTGCTGTTGCGACCGCACCAGCGTCGGCCTTTCGAGCACTTTGATGAGATCCGCGATCGTTTGATTGAGATCCTTGCGGCGGGCAATGGCACGGGCATGCGGCAGCCCGTGGCGCCCGATCAGCGCGATGAGGTCGACGTCGCTGAGGGCACGCGAGCGGATGAGCAGCGGAGCGGCGATATCGACCCGCTCCTGGCAAAGCCGCCGCACCAGCGCGGCGGGTGCATATTCGCATTCGGAAAGGGCTGCCGCGACGTAGCGGCGCGATTCGACCGAGACATTGTCGAAAAGCGGCAGCGTCAGGTCTTCGAGCTGCGCGATCTCGCGGCGTGAAGGTCGGGTGAGCGAACAGAACGCCGACACCGCGGCGCGGAACAGCCTCTCGGCCTTTCCCGATTCAGCTCCTGCTGCGATTTGCCTGAAATCCGAAGCTGACACGAAGGATACGCCCGACACTCGACACGATCTGGACTGCGCTCTGCCGGGCTGTACCGGTTTCGCGTTTCCCAAGAACAAAGATCAATTTAGCGGCGATCCGTTAGCGCTCCGTTAACCTACTGCCTCCTTAATCGACTATGGAGGCGTTGCGTTGTGCTCCGGGGCAACCGAGAGGAATACGCGAACCATGGGCATGGTACTGTCTTTCGTGCCGCGAACGGCGGCAACCAATCGAGGACAACAAACCGCGGGAACGCCGGCGGCGGTGATCATCTTTCCCGGGGTCCGCTACGAGCAGCGGCCGCTGACCGGCGAGACGCGGCCGGTCGGCCCCGATAAGCCGGGACCTTCGGGGACATTGCCGGTACCGCATCACTGAGCATCGGAAGTGGGTTAAAAATCCTGCAGTTCGCAGGAACTCTGTTCGAGAAACCGCGAGACGATCGGCTTCCAGCTGTCGTCGGGCACGAACGAGCGGATGACGAACATGCCTTCCGCTATCGGCGCTTCGACGAAGATCGCCCCTTGCAGTTCCGCGGGAAGATTCTTGCGGACCTCGATCATCTGCGCCGGCGTCAGCACCACGGTGTCGAGCACGCCTGCGGTCGCGCTGCGGTCGTTGAACGAGTAGATGTTGTGGCCGCCGCGGTCATAGACCGATATCGACCAGAACGGCACCTTTCCCGGCGCCTTGACCCGCACCATCCCCTCGGCAAGGTCGAAGCGGCAAGCCGCCGCATAAAACAGCGGATCGACCGATTTCACCACCGGCGCGCCGCCGGCTTCCGCGTCGAGCCTGGTCATCTTGTAGAGATCCGAAGCCATGGCCAATCGCGACCAGGCGTCGCGTTCGGAAAACTCGGGGACGAGCAGCAGCACGATGATGTGCACGATGCCGCCGCCAAGCAGGCCGAGCAGCACGGCATGCAGCAGGCTACGCATTGCAGCCGACCTTCTGGATCTGCGGCAGCGTGACGTCCGAGAGGCCGGTGCTGCTGGCGATCGGCGTGTCATAGAACGTGAGCACGAAGTACATCCCGCCGGCGCCGCTGGTCAGCAGCCAGTTGTCGGGCGCCGGGCGGCTGCCGACGGAAATGATCACCGAATTGTCGGCCTCGCGCAGCACTTGATAGGACTGCAGCGCAGCCAGCCTCGGCTTGCCGGTCTCGATCACGCCAAGCGACCGATCTGCGGCATAGAGGGTCCAGAACCGGGCGGTGGGAAAGCCGCCCGCAATCTTGTAGGCACATTGCCGCTTGAGTTGCTCGCCGCCGGAATCGCGCTCGGCGATGAAGGACAGTCCTTCCGCCTGTCCGAGCGCCAGCACGCCTTCGCGCGCCACGCGGGCCTTCGAATAAGGATCCGCCGTCGGCGTGCCGATATCGGGGAAGGCGGTCCATTGGCCGATCCTGATGGCGCCGACGCCGTCCTGCAGCTTCAGTGCATACCAGACGCTGCCGCCACCGCCGACGACGGCGATGGCAAGCGAAAGCAGTGTCAGGAAGGCATTCTTGAGCATGAGGAGCCGGGGAACCGAAGGCCGGGGACTGAAAGACTGTCGCTCGGGATATCGCGGTGCGGGGGCTTGTGGCAAGCGGCCCTGTGGAATTGACCGCTCAGAGCGCCGAGAGGGTCTCCGGTGCAGCGGGCGCGTCGAGCACGGGTGCCGCCTGGAACAGCTTGGTGAGTTCCTTCAGGGTCTGGGTGGTCCGGCTGGACAGCACCGGCGGACGCTCGGCGGCGGCATCGGCTGCTGCCTGTTCGGCGCTCTTCTTTTCCGCTTCCTCGGCCTTGGCAGCGATTTCGGCATCGACGAAGGGGTGATCGAGGCCAGGGATCGGTCTGAGGTCGATATTCTGGTGCGCATAGAGCATCAGGCGCTGCCACACCATGGCCGGCAGGGTGCCGCCGGTCATCTTGTTGGTCGCGGTGAAGTCGTCATTGCCAAGCCAGACGGCGGCCGTGTAGTTGCCGGTAAAGCCGACAAACCAGGCATCGCGGTAGGACTGGGTCGTGCCGGTCTTGCCGGCGACGACGATGTTTGGAAGGGCCGCGCGCCGGGCCGTACCGATCACCGGAACGGCGGCCAGCATGGTGTTCATGTATTTGAGCGCCTGCTCCGACAGCACCCGGTGCGGCGGCGGCGCATCCTTGGCGAAGTCGTAGACCACCTCGCCGGTGCGGGTGAAGAGTTGGCTGACGCCGTGCCGGGTTCCGGCAAAGCCGTTCTGGGCGAACACGCTGTAGCCCGTCGCCTGGTCCATCACGGTCATGCCCGACGTGCCGAGCACCATGGTCTTGTGTGATTCCAGCGGCGACTCGACGCCCATCGCCTCGGCCATCGCCTTGATCGGCTTGATGCCGAGATAATCCTTGGCCAGCCGCACCGGCACGGTGTTGATCGATTTGGCCATCGCCGTGATCAGCGTCACCTTGCCGGCCGACCCGCCATTGTAATTGTGGGGCGACCAACTGCCCCAGGAGATGGGTCCGCCGGAAACCACCGAATCCGGCGTGAAGCCATGCTCCATCGCCGTCGCATAGACATAGGGCTTGAACGAGGAGCCGGTCTGGCGAAGTGCCTTGGTGGCGCGGTTGAACTGGCTGGCGCCGTAGTCGCGGCCGCCGACGATCGCCCGGACCGCGCCGTTGGTCTCGATGACGACGATGGCGCCCTCGGTGACGTTGTATTCCTTGCCGAACTGGCGGAGGTGGAACTCCATCGATTCTTCGGCCGCCTTCTGGATGTTGGCGTCGAAGGTGGTGTGGGCGACAAGCGAGTGCGGGCCGCCTTTGGCGGCGATCTTCTTGACCTCTTCGAAGGCCCAATCGAGATAGTAGTCGGGGCTTTTCTGCTCGCCGCGATCAACGATTTCGGCCGGGTGTAATCTTGCCTGCAGCACCTGGCCTTCGGTCATGAAGCCGGAATCGACCAGGTTGGACAGCACGACATTGGCGCGCGCCCGGGCGGCGGGCAGGTTTATGTGCGGCGCATATTTGGTCGGTGCCTTGAACAGGCCGGCCAGCATCGCCGCCTCGGCAAGGTTCAGGTCCTTGACGCTCTTGCCGAAATAGAAATCTGCCGCCGCCTCGATGCCGAAGGTGCCGCCGCCCATATAGGCGCGGTCGAGGTAAAGCTGCAGGATTTCCTTCTTCGACAGATTGGCTTCGAGCCATAGCGACAGGAAGGCTTCCTTGATCTTGCGCTCGAATGTCCGCTCATTGGTCAGGAACAGGTTCTTGGCCAGCTGCTGGGTGATGCTCGAGCCGCCCTGGACGACAGAATTCGCCCGTACGTTCTCGAATATCGCCCGCGACAGGCCGAGCACGTCGATGCCGTAATGGTCGAAGAAGCGCCGGTCCTCGGTGGCCAGCACCGCCTTGATGACATGGTCGGGCATCTCGTCGACCGGCACCGAATCGCGCTGGATAATGCCGCGCTGGCCGATCTCGTTGCCGTAGCGGTCGAGGAAGGTGACGGCGAAGTCGCCCTGCGTGCGCCAGTCGCCGGCGGTTATCTGAAAGGCCGGCAAGGCCAGCGCCAAAAGCACAACGATGCCGCCCGCACCGAGCGTAAATCCTTCACTCAACAGTTCAATCATGCCGCGGCGCCAGCCGCCGACGCGGAAACGCCGCGAGAAGATGGTCGCCGCTTCCCAGAACTGACGCGCCCTGAAGCCGATTTCGTAGACCGAGGAATCGATCCACGCATCCACCGCCAGCAGCCTTGCGGCGATCGGACCTCTTCTCTTGCGTGGTTCCAAAGGACTAGCCATTCCAGGATCCGGCTGCGGCGATGCCGCCAACTGAGAAACCGCATGCCGGCAATTTCACGGCGGCGCACCTTGCAAGACTATTCGTCCATTTTGGTGCTGCCGACAAGGGCGATGAAGGTAAGGACGATGAAGATATAGCGGGCGGTTCGTCGAGGGGAAGACGGCTCCTGCGAGGCGTCAGCGCAGGATGTTGGCTACCCTGCGCGAGTAGGTGGTGCCGTCGAGTTGGGCGAGCATGAAGGCCGCCACGTCGGCACGCGCCAGCGTCGGCAGCAGCGACGCCGACCGGATGCCGTTTGCCGTGCGGAATTCACCCGTTGCCGCTCCATTGCTCAACTTGGGCGGCTCAACCTGGGCGGCTCCACGATGGTCCAGTCGAGCCTGGATTGAACGATCAGGCTTTCCTTCACCTCGTGGTCCGCCATCTCATCGCGCAGAACCAACGGTACGATGACGCCGCCAAGTAGCGGCCCCAGTTGCCGCCGCTCGGAGATAAGCTTGATCGCACCATGCAGGCACTGACGGCGCTTGTGCGTTCGGGCAAGATTCGCGTCCGGCCGCGCTGATCAGCGGCAAGACGCGGTAGGGGTCTGGTTCCGCGCTTGCGCGAGGTGCCGAGGATTGGCAGTCGTCACATGGGACGCTTGTCCGCGATCTTTTTCAGGTCGCGGCCTACCGTGCCGGCGTCGGCTTTCCTGTGCTTGTCGGCAAGCCTGCGAATGCGATCGAAGCGGCTTTCCTCTGCCACTTTGGTCTTCGTGGCTGCATTTGGCTTCGGGACGAATGCGATCATGGATCGATCTCCTTGCCGATGGCGCGCGCCGGGGAAGATACCCCGGCGGCTGTCTTTCAGGCTTGTTTCCGGCAGCGGCTGGTCAATAGCCCATGCCGCCGGGCGAAGCAGCGGCTTCCTTGGCTGAAACGTCTGTGATCATGGCTTCAGCAGTGATCAGTAGCGCCGCAATCGAGCCCGCGTCCTGCAGCGCCGTCCGCACCACCTTCGCGGGGTCGACGATGCCGGCCTTGATCATGTCGACATAGACCTCGTTCTGGGCATCGAAGCCCTGATTGTGGTCCTTGCTGTCGGCGAGTTTGCCGACGACAATCGAACCTTCGACGCCGGAATTCTCGGCGATCTGCCGGATCGGCGCTTCGAGCGCTCTCGACACGATCGAAATGCCCGCCGTTACATCGGCATTGGCTCCGGTCAGCCCGTTCAGCACAGCCTTGGCGCGCAGCAACGCGACGCCGCCGCCGGGAACGATGCCTTCCTCGACGGCCGCGCGGGTGGCGTTCAGCGCATCGTCGATGCGGTCCTTCTTTTCCTTGACCTCGGATTCGGTGGCGCCGCCGACGCGGATGACGGCAACGCCGCCCGCCAGCTTGGCGAGACGTTCCTGCAGCTTCTCCTTGTCGTAGTCGGAAGTGGTTTCCTCGATCTGCCCCTTGATCTGCTGGACGCGCGCCTGGATGGTGGCCTTCTCGCCGGCGCCGTCGATGATCGTGGTGGTGTCCTTCTCGATCAGCACGCGCTTGGCGCGGCCGAGCATCTCTATGGTGATGTTCTCCAGCTTGATGCCGAGATCCTCGGAAATCATCTGTCCGGCGGTGAGCACGGCGATGTCTTCCAGCATCGCCTTGCGGCGGTCACCGAAGCCAGGCGCCTTGACGGCCGCGACCTTGAGGCCGCCGCGCAGCTTGTTGACGACCAGCGTCGCCAGCGCTTCGCCCTCGACGTCCTCGGAGATGATCAACAGCGGCCTGCCGCTTTGCACCACGGCTTCGAGGATGGGCAGCAGCGCCTGCAGATTGCCGAGCTTCTTTTCGTGGATGAGCACGTAAGGGTCCTCCAGCTCGGCGCGCATCTTCTCGGCATTGGTGACGAAATAGGGCGAGAGATAGCCGCGATCGAACTGCATGCCTTCGACGACGTCGAGTTCGGTTTCGGCGGTCTTGGCCTCCTCAACGGTGATGACGCCGTCATTGCCGACCTTGTCCATCGCCTTGGCGATCATGGCACCGACGCTGGTGTCGCCATTGGCGGCAATGGTGCCGACCTGCGCGATCTCGCCTGAGGACTTGACCTTCTTGGCTCGAGCCTGGATTTCCTTGACGACGGCGGTGACGGCAAGGTCGATGCCGCGCTTGAGGTCCATCGGGTTCATGCCGGCGGCAACGAATTTGGCGCCCTCGCGCAGGATGGAAGCGGCAAGCACCGTGGCGGTGGTGGTGCCGTCGCCGGCGAGGTCGTTGGTCTTCGAGGCCACTTCGCGCACCATCTGTGCGCCCATGTTCTCGAACTTGTCGGAAAGTTCGATTTCCTTGGCCACCGTCACCCCGTCCTTGGTGATGCGCGGCGCGCCATAGGCCTTGTCGATGATGACGTTGCGGCCCTTAGGGCCGAGCGTCACCTTGACGGCGTTGTTGAGGATTTCGACACCGCGCAGCATGCGGTCACGCGCGTCGGTGGAGAATTTGATTTCCTTGGCAGACATGATTTTTTTCCAGTTCGGTTGGTCGTGGCAAGACGCTTGCAGCGCGCCTGAATCAAAACTTGGAGCATCCTTTGCGCGCCCGGCAGGGCGCGCGGCATTCCAATCAGGCGGCCTTCTTGGCAGCCACGCTCTTGTCGATGCCCATCTCGTTCTTGTCGATGATGCCCATCTCACTCTTGTCGATGATGCCCATGATGTCGGCCTCCTTCATGATCAGAAGGTCCTCGCCGTCTATCTTGACCTCGGTGCCGGACCATTTGCCGAACAGGATGAGGTCGCCGGCCTTGACGTCGAGCGCCATCAGCACGCCGCTTTCGTCCCGCGCGCCCGGCCCGACGGCGATCACTTCGCCTTCCTGCGGTTTTTCCTTGGCATTGTCGGGGATGATGATGCCGCCCTTGGATTTGGTGTCGCTTTCGGCGCGCCGAATGACGACGCGATCGTGGAGTGGCCGGAATTTCATGGGGACTCTTTCTGGGGCCGGCTTAGGCGGCCGCCCCTCTCTATAGGCGCCTTGGCACTCGATTGATAGGAGTGCCAAAAAATATTCATGGGGTATGTCAAATATTGAATTAATTATTTTGCCTGGCTATCCCTTGGTGTTCGGGCATTGCCGAATATTAATGAAATTGAATTTCTGTCTTTGAACACCTATTTTACGGTGAAGTTCACACTCACGACTTTCGCTGCAAGGGAGATTTTACCGATGGCCGAAGGCAATCAGAACATCATGGAAAAAGCTCAGGCTCGCTTCATGGAAAATCAAAAGAAAACGGCGGAGCGGAACAAAGCAACTGCCGAATATCTCTCGGAGGCCAAGGCCAGGGCTATCAAAACGGCAAGACTGAGGGAATTGCGACTGGCCAAGGAAGAGGCGGATCGCGCGGCGGCAGCTCTGAATCCGGTCGCCCCAAAGAAGAAGCGGGCGGCGCGGACAGTCAAGCAGGCCGTATCCGCATCGACGGAGGCCAAATCATGAGCCTGACATTTCCCAATCCCAGCCGCAGCTACGACGAGGCAAGCAAACGCATCCGCTTCGTCGGCCATGACGGCATGTTCCAGATTTCCTTCTCTGTCGCAACCGATGCCATCTCCAAAGTGCAGCCGGGAACGGCGGCCTCGGAAGCTACCTATCTGGCGGCCTTCGACACGGCTTCCAGCTCGATCCACGATGTCGCCAGGAATGCCTATGCCCGCACCCGCAGGAGCATATATGTGCTGACTGCGGCCGATTTTCGCTAGATCCGTCGCGATCCGTCCACAAGACGCTTTCTCGGGGCTTCCGGTCCGCCTGCATCCGCCGCGATGTCACGACTGTTCAGCCGATCGACCATCGCGTGCGCATCGCACGTGTTCATGCCGACCATGGATTGCTGCTTGAGCTCGACAGGCTGGCCGGTGAAGACGTAGAAGACGGTCCAGCTGTGAGGACGTTCCATACGCAGCGCGTAGCGGTTTGCCATCTTGGCATCCTTTAGTTTCCGCCCGATCGATGAATGTCGCTCGGTCAGGCTTGGGCGACGAAGAATATTGCCGCCAGGACAAGCACCGTCCACAAAACGACGAACAGCTTCAGGGCCAGGCTACCGTGCGCCGAGAGCAGCTCCCGAGTGCGGTTGACCAAATTCTTGATGGTCATCGACATGGTCGGCGCCGCAATCGCGACCGGCCGCGCCCTGACCCCAAGCTTTCCGAAAACAGGCAGCAGCGATGGCTCGCGCACGAAAACGACCTCGAATGTTTGGAAACCAGAATCTTCATAGCATCGTTCTTCGAACGCCCTGCACGCCAAATGAATTCGCGTCACCCTCAAGGGCGTCCGTGACGCGAAAGGCCGCGGCGTCGCGGGTTCCAGTAGCAGGGCTTATTCCCGAGATCATGAAGGTTCATAATCCGTATGAGACGCGCTGATTCGCGCTTTGCCGGGATGCCGCCATGCAACGCAGCTACGCAGCAGGGAGGTCGACGCGACGGGCGAGGGGAAAGACAATGACCGCGCCACCCGTCGAATTGCAGAAGGCCATATTCGAGGCAGTGAATGGCGATCCCGATTTATCGGCGGCACTGGGCGACGCAAGATTGTTCGACCGTGCGCCGGAAAATGTTGCGTTTCCCCACATGACCTTCGGCCGCACCAGCGTTTACGACTGGGCTACGGGCACGGAGAACAACGCCGAGCAGTTGCTGACGCTGCATGTCTGGTCGAAGTCCGAGGCCAGCAAGGAAACGCTCGACATCATGGACCTGGTCAGCGCCCGCTTGCGAGATGCGGCACTCTCGCTTGGCGAACATCGCCGCGCCTATCTCAAGCTCGAATTCGCCGAAGCCCGCTACGACGAGGACCTTTCGGCCCATCACGGGCTGCTGCGTTTCCGCGCCATGATCGAGGATGAGGGCTGACCGCCGGGCACTTTCCGTAAGAATCGGGCAATTTTGTTCTTGCTTTGTGCCGGCAGCTATGCTACTAATTTCACTATGGTGCTGATTGGCGCCAACGACCCGCCGCCGAGCGGGTTTTTTTGTTTCAGGTCGGTTCGCCTGAACCTGCCTTCGGTTGCCGGATCGATTGTCCCGGATCGATTGTCGAAGTCGGCGCACACCTGAAGCGATTGCCTTCTCCGCCAAATGATGCCGGTTGTCGGCGAAGGATCGGAGGGCTAGGTTAAACTTTGGCGATTTCGCGAGACGGGCGGCGAGATGGCAATCCGGTAATCTCGCGCTTCAGGGGTGTGGCGGGCATGCATTCGAGCGTTCACCGTTCATATCACGTTCAGCACCAGCGCGTTAGAACGCTGACCATGAACATCCTTTGCTCCCACTTCCGGACCGCGGCACTGGCGCTCTCAGCCGCCGGTCTGCTTGCGTCGCAGGCGATGGCGATCCCCGTTGTCGTGCCCGAGCAGCCCCAACCGGTCGTCCTCGCCGCCTCGGACTGCTATGCGATCGGCCAGCAGGTGGCCGAGCAGAATGGCGGCACCCTGGCCAAGGCCTCGCAGTCGACACGCGGCGGCCAGCCGGTCTGCGTCATCGTCGTGCTGGTTCCGGGCAAAGAAGGGCAGCGTCCGCGTCGCTCGGAGATCGTCGTTCCGCTGAACTGAACCGTGCCGTTTCCCAGTCTGCCGGAATCGGCCTATATCTGAACAGCTTCAACAGGCCTCCCGCATGCGCGTACTCGTCGTCGAAGATGACAAGGATCTCAACCGGCAGATCGGCGACGCGCTGGTCGATGCCGGCTATGTCGTCGATCGCGCTTTCGACGGCGAGGAAGGGCACTTTCTCGGCGACACCGAGCCCTACGATGCCGTCGTGCTCGACATCGGCCTGCCGCAGATGGACGGCATCAGCGTGGTCGAGCGCTGGCGCCGTGGCGGCCGCAAGATGCCGGTGCTGATCCTGACGGCACGCGACCGCTGGAGCGACAAGGTTGCCGGTATCGACGCAGGCGCCGACGACTACGTCACCAAACCTTTCCACATCGAGGAAATCCTGGCCAGGGTGCGGGCCTTGATCCGGCGTGCCGCCGGGCATGCCTCGTCGGAGCTGACCTGCGGACCGCTGCGCCTCGACACCAAGGCCTCCAAGGCCGACGTCGATGGTGTACCGCTGAAGCTGACATCGCATGAATTCCGCCTGCTTGCCTATTTGATGCACCATATGGGCGAGGTCGTGTCCCGGACCGAACTGGTCGAGCATCTCTACGACCAGGATTTCGACCGCGATTCAAACACGATCGAGGTCTTTGTCGGACGGCTTCGCAAGAAGATGGGCATCGACATCATCGAAACCGTTCGCGGCATGGGCTACCGCATGCGTAAGCCGGAGGCGTAACGCGGAACCGCTGCCTACAAAACCCGCCGTCTCGAACACGCCGTCGCTGCGGTCATGGCCGCGTTCGCTGGCGTTTCGCGTCATCGCCTTTTCCACGGTCTGGGCGATCCTCACTCTGGTCGTCATCTTCACCTTGATCACCACGCTCTATCGCCAGGCCAGCGAGCGCGGTTTCGACAGCCTGCTCTCGGCGCATCTGTTCAACCTGATCGGCTCGGTCGGCGTTTCCGAAAGCGGCCAATTGACCGGCGCTCCCGACCTTGGCGATTTGAGGTTCTCGGAGCCGAATTCCGGCTGGTACTGGTCGGTCGAGCCCGCCTCGGAAGGCGTGCACGGCGATCTCCATTCGTCGTCGATGACCAAGGCGATCCCGTCGCCAAGCGTTGCCGAGGTGCCATTCAATGCCAGCTTCCAGCGCAGTTATTCGGCGGACGGCATCGAAGGCGAGCAACTGGAGGTGTTCGAGAGCGAGTTCGTCCTCGATGCGAAAAACCGCGCCGCGCGCTTCCGTGTCATGGGCAACCAGACCGAGCTCGAGCAGGAAATCGCCACCTTCCAGCGGCGCCTTTTGACCTATCTGTCGCTGTTCGGCGTCGGCATGATCGCCATCAATGCAATCGCCATCCTGCTCGGCCTGCAGCCGCTGCGCCGGGTCAGGAATGCCCTTGCCATGGTGCGCGAAGGAACTGCGCAACGCCTCGACGGCCGCTTCCCGGCCGAGATCGAGCCGCTCGCCAACGAGACGAATGCGCTGATCGAGAACAACAGGCGTATCGTCGAGCGGTCGCGCACGCAGGTCGGCAACCTCGCGCACTCGCTGAAGACGCCGCTGGCCGTGCTGCTCAACGAGGGGCGGGCGCTGGGTGGCGCCAAGGGCCAGCTCATCGCCGAGCAGGCCGCTTCCATGCAGAAGCAGGTCGACCACTATCTGCAACGTGCCCGCGTTGCCGCGCAGCGCGACAGCGTCGTTTACCGCACGCCGGTGGCGCCGCTGGTCCAGCGCATGGTGCGCGTGCTGCAGAAGCTCAACCCGCGGACCGCGCTCTCGCTCTCGCTGCCGGCCACCGACATCGTCTTTGCCGGCGAACGTGAGGACCTTGAGGAGCTGCTCGGCAATCTGCTCGACAATGCGATGAAATGGGCAAGGAGCGCGGTCGCCGTTTCCGTCAAGCCCATCGCCGGCAGGGAAGGGGCGGCCAATCTGTTCGAGATAGCCATCGAGGATGACGGCCCCGGCATTCCCGAAGACAAGGCGCGCGAGGCATTGCAGCGCGGACGGCGTCTCGACGAGACAAAACCCGGCAGCGGGCTCGGACTTGCCATTGTCGCCGACCTTATCAACGAGTATGGAGGCGTTCTGGCGCTGGAACGATCCGTCATGGGTGGATTGAAGGCGGTGGTTCGATTGCGGAGCCTTCAGTAATGCTTTTCCGGGCGGCTGGCTGCGGCCAAATTTCCGATAAACATCGACATTATGGCCGCGCCAGCCTGCTGACAGCGCGGCGGTCCAGCTCAAGAAAGCCGGTATTGGCATGAGGATTCGCGTCGCGCTCGTTTCCGCCCTGCTCGCCGTCTCCGGCTGTACGACGCTCGGCAAGGGCCCAGCCGTTACGGTGACACCGGCCGCCACGCCTCCCAGTGGCGCCAAGGTCGCGACGACGATCATCGCCGCCATGGGCGGCGGCCTCGTCGGTGGCTCGATCGGCACCGGCTTGAGCGAGACCGAGAAGCGAAGCGCGCTCGAGGCGGAATACAAGGCGCTTGAATATACGGCGAGCGGCCAGAAGGTGGCGTGGAAGAGCGACAGTTCGGCCCATCGCGGCGAAGTTGTCGCCGCCCAGCCCTATCGCGTCGGCTCGCAGGACTGCCGGCAATACACCCATACGGTGTTTACCGGCGCTGCCGGCGCCACCGCGCGCGGAACCGCCTGTCGCAATGCCGACGGCAGCTGGACCCCGCTGACGTAGCTCGCCGGCCGTTGATACACCGATCCCGGTCCGGCACTATCGATCGGAGCGGTCCCGTCAAAGCGTCGCAGCACGCTTGTGTTGGCAGGGCAAGGGTCTCGTTCTATTGGAAGAGCCATGCTGTTCTGGGTCATAGCCGCAATCCTGACGCTGGGCGCAAGCCTGGCGGTGCTGCTGCCGTTGGCGGGCGAAACAAAGAACACGTCCGCTGCCGGCGATCACGACCTTGAAGTCTATCGCGACCAATTGGCCGAGCTTGACCGCGACGTGGCGCGTGGCCTGATCCGGCCAATGGAGGCCGAAGAGGCGCGCGCCGAGATCGCCCGCCGCATCCTTCGCCTGAGCAATGCCGGCCCGGCCGGCACGACGGCGACACAGCGGTCGACAAGGCTGGTGGCGACCGCTGCCGTGCTGGTGGTTCCGCTGGTTAGCTGGGGCCTTTACGGCCAGCTCGGCTCACCCGACCTGCCGTCGCAGCCGCTCAGCGAACGCCTGGCCAAGAACCCCGCCGACAGCTCGGTGGACGAGCTGGTGGCACGCGCCGAAGCGCACCTTGCGGCCAACCCGTCCGATGGCCGCGGCTGGGACGTGCTGGCGCCGGTCTATCTGCGCATGCAGCGATACGCCGATGCGGTAACCGCCTACCGCAATGCCATTCGCCTTGACGGCGACAGTGCCGCCCGTCAAGCCGGCCTCGGCGAGGCGATCGCCAATGCGGCCGGCGGCATCGTTTCAGCCGACGCCCAGGCTGCTTTCGAGGCGGCGCTGAAGCTCGATCCGGCAAACCCGAAGGCCTCGTTCTATCTCGCCATGGGCTTAGCGCAGGAAGGCCGCACAGCTGAAGCGACGGCGGCTTGGCAAAAGATGCTTGCCGCCTTGCCGCAGGGCTCGCCGTGGCGCGGTGCCGTCGAGCAGGCGCTCGCTGAATCCGCCGCCCGCAACGTCGCTTCGGAGGCGCCCGCGAAAGGGCCGAGCGCCGACGATATCGATGCTGCCTCCTCGATGTCGCCGCAGGACCGGCAAGCCATGATCAGCACCATGGTTGCCGGCCTCGACGAAAAGCTTCGGCAAAATCCGCGCGACGAGGAAGGGTGGATGCAGCTCGTTCGTTCCTATGCCGTGCTGGGCAAGACAGATCAGGCGCGTGACGCACTCAATCGCGGTATCGCCGTCTTTGGCGCGGACAGCGACCAGGCCAGGAAATTCACCGCCTTTGCCGCCTCGCTCGGCGTGACGGCGACGGAGTAGACGATGACGCGCAAGCAGAAACGACTGTCGGTGATCGCTGCGGGGCTGGCCTTCCTCGGGGTTGCCACCGGGCTGACCTTCTATGCGCTCGGCCAGAAGGCCTCCTACTTCTACATGCCGGCCGATCTGGCCACCGCCAGCCTTCAGCCGGGCCAGCGTATCAGGCTCGGCGGCCTCGTCGAAAAAGGCACAGTAGAGCGTAGCCAGGGCGCCACCGTCGCCTTTTCGGTGACCGACAACCAGAAGGACGTCAAGGTTACCTATACCGGCATTCTTCCCGACCTTTTCCGGGAAGGGCAGGGCGTGATCACCGAAGGCTCGTTCGGCCCTGACGGAATCTTTGTCGCCGACAGCGTGCTCGCCAAGCATGATGAGACCTATATGCCCAAGGAAGTGGCCGACGGCCTCAAGGCCAAGGGCGTCTGGCAGGAGAGCAAGAGTGACTAGAGAGGTTCCGCAAAAGTGTTCCACGGTTTTGCGGCAAGAACCTGCGGCAAAACCTGGCGAGCGCGGCGACAATGGTTGAAACCGGACATTTCGCCCTGGTCCTGGCGTTTGCGCTGGCCCTGGTGCAGACGGTGGTGCCGCTGTTCGGTGCGCGCACCGGCAACCACAAGATGATGGCCGTCGGCGCACCCGCCGCGCTGACCGGCTTTGCCTTGACAGCGCTGTCCTTCGTGGCGCTGGCGACCGCGTATGCAGGCTCCGACTTTTCGGTGGAGAGCGTCTGGGAGAACTCGCATTCGCTGCAGCCGCTGATCTACAAGATCACCGGCACTTGGGGCAATCACGAAGGTTCGATGCTGCTCTGGGTGCTGATCCTGACCTTCTTCGGCGCGCTTGTCGCCGTCTTCGGCGGCAATCTTCCGGCGACGCTCCGGGCCAATGTGCTTGCGGTGCAGGGAGCGATCGGCGCTACTTTCTTGCTGTTCATCCTGACGACGTCGAACCCGTTCGTCAGGCTCAATCCGGCGCCCATCGAGGGCCGCGATCTCAATCCGATCCTGCAGGATCTCGGCCTCGCCATCCATCCGCCGCTGCTCTATCTCGGCTATGTCGGCTTTTCGATATGCTTTTCCTTCTCGGTCGCCGCCCTCATCGAGGGCCGCATCGACGCATCGTGGGCGCGCTGGGTGCGGCCGTGGACGCTGGTCGCCTGGATGTTCCTCACCGGCGGCATCGCCATGGGCTCCTACTGGGCCTACTACGAGCTCGGCTGGGGCGGCTTCTGGTTCTGGGATCCGGTCGAGAACGCGTCCTTCATGCCGTGGCTGGCGGGCACGGCGCTGCTGCATTCGGCGATTGTCATGGAAAAGCGCTCGGCGCTGAAGATCTGGACGCTGCTGCTGGCGATCCTGACCTTCTCGCTGTCGCTGCTCGGCACCTTCCTGGTGCGCTCCGGCGTGCTGACCTCAATCCACGCCTTCGCCACCGATCCGACGCGCGGCGTTTTCATCCTCTGCATCCTGACGCTGTTCATTGGCGGCTCGCTGGCGCTGTTTGCCTTGCGCGCCTCCCGGCTGACGGCCGGCGGCCTGTTTCACCCGATCTCGCGCGAAGGCGCGCTGGTCCTCAACAATCTGTTCCTGACCACCGCCACCGCCACCGTGCTGGTCGGCACGCTCTACCCGCTCGTAGTCGAAGCGCTTTCGGCCGACAAGATTTCTGTCGGCGCGCCGTTCTTCAACCTGACATTCGGCCCGCTGATGGTGCCGCTGCTGGTCGTCGTGCCGTTCGGGCCACTGCTCGCCTGGAAGCGCGGCGACATTTTCGCGGTCGCCCAACGCCTGATGGCGGCTTTCGCGGCGGCGCTGCTCGCCGTGCTGGTGACCGCCCTGTTCATCGATGGCGCTTCGGTGTTGGCGGCACTCGGTGTCGGCCTTGCCTTCTGGCTGATCTGCGGCGCGTTCACCGATCTCGCCGTCAAATCCGGCTTCGGCACCGTCGCGCCCGCCACCGTGCTCAGGCGCTTCGCCGGCCTGCCGCGCTCGGTCTTCGGCACAGCGCTTGCGCATCTCGGCCTCGGCCTGACGACGCTCGGCATTGTCGGCACGCTTTGCTTCGGCACCGAAAAAATCCTGTCGATGCATGCCGGCGATACAGTCGAACTGTCCGGCCACACCCTGCGCTTCGAGGGGCTCTACCCGGCCCAGGGGCCTAACTACAGCGAGGATCGCGGCCGCTTCGCCCTGCTTGGCGCTGACGGCAGCATCGCTGGCGAGATCACCTCAGCCAAGCGCTCATACCCGGTGCGCCAGATGACAACGACCGAATCCGGCATCAGCACGATCGGCTTCAGCCAGCTCTATCTCTCGCTTGGCGACGAGGCCAGCGACGGCTCTGTAGTCGTTCGTCTGTGGTGGAAGCCGCTGGTGACGCTGATCTGGGGTGGCGGCCTGGTGATGATGGCGGGTGCGGCGATGTCGCTGCTCGACCGCCGCCTGCGTGTCGGCGCGCCGTCGTCCCGCAAGCCGGCGGGCGCCGTGCCATCGGCGAGCCCGCCATGAGCCAAAGGGTCACGCTGGCCTCGCTGGTCCTCTTGCTGGCGCTGTTGTTCGCCGGCGCCGCGCAGGCGGTCAAGCCCGACGAGGTGCTCGCCGACCCGGCGCTCGAGGCGAGGGCGCGCGCTTTGTCGGAAGGCTTGCGCTGCATGGTCTGCCAGAATCAGTCGATCGACGAGTCCGATGCCGACCTTGCCCGTGACCTGCGCATCCTTGTGCGCCAGCGCCTGGTCGCCGGCGATACCGATCAGCAGGTGATGGACTATGTCGTTTCGCGCTACGGCGAATTTGTGCTGCTGAAGCCGCGCTTCAATCTGCGCAATGCCTTGCTCTGGGGCACGCCAGTTCTTCTGCTGCTCGTTGGCGGGACGTTCATCCTGCTGGCCGCTCGCTCGCGCCGCTCGACAGCGACCGCTGCCCTGACCTCGGACGAGAAGGCGGCGTTGGACGCGATACTCCGCCGCGATTGATCCTAACATTACGAAAGTTTCATGTACCGGAAATGGCGCCGTAATGTGCGGCTCTCTATTTCCTTTGTCGAGGATGCCAATCAAGGGGCGTCCCTTGAAAAGAGGATACGAGAACCATGAATGTTGCCCCCAATTCATATCTTCGCACCCGCAAACGCCTGCTGGCCGCAGCCGCATCCCTAGCCATTGCCGGCGCGATCGGCTTTGGTGCTGTTGCCACCGGGACAGCCCCGGTTCTGGCCGATGCCGTGCGTGTCGAGGCACCGCAGGTCCCGAGCTTCGCCGATGTGGTCGAGCGCGTTTCGCCGGCGGTCGTCAGCGTGCGCGTCAAGGCCAAGATCCAGTCGACGGCCGATGACGGTTCCGGCCAGATGGACGACGAGGACGGCCTAGGCAATCTTCCCGACAATCCGCAGCTGCGCCGGTTCTTCCGCGAATTCCGCGGCTTTGGCGACCAAGGCGGCGACCAGGGTCCGAACGGAATGCGCCGTTTTGGACACCGTGACCGCAACAACGACCAGCCGCGGCCGGTGGCGCAAGGGTCGGGCTTCTTCATCTCCGATGACGGCTATCTCGTCACCAACAACCATGTCGTCGAGGAAGGCACCGCCTTCACCGTGGTGACCAATGACGGCAAGGAGCTTGACGCCAAGCTGATCGGCACCGATCCGCGCACCGACCTTGCCGTGCTCAAGGTCGATGACGGCAACAAGTTCACCTATGTCGACTTCGCCGATGATTCCAAGGTTCGCGTCGGCGACTGGGTGGTGGCTGTCGGCAATCCGTTCGGCCTCGGCGGCACGGTTACCGCAGGCATCGTTTCGGCCCGCGGCCGCGATATCGGCGCCGGCCCCTATGACGACTTCATCCAGATCGACGCCTCGGTGAACCGCGGCAATTCGGGCGGCCCGACCTTCAACCTCAACGGCCAGGTCGTCGGCATCAACACCGCGATCTTCTCGCCGTCGGGCGGTAGCGTCGGCATTGCCTTCGACATTCCCGCTTCGACCGCCAAGCAGGTCGTGCAGGATCTGATGAAAAACGGCACAGTCCAGCGCGGCTGGCTCGGCGTCGAAATCCAGCCGGTCACGCCCGAAATCGCCGAGTCGCTTGGCCTTGGGTCCGGCAAGGGCGCGCTCGTTGCCAGCGCGCAGGACAACAGTCCCGGCAAGAAGGCCGGCATCACCGCAGGTGACGTGATCACTCAGGTGGACGGCAAGGACGTTGCTTCGCCGAAGGAACTCGCCCGTCTGATCGGCGCTTACCCGCCCGGCAAATCGGTCGATGTCACGGTGTGGCGCAACGGCAAGAGCGAGGCGGTCAAGGTCGATCTCGGCAAGCTGCCGTCCAGCGACAAGCAGGCCTCGGCCGACCAGCAGCCTGCACCCGCGCCGAAGACCGATACGCTGGCCGATCTCGGCCTGACCGTCACCAAGTCCGACAACGGCAAGGGTCTTGTGGTTACCGATGTCGACCCCGACAGCGATGCCGCCGATCGCGGCATCCAGCCCGGCGACGTCATCACCTCCGTCAATTCGACGGAGGTGACCGGCACCGGCGACGTCGACAAGGCGATGGCCGACGCGGTGAAGTCCGGACGCAAGGCGGTGCTGATGCAGATCACCCGCGACGACAGCAACCGCTTCGTCGCGCTGCCTGTCGCCAAGGGCTGACGACCGGTTCGACTTTTCCGGTGCGGCGGTTTTCACACCCCCGAGCCGCCGCACGGGAAAGCACGGGGGCCTGAATACGTTAGTCAGTCATCGTGTTCCGCCCCAGCGGCAGCGGGCTTCCCATCGCCCGCTGCCGCTCGAACATGCCGCTCAAAGCGTGAAGCGGTTTTAGGCTACGACATGCTAAAACAAAGACTTACCGCGTATCCCTGAATCACTTTGTTCGCGATACGCCATGGAGACGGCCACGATGCATATGCCGGCCACTCAATCTTCCAGTGAAATCGCGTATAACGGTTCTATGAAGATTCTCGTCATAGAAGACGATCGCGAGGCGGCCGACTACCTGCAGAAGGCGTTCGCCGAGGCCGGCCATACCGCCCATGTCGCCGGCGACGGCGAAACCGGCTTCGCACTCGCTGATTCCGGCGACTATGACGTCATGGTCGTCGACCGCATGATGCCCCGCCGCGACGGCCTGTCCGTCATTGCCGGGCTCAGGTCCAGAGGCAATACGACGCCCGTGCTGATCCTGTCGGCGCTCGGCGAAGTCGACGACCGGGTCACCGGTCTGCGGGCCGGCGGAGACGACTATCTGACCAAGCCCTACGCCTTTTCCGAACTGCTCGCCCGCGTCGAGGTGCTGAACCGCCGCGCCAGCGCAAGGGAGGCAGAAACCGTCTACCGGGTCGGTGATCTCGAACTCGACCGGCTGTCGCATTCGGTGCGGCGCGCCGGGCGCGAGCTTACGCTACAGCCGCGCGAGTTCCGCCTGCTCGAATATTTGATGCGCCATGCCGGCCAGGTAGTGACGCGCACCATGCTGCTCGAGAACGTCTGGGACTACCATTTCGATCCGCAGACCAACGTCATCGACGTTCATATCTCGCGGCTGCGCGGCAAGATCGAGAAGGGCTTCGACAAGCCGATCCTGCACACGGTTCGCGGCGCCGGCTATATGCTGAAAAGCGGCTAGAACCCTATGGCTCTTTCCGTGCCGGCCATCATGAGGACGACGGCAGCGCGGCTTTCAGCGCTTTATCTTCTGCTTTTTGCGCTGTGCGCTGTGCTGCTGGTCTTGTACATGACCTCGCTCTCGGCGCGCATGCTGACTGCCCAGACGCAGGAGACGATCAACGACGAGGTACTCGGCCTTGCCCGCGCCTATCAGCGCGGCGGCCTGCCGGTGCTGGTCCGCGTCGTCGAGCAGCGCTCCCGCCAGCCCGGCGCCAATCTCTATCTGATCGCCGATGCCAACGGCCAGATCCTGACCGGCAACGTGCAGAGCCTGGAGCCGGGCGTGATTGAGGCCGAGGGCTGGACCACCGAACCGTTCTCCTACCGCCGCTTCGGCGAGGGCGAGCTCGAGCGGCAGCGCAACCCGGTCTCCGACCCGAACGAGCCCGCGCAGAACGAGGTCCAGGCCGAAGGCCAGAAAGGCCACAACGCCATCGCCCTGGTGCTGCGCCTGCCCAACCAGATGATCATGCTGGTTGGCCGCGACCTCGGCGAGCCGGAGCGCTTCCGCGCCGTCATTCGCCGCGCCTTGATGCTGGCGCTCGGCATGATGGGCGTCGGCGGGCTGCTGATCTGGTTCTTCGTCGGGCGCGCTGCGCTGAAGCGCATCGACAGTGTGTCGGAGGCGAGCCGCCGCATCATGGGCGGCGATCTTTCCGGCCGGCTGCCGGTCACCGGCGCCGGCGACGAGTTCGACCGGCTGTCGGAAAACCTCAATTCCATGCTGGCCAGGATCGCCACGCTGAACGAGGGACTGAAGCAGGTCTCCGACAACATCGCCCACGACCTGAAAACGCCGCTGACCAGGCTGCGCAATCGCGCCGAAGCGACGCTTTCCGGCAAGCACAACACCAGCGACTACCGACAGGCGCTGGAAGGAACGATCGCCGAATCCGATCAGCTGATAAAGACCTTCAACGCCATCCTGATGATCTCACGGCTGGAGGCCGGCTATTCCTCCGAAAGCACCACCAGGGTCGACCTGGCCGCTGCCGTGCACGACGTCGTCGAACTCTACGAGCCTGTGGCGGAAGAGGCGGGTGTGACGCTCGAAACCTCGGTACAGGGTGCCTTCGCCGTCAACGGCAATCGCGAGCTGATCGGCCAGGCGCTGTCCAATATCGTCGACAACGCGATCAAATATTCGACCGACTCGACCTCCAGGCCTACGGTTCGCGTGACGCTGGAGCGTATCGATGGCGAGATCAGGCTTGCTGTTTCCGACAACGGCCAGGGCATTCCCGACGATGTCGACCGCGCCAGGGTGACCGAGCGTTTCGTGCGGCTGGAAAAGAGCCGCTCGCAGCCGGGTTCCGGCCTTGGCTTGAGCCTCGCCAAGGCGATCATGACGTTCCACAATGGACGGCTTGCGCTTCTGCGCGGCAATCCCGGATTGTCCGTCGTCATGAGTTTTCCCGGGCGGGAAGATCGCTGATGGTGGCGAGGATGGCAGCGCGACGCCGCGAGACGGACTGGCTTTTGAAGCCGGCGGTAAAGCTCGTTCCGCTGGATGCAAGCCGCGCCAGGCAGGAATTGGCGGAGATCGCCGACGCCGCGCGGCAGGAAGAACTGCCGCGACTGGCGAAATTTCTCGCCGGCAAGGGGGTCATCCAGGATTTCCTCGCCGCCGTGTTCGACCTGTCGCCGTTCCTGCGCGATACCGCTCGCCGCCGGCCGCTAATCCTCGATGCGCTTTTTGACGAGACCATCGAGGCGCGGCTGTCATCAATCGGCGCCGCGGTCGACAAGGCAGCGCGCGCAGAGGCCGTCTCCGAAGGCAGCCTGATGATGGAGCTGCGCCGATGCAAGGCGGAGGCGCATTTCCTGATCGCCTTGGCCGATCTCGCCGGCGAGGCCGAGACTTCGCTGACGGTGCGGCGACTGAGCGACCTTGCCGACGCCTGCACGCGTGCAGCCGTCGATTTCCTGCTCCGCGACGCGCATGAGCAAGGCAAGCTCAGTTTGCCGGATCCGAAAAATCCGGCGCAACGCTCGGGCTGGATCTTGCTTGGCATGGGCAAGCTCGGTGCGCATGAGCTGAACTTCTCCTCCGACATCGACCTCGTCGTCTTCTTCGACCCTGATGCGCCTGCCGTCGTCGATTCGCTCGATGCCACCGAGCTGTTTTCGCGCCTGACCCGCCGGCTGGTCCGCATTCTCCAGGACCGCACCGAGCACGGTTACGTCTTCCGCACCGATCTCAGGCTTCGTCCCGACCCCGGCTCGACGCCGCTGGCGATCCCGGTCGAGGCGGCGCTGCGCTACTATGAGGCGCGCGGCCAGAACTGGGAGCGCGCCGCCATGATCAAGGCGCGCCCGGTGGCTGGCGATCTTGCCGCCGGCGCTGCGTTCCTGAAGGAACTGCAGCCCTATATCTGGCGCAAATACATGGACTATGCGGCGATCGCCGACGTCCATTCGATAAAGCGCCAGATCCACGCCCACAAGGGCCATGGCGAGGTCGCGGTCAAAGGTCACAACGTCAAGCTCGGCCGCGGCGGCATCCGCGAGATCGAGTTCTTCGTCCAGACCCAGCAACTCATCGCCGGCGGTCGCTTTCCCGAACTGCGCGGCCGCGAGACCGTGCCGATGCTTGGCGAACTCTCCGCGCGTGGCTGGATCACTGCCGATGCGCGCGATGCCCTCACCAGGCAATACTGGTTCCTGCGCGGCGTCGAGCACGCCATCCAGATGGTTGCCGACCAGCAGACGCACATCCTGCCGGAGGACGAAGAGGGGCTGGAGCGCGTCGCCCGCATGCTGGGCTTTGCCGATGCGGCAGGCTTTGCCGAAGCGTTTCGCGCGGCGCTGCACCAGGTCGAGCGCCACTATGCAGCGCTGTTTGAAACCGCGCCGGAGCTTTCGGCAGGCATCGGCAATCTGGTCTTTACCGGCGACGTCGACGATCCCGACACCTTGCAGACCCTGAAGCGGCTCGGCTTCCAGCGGCCGAGCGACATCTGCCGGGTTATCCGCGGCTGGCACTTCGGCCGGTATCGCGTCACCCGGTCGGCGGAAGCGCGCGAGCGGCTGACCGAACTGACGCCGGCGCTGCTGCAAGCCTTCGGCCAGACGCGGCGGGCGGACGAGGCAGTGATCCGCTTCGACGAATTCCTTGCCGGCCTGCCTGCCGGCATCCAGCTGTTTTCGCTGCTGCATTCGAACCCGGCTTTGCTGAAGCTGATGGCGACGATCATGGGCGCGGCACCGCGGCTGGCCGCCATCATCACGCGCCGGCCACATGTCTTCGACGGCCTGCTCGATCCGGCGCTGCTGAGTGAACTGCCCAACCGCGCCTATCTGTCGGCGCGTCTTGCCGCCTTCCTCGAAGGCGACGGGGCCTATGAGGACGTGCTCGACCGACTGCGCATCTTTGCTTCGGAGCAAAAGTTCCTGATCGGCGTCAGACTGCTTGCCGGGTCGATCGATCAACCGCGCGCCGGCCGCGCTTTTTCCGACCTCGCCGATCTGACCATCGAGGCGGCATTGCAGACGGTGACGGCGGAATTTGTGCTGCGTCATGGCCGTATTGCCGGCGGCAGGGTCGCACTGCTCGGCATGGGGAAGCTCGGCAGCCGCGAACTGACGGCAGGTTCCGACGTCGACCTCATCCTGCTCTACGATCACGACGCCGATGCCGAGGAGTCCGACGGCGACAAGCCGCTTGCCCCGTCGCATTACTACAGCCGACTGACGCAGCGGCTGATCGCCGCCGTTTCCGCGCCGACGGCCGAGGGCGTGCTCTATGAGCTCGACCTTCGCCTGCGGCCGTCCGGCAACAAGGGGCCGGTGGCCACCCATGTCGACGCCTTCAAGAAGTATCAGCGCCAGGACGCCTGGACATGGGAGCACATGGCGCTGGCGCGAGCCCGCGCGATCGGCGGCGATGCCGAGCTCTGCCGCGAGGTCGAAGGGGAAGTTGCCGCAGTGCTCGCTCTGCCGCGTGATCCAGTCAAGGTGATGGCCGAGGCATCCGAGATGCGCGCCATGGTCGACAAGGAGAAGCCGCCGCGCGATACCTGGGACATCAAGCTGATCCCGGGCGGCCTCATCGATCTCGAATTCATCGCCCAGGTTGCGGTGATTACCGGAAAGATCGAGGCAGGCCGCAGGGCCACCGGCACGGCTGACATCCTGTCGCGCCTGGCGCCGGATTTCGCCAGCGCCCAGGTCAGGCAGGAACTGGTGGATGCCTATTCGCTCTATCTGGCGCTGACCCAGATAATACGGCTTTGCCTTACCGGCGCGTTCGAACGCGACGACGTTCCGCCAGGGCTTTCGGATCTGCTTCTGGCGGTCACCGACCTGCCGGATTTCGGTGTGCTTGAAGCGCACCTCAAGGAGACGTCGCAGAAGGTCAGAAAGGATTTTGACCTTTTGCTTCGTGCGAAATAACCGTGACGGCAATCGGCCGAACGGGCGAGAGCATCGGAGCCAAAAGTGGCGACCTGCTTTGGGAGCTTCCGATGCTCAAACAAGGAGATAGAGCGGGGATTGAAGATCTGCCGCTCTAGCATCGGGGGTGACGATGCAACAGGAGAAGACCATGAGAAAGACGACCAGACTTGCACTCGTTTTCGCAGCCCTGGCCGGCGCCGTCGGCACCGCTGCCTATGCAGACGAGCACTCCGGCGCCGGGCCGCGCGAGGGCATGATGATGCGCCTCGGTAAGGTCATGAAGGACAATGACGGCACCATCACCTTCGACCAGTTCTCCGACGCCATGAACGCGCGGCTGAAGAAGATGGTCGCCGACAATGGCGGCAAGCTGACCGTGGCACAGCTCGCCGACGCGCTGGAGAAGGCACGCTTCGAGCAGATGGCCAGGCGCATCATCGCCCGCTACGACACCAAGGGCGACGGCACGCTGACCGCCGACGACATCACCAGCCGCCAGAAGAAGGTGTTCGCCATGCTCGACCGCGACAATGACGGCAAGATCGAGAAGAACGAACTGCCGAAGGGTCCCGGCCGTCACCACCAATGGGGCGGCGACGGCAATGACGGCATGCAGTGAGAATTAATAACCTCTCCGGCGGCGCGAGCCGCCGGAGACTTATTTTGTCGTTTCAGGCAGCGGCCTTGACCGCCTGCGTGGCTTTCTTGATCGGGATGCGTACCGAGACGATCGTGCCGACGCTTTCGGTCGAGCGGATCTTCAACGCGCCACCCTGAAGCTCGGCCAGCGAGCGCGAGATGGCGAGGCCGAGGCCGGAGCCGGCATGGCTCTTGGAGAACTGGTTTTGCACCTGTTCGAACGGCCGCCCGAGCTTGCTCAGCGCCGCCTTCGGGATGCCGCAGCCATTGTCCT
The DNA here is from genome assembly GCF_040319995.1 of Mesorhizobium sp. M0815. Lineage (NCBI taxonomy): Bacteria > Pseudomonadati > Pseudomonadota > Alphaproteobacteria > Hyphomicrobiales > Phyllobacteriaceae > Mesorhizobium > Mesorhizobium sp. M0815. Next base: position 56,771 of record NZ_JAMYOU010000013.1, on the reverse strand, counting down.
CGATCGTCAGGATCAGCGCGCTGGAAATGCTGCGGGCCCTGACCGAGATGTGGCCGCCTTGCCCGGTGAACTTCACGGCATTCGATAACAAATTGATGAGGATCTGCTTGATCGCCCTGCGGTCGGCGAACAGCGTCAGCGAATCGGCGATGCGGGTTTCGACGGTGATCGATTTTTCCGCCGCCTGCAGCGAAACGACGCGAACCGTTTCCCTGATCAGCGGGCAGAGATCGATTTGTTCCTGATCCAGCGCGAACTGGCCGGCCTCGATCTTCGACATGTCGAGGATATCGTTGATGACGCCGAGAAGATATTTGCCGCTGCCGTTGATGTCGGTGGCATACTCTTCGTAGCGGGGCGAACCCAGCGGCCCGAACAGGCCCCGTTCCATCAGTTCCGAAAAGCCGATGATCGCGTTGAGCGGCGTGCGCAACTCGTGCGACATATTGGCCAGGAATTCAGATTTGGCCCGGTTCGCCGCTTCCGCCCGCTCGGTTTCCTTCATGTATTTGCGATTGAGCTCGACGAGTTCGCGGGCCCGTTCTTCTTCCGCCCGACGGGCAAGGCTGAGGTCGTGGATCGTTGCCATCAAACGGCGCTCGCTGTCGACCAGCTTCTCCTGGTGCAGCTTGATCTGGGTGATGTCGGAGCCGACCGAGACGGTGCCGCCGTCCCTTGTCCGCAATTCGTTCACCTGAAGCCAGCGGCCGTCGGCAAGCTGGCGCTCGAAGGTCACGCCCCCCTGCGGTCCGTTGGTATTGGCAAGCCGCCGCTCCGAGGCGAACGCCAACATGCGTTCATCCAGCACGGCGCGCGGGGCGCCCGGCATCACGTCGCGATCCGACAGGCCGTTATCCTGCTGGTATTTGGAATTGCACATGATCAGGCGCTCGGACGAATCCCACAGCACGAAGGATTCGTTGATGTTTTCGATGGCTGTCCTCAGGCGCAGGTCCGCGGCTTCGGAGCGCAGCGCCAGGTGCCGCTGCTCGGTGACGTCGACGGCGATGCCGATCAGCTGGATCTCCGGGGCTTCCGGGTCGATAACCTGTGCTCTTGCCCGCATCCAGACCCATTGCCCGTCGGCATGACGCATCCGGAACACCTGGTCGATGTGGTCGATCTCGCGCCCGACGATCCTGTTGGCGAGTTCAAACAAATCGCCGTCCTCGGGATGGATGATTTCGTCGACTTCGCCGAACGACAGCATCGTGTCGCAAGGCTCGTAGCCCAGCATGTCGTACATCGAGCGCGACCAGTACATCTTGCCGCGCACCATGTCCCAGTCCCACAGGCCGCAGCGGCCGCGCACCAGCGCCATGTCGATGCGCTGGTGGGCTTCGAGATAGATGCGGTCGGCGGCCTGGGCGCGCGCCGCCTGGCCGAAATAGGCGTAGAGGATGATGATCAGCACGCCGGCCGTCAGCACAAACAGCGTGACGTTGAGCGAGACCGTCTTGCGCCAGGTGTCAAAAACTGCCTCCTGCGGCACAAAGGCTGCCGCGGCACCCCTTCGGCCATTCGCCAGGCTCACCGCCGCGTACCAGTCCTGTCCGCCGATGCTGACCTCCATCACCCCGGCGCGGTCGCCGAACATGAACAGCGGCTGCCCGCCCTGCACGACGCCATCGAGCGATCGCCCCTCCCAGTGCGTCGACTGCGGCGATACGGCAATGATCTTGAAGGCGCTGTCGGTGATCGCCAGTACGTGGCTTCGGCCCATCGCGCCCTGACGGCCGGTTCCCTCCAGCAGGTCCTGGATCGCGCCGGGCGTCGAAACCATGGTCGCGTCGGCAGCGATCGAACTGGCCAGTTGGCCCGCGGCCAGCGCAAGGATCGCCTTGGCGTCGCGCTCGATCTCGTCGCGCTCGTTCATCAGCGACAGAAAGCGCAATACTGCAATGATCAACAGAAAGATGATGATGAGGGCCGGTATCGATCGCCGCAACAGCGGCTCGGCTGCCAGCAGCCGTCGGTAGGCAGGTTCGGCGATGAGCCGCGTATTGCCGGCGAGACCGTCGCTTCGCGCCTCGCGTCGCTCAAAAGCCGTCCCACCGGGCGCGCCCCACGCGTCCGCCTTCGCCATAAATGGCACTCCCCGATTTTCAATCTGCTTGACGATCCGGCAACGCCGCACTTCCGAATCGTCTGTAAAGAATCAAAGGTGATTCGCCTTGTCCAGAGGCGCGGCGAAAAAAGATTAAAAATCGACTAAAATAATGCGGTTTTCGGGCGAGACGCCATTGTGGTGGTGAGCCGGCGCGTTGTCAGGCCAGCGTGCGCTCGACGATGTCTCGCAAATCGGCCGACAGCTTCTCTGCATTGGCGATCGAAAGCAGCGCCTCCCTTGCCTTGGCCTGCCGCACCGGTTCGAGCGACCGCCAAGACCTGAGCGCCGTCGCCAGCCTGGCGGCCACCTGCGGGTTGCGCTTTTCCACCTGCAGCACCGTTTCGACGAAAAGCCGGTAGCCCTCGCCGTCGGCGCTATGGAAGCCGGTCTGGTTGGCGCTGGAAAACGTACCGATGAGTGAGCGCACCCGGTTCGGGTTGGCCATCGAGAACGTCGGGTGGCCGGTCAAAGCGCGCACCGCATCGACGGTTTGCGGGCCGGGCACACTGGCCTGGATCTGGAACCATTTGTCCATGACCAGCGCATCGGTTGCATATCTCGCCTCGAAATCGGCCAGCGCCTTGGTCGCCTCCGGTGAGCCGTGGTGACGGTGCGCAAGCACGGTCAACGCCGCGGCCCGGTCGGTCATGTTGGTCGCCGACTGGAAGTGCCGGGCAGCGAGTTCCGCGCCTCCCGGCAGCAAGCAGAGATAATCCAGCAGGACATTGCGCAGTGCACGCCGCCCGGCACTGGTCGCATCCGGGCTGAACGGACCATTGTCGGCGAGCCGATCGTAAAGTTTGGAGAATATCTCGCTGTTGGTCTCGGCGATCGCAACCACTAGCGCCTCGCGCGCCGCGAAAATGGCGTCGGGGTCGATGTTCTTGCCAATGTCGCGGGCGATATCGGCCTCGCCGGGCAGCGCCAGCGCCAATGCCCGATAGGCGGGTTCGAGTGCTTCGTCGCCGGCTATCTTGCCCGCAAGCTCGGTCAGCCGGGCGCTGAACTCGGGTTGCCTGTGGTCCAGGATCTGACGGAAGGCTGCAATCAGGGCATCGGTCAAAAGCGTGTTGAACGCCTGCCAGCGCGAGAAGGCGTCGCTGTCATGGCCAGCCAGAAAAAACTGGTCGTCGGGCCGTTGCTCGACCGAAAGCGTCACCGGCGCCGAAAAGCCACGGTTGAGCGACATGGCCGGACGCTCGGCAATCCCGGAAAACCTGACGACATGGCGACGTTTGCGGATATGGATGACACTGTCCTCGACGTTCGCCCCTTCGACGCCGCTATGCGCTATCGCCTCGCCACCGGCGCCAACCAGGCCGAAGGCAAGCGGAATGTGCATCAGCCGCTTGCGGCTTTCCGCCGGTGTTGGCGGCACCGACTGCTCGATTTCGAGCGTGAATTCTCGCGCCGCCGGATTATATGCTGAACTGACGGTCAGGTTCGGCGTACCGGCCTGATGGTACCACAGCGAAAACTGCGACAGGTCGCGACCGGAGACGTCTTCGAACACCTTGATGAAGTCTTCGATCGTCGCCGCCTGGCCGTCGTGACGTTCGAAGTACAGGTCCATGCCGGCGCGGAACGTCTCGGCGCCGAGGATGGTATGGATCATGCGCACGACTTCCGAGCCCTTTTCGTAGACCGTCGCCGTGTAGAAATTGTTGATCTCGCGGTAGCGGCGCGGCCGCACGGGATGCGCCAGCGGCCCCTGGTCCTCGGGAAACTGATGGGCGCGCAGCGTACGCACCTCGGCGATGCGCTTGACGGCGCGCGAGCGCTGATCGGCGGAGAATTCGTGGTCGCGGAAAACGGTCAGGCCTTCCTTCAGGCAAAGCTGGAACCAGTCGCGGCAAGTGATTCTGTTACCTGTCCAATTGTGGAAATACTCATGGGCAATGATGGCTTCGATGTTGGCGAAATCGGCGTCCGTCGCGGTTTCCTGGTCGGCCAGCACATACTTGTCGTTGAAGATGTTGAGACCCTTGTTCTCCATCGCGCCCATATTGAAGTCGGATACGGCGACGATGTTGAAGACATCGAGGTCGTATTCGCGGCCGAACGCCTCCTCGTCCCATTTCATCGAGCGTTTCAAGGCGTCCATGGCGTAGCCGGCGAGCCTCTCCTTGCCCGGTTCGACATAGATTCCGAGCTCGACGTTGCGGCCAGACAGGGTAACGAAACTGTCCGAGATCTTGCCGAGGTCGCCCGCCACCAGCGCAAACAAATAGGACGGCTTGGGGAACGGGTCGTGCCAGACCGCATAGTGCCTGCCGCCGGCAAGTTCGCCGCTGCCGGCCGGGTTGCCGTTGGACAAAAGCAGCGGCGCCTCACGGCGCTGAGCTTCGATGCGCACCGTATAGACCGACAGGATGTCGGGGCGGTCGAGGAAATAAGTGATGCGGCGAAAGCCTTCGGCCTCGCACTGCGTGCAATAGACGTCGCTGGAGCGATAGAGGCCCATAAGCGCTTCGTTCCGCGCCGGCGCCAGCACGGTTTCGATTCTCAGTTGGAAGCGCCTTGCCGCAGGGGGGCTGACGATTGTCAGTTGATCGGGCGTGGCGAGAAAATCCGCAGGGCTCGTTTCCTGGCCGTCGATGGCGATGCTGCTGAGCGTCAGCCCGTCGCCATCGAGCACCAGCGGCACTGATGCCGCAATCCCGTCGCGGCGTTCGACCGCCAGCACGGCGGTGACATGCGTTGCTTCAGGTGAAAGGCGGAAAGTCAGGCTGGTTTCCGGAATGAGATAATCGCTGGGGCGATAGTCTTCGAGCTTGAAGACCTGGCCGGTATCGGTGCGCATTCCTTGATTTTTCCTGTCGATCCGGGAGTGGCGGGCGGGTCCGCTGGTCCAAATAAATTGAAGTCTGCGCTCTTTACACGAAACACTCCCTCGACAAAACTGCAGCGACGTCTATTTCAGGCGATCATTTCCCAAGCATCATCGCGAGGCTTCCATGACCGTCGTCACGCCGAAATTCGGGATGGGCGCCTCGGTGCTGCGTCGCGAGGCCTTCAAGGGCGCCGGGGAGGCGAGTACGATCGGGTCGACGCGTGCCGCGCTCAATGAGGTGACCGACGCTCTCTATAGCGCCTACGGCATCAGACATATCGACATGCCCGCAACGCCGGCGCGCATCTTGGCGGCGATCCAGGAAGCAAAAGGGGCGTGACAGCCGAACGGGACTTGCCAGTGCTTGCTGCCGGCGACCACGCCGGCGAACACAGCACGCTAACCGGGATCGTGCTCAAGATCGTATCGGTGGCGGTCTTCGTCGGCATGTCGTCCTGCATCAAGGCGGCAGGCACGGTGCCGGCGGGCCAGATCGTCTTTTTCCGCTCCTTCTTTGCCATCTTTCCGATCATCGCCTTCCTCGCCTTCCAGGGGAAACTCGGCACCGCCTTTTCGACAAAGCGCCCGCTCAACCACATTGCGCGCGGTGTTGTCGGGGTTTGCGCCATGGGGCTCGGCTTCTTCGCGCTGACGCGGCTGCCGCTGCCCGAGGCGATTACGCTGAACTACGCGCAGCCGCTGCTGGTCGTGGTGTTCAGTTCGATCTTCCTCGGCGAAGCCATCCGCATCTATCGCTGGAGCGCGGTTGCCGTCGGCCTGGTCGGGGTGCTGATCATCTCGTGGCCGGAACTGACGCTGCTGGGCTCGGGCGCTGCCCTTGGCGACCAGGAGGTGCTCGGCGTCATCGCCGCCCTCATGGCCGCGGCGATCTCGGCCATCGCCATGCTCCTGGTACGCAACCTCGTCCAGAGCGAGCGGACGGCGACCATCGTGCTGTGGTTCTCTGTGACGGCGAGCGTCATGGCGCTGCTTTCGCTGCCATTCGGCTGGCAGGCGCTGACGCCAGTGCAGGCGGGGCTTCTGATTGCCGCGGGTTTTTGCGGCGGGCTCGGCCAGATCCTGATGACCTCGGCCTATCGCCATGCCGAAGCTTCGGTCGTGGCACCGTTCGAATACACCTCGATGATCCTCGGCGTCGTGGTCGGCTATCTGGTCTTTGGCGACGTCGCCACGATCAACATGCTGGTCGGCGGCATTATCGTCGTCGCAGCGGGCATTTTCATCATCTGGCGTGAGCGCCAGCTCGGCCTCGAACGCACCCGCACGCGCAAGGCGATCGCGCCACAGGGGTGATCAGCCTTTCGCCGCGTCGGCCCGCCCTTTCGCCAGCCGCACCAGCACCGCCCGCGTCTGCTCGTCGGCCGGGAAAAAGGATTCGATCGCCAGCTCCGACAACGTCACGTCGAGCGGCGTGCCGAATACGGTGATGGTGCTGATGAACGACAGCATCGCGTCGCCATGGGCAAGCTTGAGCGGATGGACAATCGCATCCGGTTCGACCGGCGCCGGCCGGCTGCCTTTGAGGCCGGACGGATAGGCCCGAAGCTCGCGCTCGAGCTCGACCAGCACCGGATCGGCGGTAGCATCGTTCTGCTGCTTCAGCCGCTCCAGAAGATGCGTCCGCCATTCCGCAAGGTTGACGATGCGCGGCGCGATGCCGCCGGGATGCAGGCTGAGGCGCAGCACGTTGACCGGCGGCGTCAGCAATGAGGCATCGGCGACATTGGCGAGGAACGGGCCTATGGCGGCGTTCGCCGACACCAGGTTCCAGTGCCGGTCGACGGCAAGCGCCGGGAACGGCTCGTGCGCCTTGAGCACGGTCTCGACCGCCGCCATCGCCGGCGCCATCGAGGCATCGTCAAGCGGCCGCTCACTGAAGCTCGGGGCAAAGCCGGCGGCCAGCAGCAGCTGGTTGCGCTGCCTGAGCGGGATCGAAAGCTGCTCGGCCAGATGCAGCACCATATCGCGCGAGGGTGCGGCGCGGCCGCTTTCGACGAAGCTCAGATGCCGCTGCGAGATCTCGGCCTCCATGGCGAGGTCGAGCTGGCTCATGCGCCGGCGTGTACGCCATTCGCGAATGAGACTGCCGGCGGAAATCTGGACTGCTGTCATGACGAGATGACTAGGCCGGTGGGAGAGGGATTTCAATTACCTGGGAAGTCATCGGCACTGTCTTTCCCTTCTCCACCACAGAGAGAAGGAAGAGGCGCGCGAACCTCAACTCAGCGCCCGCAACTTCGCCTTCACTTCGAGGAAATCCCGCCACGCCAGCTTCTTGTGCGCCGGCGTCCTCAGGAGATAGGCCGGATGCAGGGTCGGCATGGCGGGAATTGCGACGCCGGATGGGGTCGTGTGGACGCGCCAGTTGCCGCGCAGCCGCAATATGCCTTCGGAGGTGTTGAGCAGGGTCTTTGCCGACGGGCCGCCGAGATTGACCAGCACTTTCGGAGCAACCAACTCGATCTGCCGTTCGATGAACGGCCGGCATATCTCGGTCTCGTGCGGCGTCGGCGTGCGATTGCCCGGTGGCCGCCAGGGAATGACATTGGCGATGTAGACTGAATTTCGATCAAGACCGATCGCGGCCAGGATGTGGTCGAGCAGCCGGCCAGAGCGGCCGACGAACGGCAGGCCCTCTATGTCCTCGTCGCGGCCCGGCGCTTCGCCGACCAGCATCACCTCGGCAGTCGGATTGCCGTCGGCGAACACCAGGTTCTTGGCCGTGAATTTGAGATTGCAGCCGTCGAATGCCGCCATGTGCTGGCGAAGCTCGTCGAGGTTTGCCGCCGACCTCGCCAGTTGCCGCGCCAACGCCGCCTGCGCCTCGTCGGGCACCGTTGCGGTGGCCGGAGGCGTTCGCACTACCGGTGCCGTGTTCGGTCTCTCGCCCATTTCGGCGCGCGACACGCTCGTCGAGCGTTGCGGCGCCGCATTTTCACCGGCCGGCAGAGCGGCCGCCGCGGGTACCCGCTCCGGCGGCCTGGCTTCTGCAAACCTGTTTACCGGCTGTTCTTCAAGTGCCTCATCGACGCCAGCGCTGGCGTAGAAGGCCAGCAGCTCGGCGAGATCGGCTCGGTTATTGTGGGGGGCGGCAGTCATGGTTTCACATTCGGCCGCGGAGCTTGAATTTGCAAGTTCAGCTCGACGGTATGCGCGGATCCTGCACCAGATAGAACGTCCAGCGCGGCGTGTAGTCGGTGATCAGGAAATAGAAGCTGGCGGTCTTCAGCGGGTCGATCTTGCCGTTCTTGAACAGCAGGCGGTCATACGGTTCGAAATTGCGGTCGAAATCGGCGTAGCTGCTCGACCAGATATTTTCGGGCGTTTTGTTGCGCTGGTCGAACGACAGGCCGTCGCCGAACACGCTCGGCTGGTCGAGGATCTCCTGGAGTTCGAACTGGAACTCGACCCAGGCCTGGCCGCTATTGTTGAGCACGTCGATGCGCATGTACATCAGCCCATTGGCGAAGTCTCCAGCCTTGCCGAACGGCTGGATCGGCTTGGTCGTGCGAATGGCTAGCGTTACCGGCGTCGCTGAATTCAGCTCTTCGGTGATGACGAGCGGATCCTCCTTCGTGCCGACGCCCGAAGCCCCGGTGATGCGGAAGCCGCCGCGCTCGTCGGAAAAGGAGTAGGCGCCGGTCGCCCAGACCAGTCGTGGGTCGGCGCGGGCATCAACGGCCGCCAGCGGCAGAAGCGCCAAGAACGCCGCACGGCAAATCCGGCCGGGCGTGAAAAAAAAGCGCGTCGATGAAAAGCCAGCCGGCCCGAATATGCGCATGGCGGGAAGTATGGCCGATAAGCAAGCCGTCGAACAATTAAAAACATCAGTGCGACATATCTCTACAAACGGAATAGGATTGAAGATTGGTGCTCGCCACCGCGAATCTGTGCGGCAGGACGCGACTTTTTGACGAAATCGGTATTGTCACGTCCGCGTCGGTTTCCCGTCGCTATTTGATGCGCTATGCAGCGCGTGAGCCAGCAAGATGCCGGGAATAGCGAGCCAGTGAGGGGTCGATGAGCGATATCGAACGCGAAAGCATGGAATTCGACGTGGTCATCGTCGGCGCCGGCCCGGCCGGCCTCGCCGCCGCGATCCGTCTCAAGCAGGTCAATCCCGAGCTTTCCGTTGTCGTGCTGGAAAAGGGCGGCGAAGTCGGCGCGCACATCCTGTCCGGCGCCGTCGTCGATCCGATCGGCATCGACCGGCTGTTGCCGGGTTGGCGCGAAGAGGAGGGTCATCCCTTCAGGACACCGGTCACCGACGACCATTTCTTGGTTCTCGGCCCCGCCGGTTCGTTCCGTCTGCCCAATATCCTGATGCCGCCGCTGATGAACAATCACGGCAACTATGTCGTCTCGCTCGGCAATGTCTGCCGCTGGCTGGCGACAAAGGCCGAGGCGCTGGGCGTCGAGATCTATCCGGGCTTTGCCGCGGTCGGCCTGCTCTACAACGAGGCCGGTGCGGTCACCGGCGTCGTCACCGGCGACATGGGCGTCGAGAAGGACGGCACGCACGGCCCGGGCTTTGCGCCGGGCATGGCGCTGATGGGCAAATATGTCTTGATCGGCGAGGGCGCGCGCGGCTCGCTGGCCAAGCAACTGATCGCCAAATATCACCTTTCCGACGGTCGTGAGCCCGGAAAATACGGCATCGGCCTCAAGGAACTCTGGCAGGTCAAACCGGAAAACCACCGGCCGGGCCTTGTCCAGCATTCCTTCGGCTGGCCGCTCGATATGAAGACCGGCGGCGGCTCCTTTCTCTACCATCTCGAGGACAATCAGGTGGCAGTCGGCTTCGTCGTTCACCTGAACTACAAGAACCCCTATCTGTCGCCCTTTGACGAGTTCCAACGCTTCAAGACCCATCCGGCGATCCGCGGCACCTTCGAGGGCGCCAAGCGGCTGGGCTATGGTGCCCGCGCCATCACCGAAGGTGGCTGGCAGTCGGTGCCGAAACTGTCCTTCCCCGGCGGTGCGCTGATCGGCTGCGCGGCCGGCTTCGTCAACGTGCCGCGCATCAAGGGCTCGCACAATGCCGTGCTCTCCGGAATGCTGGCCGCCGAGCATGTCTGTGATGCGATAGCCGCCGGCCGCGCCAATGACGAGCTGGCCTCCTACGAGGCCGCCTGGCGCGCCACCGACATCGGCAAGGATCTGAAGAAAGTGCGCAACGTCAAGCCGCTATGGACGCGCTTCGGCACCATTGTCGGCGTCGGCCTTGGCGGGCTCGACATGTGGCTGAACACGCTGTTCGGCTTCTCGCCCTTCGGCACGATGAAGCACGGCAAGGCCGACTACGCGACGCTGGAACCGGCCGCCGCGCACCAGAAGATCGCCTATCCGAAGCCGGACGGGGTGCTGACCTTCGACCGGCTGTCGTCGGTGTTCCTGTCCAACACCAACCACGAGGAAAACGAGCCGGTGCATCTGCTCGTCGCCGACATGGACCTGCAGAAGCGCTCCGAACATGACGTCTATGCCGGGCCCTCGACGCGTTACTGCCCGGCTAGCGTCTACGAATGGGTCGACAAGGACGGCAATGCCGCCGCCGATCCTGCGGCCAAGGATGTGCGCTTCGTCATCAACGCGCAGAACTGTGTGCACTGCAAGACTTGCGATATCAAGGACCCGAACCAGAACATAAATTGGGTGCCGCCACAGGGCGGCGAGGGCCCGGTCTACCAGAACATGTAAGTCACAAGGTTTGCTCCGGACCAAACAAGATGAGGAGCAGCGCAACCATAGGATTGTTGAATAGACCGCCTGCCTGTGTTTCCTTTCTGTGACGACAGGGAGGAAGGAAAATGCGTCTGGCAGTTCTGACGAGCGCTGTGGCGATCGGGGCGTTGTGCACCCCTTTAGCCTTGGCCGACACTAAAGTATTGGTCAAGACACGAACTTATAACATTGCCGGAACCACCGGCGCGGCCCTGATCGAGGCCATGGATCGCAGTGGGCCGAAGCACGGCTTCATGACCCACGCCATCGCGCAGACCGGCTACAGCGTCGATGATTGGACCTTCGACGCCTATACGGAAAACGGCGTCTGCCGCCTGCGCCAGGCCAACGGGACGCTCAATCTCTTCTATACCTATCCCAAACTAGCCTCAGCCACGTCGCCGGCACTGCAGAAGCGGTGGAAGCGGTTCTTCGCTGGCGTCCGCGCCCATGAAGAGACCCATGGCCGCATCGCCAGACAGATGATGCGGGCCACCGAAAAGTCGGTTCGAGGGTTGACAGTCGGTGATGACCCGCACTGTTTCGAGGCACGTCGCGAGGCAAAGCGCCGGATCAATGCCATCTATGCCGAATATGAAGCAAAGCAGAAGGCCTTCGATGCGCGCGAGCATCGCGACGGCGGCCCCGTCGAGCACCTCATCCGCGCTTTTGTGGGCCAATAATAAGCCAGGGTAGAGATTGGACTGCGGATTTTCAGCTTCGGGCCCCGCCAGGCAGCGCCGCAAATGCGGTCGCCGTCTGGTGCTCGTCGAGCGGCTCTTGTCCACCCGAGCGCAGCGAAAATTCCACCAGCACCGGCAGATGGTCTGAGCCGGTGTCCCCAAGGGTCGACGCCGAACGGATGGCGATAGCGCCCTTGCTGAAAACCTGGTCGATCGGCAGTCCGGCGAAGCGCAGGAAATCCGGCAGCTTTCTGTAGAGCCAGGTCGGCCCGACCGATGGCATTACAGTCAGCTTGCCAAGCGATGCGACGCGCCGGACAGCGGCGCTCCATGGCGCTGCGTTGCAGTCGCCCGCCAGGATCGACGTCTCGCCAAGCGAGACGATTTCGTTCGACAGTCCGTCAATCTGCCGTGATTGGTTGTGCGGCCATGGCCAGGTGAGGTGGATGGCGGCGACATCGACGTCGGTTCCGCCGAAATCGACCGTAGCGATTGCCATCGCGCCGCGGCTGTCGCAGTGCGGCTCTGTGCCCGCGGCAAACGGTCGTCTGGACAGCAGCGCAACGCCGAACACGCCATTGGGATACGGGCAGAGGATCCGGTAGGGATAAGCGCCGGACAGCAGCCCAAGCTTTGCCTTCCACATTTCGGACACCTCATCGAGGGTGATCACATCAGGCTGGGTCCGGCCGATCAGCGACAGCACCTTCTCAGGCGTTGGATTGTTGAACCTGAGGTTCATCTGCAGCAGGCGGTAGACCGCCTCGCCGCCGGGCCTAGCGTCGTAGGCGGCCTGCACCTGCCATAGCCGCGAAAGCGGCAAGGCATTCGACGTGGTGGCAAAGGCGGCCACCGCAAACAGCAATCCGGCGGCGGCCTGCAGGCGAAACGAGGTGGCGAGCAGCGGCAGCGCGCAAAGCGCCATCAAGAAGGCAAAATGAACGCGGAAATGAGCAAAAGAATCGAAGGCCGGATGCAGCGATCCGAAGAACCCGGCCACCAGCGCGACCGAGAGTGCAAGCATTGCGACGAACGCCAGCGCAACCGTCATGTCTCGAACACGTGCCATCGCTTTGTCTATCGGCAGAAATGCGGCTCAATCAAGATGACGAAACGTCCTGCCGTGGACCGACACATGCGATCGGCAGCTACTGGAAGGCAGTTTCCGAAAAGCTCCTGAGCTTGCGCGAATGCAGCCGCTCCATCGGCATTTCGGCCAGCTTCTCCATCGCCCTGATGCCGATGGTCAAATGCTGCGCCACTTGCCGCTTGTAGAATTCGGTCGCCATGCCAGGCAGCTTCAATTCGCCATGCAGGGGCTTGTCGGAGACGCAAAGCAGCGTGCCATAGGGCACCCGGAAGCGAAAGCCGTTGGCGGCGATCGTCGCCGATTCCATATCGAGCGCGATCGCCCGCGACTGCGACAGCCGCTGCACCGGCCCGCGCTGGTCGCGCAGCTCCCAATTGCGGTTGTCGATGGTGGCGACGGTGCCGGTGCGCATGATGCGCTTGAGGTCGTAGCCGGAAAGCCCGGTGACCTCGGCGACCGCTTCCTGCAGCGCCACCTGGATTTCAGCCAACGGCGGAATCGGCACCCAGACCGGAAGGTCGTCGTCGAGGACATGGTCTTCCCGTACATACGCATGCGCCAGCACATAATCCCCCAGCGCCTGCGTGTTGCGCAGACCGGCGCAATGGCCGAGCATCACCCAGGCATGCGGCCGGAGCACCGCGATATGGTCGGTGATCGTCTTGGCGTTGGAAGGGCCAACGCCAATATTGACCATGGTGATGCCGCCATGGTTCGGCTTCTTCAGATGATAGGCCGGCATCTGCGGCAGGCGACGCGGCGCGGCACCCTCACCGGGCGCGCTGTCCCCGACTTTGGTCACAATATTGCCCGGCTCGACGAACTCGACGTATCCGTCACCGCCATTGGCCATCAAATCGCGTGCACGGGCGACGAATTCGTCGATATAGAACTGGTAATTGGTGAACAGCACGAAGTTCTGGAAATGCTGGGGACTGGTCGCGGTGTAATGCGACATCCGATGCAGCGAATAGTCGATCCGTTGCGCGGTGAACGGTGCCAGCGGCCGTGCCTCGCCCAATGCCACTTCGAACGTGCCGTTGGCGATCTGGTCGTCGGTGCCGTCGAGATCCGGCACGTCGAACAGGTCACGGATCGGCCGTTTAATGCGCTCGGCAGCAGTGCCGTCGACATGCGTGCCTTCGAGAAAGGCGAAATGCAGCGGGATGGGAGTGGTCGATTCCGAAACCGTGACCGGAACGCCGTGGTTGCGCATGATCAGCCGAAGCTGTTCGGTGAGATAGCTTTCGAAAAGGGCAGGCTGGGTGACGGTGGTCGAGAAATGCCCCGGCGTCGGCATGTGGCCATAGGCCTGCCGCGAGTCGATCTGGGTGAACGAACTCGTGGTGACGCCGATCTCCGGATAGAAGGCCCGGTAGCGTTTGTTGTTGTCGCCGCCCGCGGCGAGCGCGGCAAATGAATCGCGCAGGAACTTGGTATTGCGGTCGTAAAGCACCTGCAGGGCGGCGACCGCCTTCTTGGCGTCGTTGAAGCTCTGTCGGCCAAACGGCTCCGGCGTGACGACCGATTCAATGGCTTGGGGATAGATTCGCTTTTCCATGACCCAATATAGAGAGTTGGGCGCGCGGTTGGGAGGGGGTAAGGCGGTCTCAGAACGCTGTTGGGCGTTTTCTTTCCTGCGATTCAACCGCGCCGCAGGCTGACCAGCAGCACAAAGCCGAGACCGGACTTCCTCAGCGCAGGCGCCTCGATGGTCGAACCGGCATCGGCGCGCATCGTCGGTACGGCCAGAACCGGGGCCGCCAGAAGCATTAGGATGAGCGCCGTCCGCGGCAGAAGCCGAAGGGTCTTGAGGACGTTGGCGGTGAGGTGGGTCATGGCGTGGTTTTCTAGATTCTCGCTGTCGGGTTCAGTGGCGAAGCTGGTTCGGGCAACCGAGCCGGCAGGAAATGGCGACGTCCCAGGCGCGGGCCGGACGGCCGGCTTCGGCGACAAGGACAGCGAACAACATGCCGAACAGGCTCATCAGCAGGCAGACGATGGTGAAGCGGCGGGCAAGCATTGCGCGGTGTCTCCTTCAACACGCATGACAATGCCTTGCCCCGGCTGAACCAGCTCTGATGCCGGCGTTCATCTGGGGTTCAAAATGGTTGATGATCTCTGGACGGGCCGCCTTGAAAGCAGCGACCGGTGGCGACGCCGTGGCTGCGAGACCGATAACATGAAAACGGGGCCAACTGGCCCCGCTCATCCCGGCAGGAAGGGCTCGATCAGAGCTTATGCCAGGTCTGGCTCTTGCAGATCAGCCCGCCGAGCACGCAGCCGCTCATCTTGAGCGAACTGCCGGAAAGCGACGCCTTGCCCGAATAGGTCTTGTCGGTTTCCGGGTCGGTTATCGTGCCGGCATATTTGTTGTCGCCGGCCACCTTCAGTGAACCGATGTTCTTGCCGGCAAATTTGCCGGATTTGAGCGTAATCGAAAATGCCCCGCCGCCACCCGAAATGGCGGCAGTCGATCCGGCTTGCGTTTTCCAATTGCCTTCGATCGGATCGGCCCATGCCGCGCCGGTCATCGTTATTGCGGCCGCGAGGGCCAGGCTCACTTGTCGAAACATGTCTCTCCTCCCTCAGGCAAGTCAATCGGGCTCCGCCCCGGCCGTCTGCCCCTTACGCAAACGTAAGCTAGTCCAGCTCTCGGAAAAACAAAAGCGGTGCCGCGACGGAAGGGTTGCGGGTTTTTGCCCGCTCCCGAACGGCCGCGCCGGCGAAAAATGAAACGGGCCGCACACGTCTTTGTGTTCCGTGGTTAGCGGAGTCTTGATCCGCGCCTCGCAAGTTTTCTTCAAATTTTGTGCAAACCGGCGCGATTGCTGGCTTTGTATCCTTAACGAATTTTCGCGTTTACCTCTTGTTTTAGCTTTGTTTTCCTCAAATTAAGCACGCCATTTAACGACGGATTCAAGCCTCCGCGGCATTCTCGAAAGCATCGAAAGAGAGCCGCCCCGAAGGTAGTCAAGGACACCGAGGGACAGACGGAGACACCTCTCGGGAGCCAGAACAGGGGATTTGAAATGGCACGTTTTGAAATGCTTGAAGCCGGCTTCGGCGCCATGGGGGCAACTGCCCAGGCCGATATTCTTTTCGAGTTGGGCATGATGTATGCGACCGGCCGCGATTGCGAGACCGATGTCGTCGCCGCCCACAAATGGTTCAATATCGCCGCGATCAAGGGTTCGGCCCGCGCCGCGGAACTGCGCTCTGAATTGTCGGCCGCCATGTCGAAGGTCGAGATCGCCAAGGCGCTCCGCGAAGCCCGCGAATGGATGACGATGCACTGAATTCGTCAACGTCGACTTCACGGGGGTACTGAGTTCACGACAGGGACGCTTCGGGTCAAAGCCGCGCAGACGGTTAGGCCCGAAAAATCAAGGCCGCGCAAGACGGCAGGGCCAAGAAGATCAAGAACACGGCAGCCGCTGAGCAATAGACAGGGAAGGCGAGCGGGTCCTGGCGCGGCTGCGTTGGGAAGCTCATGACAAAAGCCGCGACCGGCCGGAACAAGGCTGGCGCGGCTTTGTCTTTGGGACCGCGTGTTGCAGGCCCAATCGAGTGCCGACGATGCGCCTAGACAGCTCCGGTGAAGGATGAAATTCTCCCGCCACTCTGGAAGAGGCGCGGCCGGGACGGTCGCGCGAGAGTGGAGGAGTTGTGTCACCATGAAGAAATTCAGTATTTTGAGCGCCGCCATATTTGGCCTGATGATGACCGCGCCGGTCGCCTTCGCCGACGACATCACCTTTTCGGTGGTCGGACCGATGACCGGTCAGCTTGCCACCATCGGCGATCAGTTCAAGCAGGGCGCGCAAGCCGCCGCTGACGCGATCAACGCGGCTGGCGGTGTCGATGGCCGTCAGATCAAGCTCGACATCGAGGATGACCAGTGCGATCCGAAGCAGGCGGTTTCGGTCGCCAACCGCATCATCGCCAATGGTGTCAAGTTCATCGACGGCCACGCCTGCTCGGGCTCCAGCATCCCGGCCTCCGCTGTCTACGCCGAAGCCGGCGCGCTGATGATGAGTCCGGCTTCCTCGAACCCGGTGCTAACCGACGCAGCGGCGAAGGCTGGCTGGCCGACGATCATGCGCCTCTATACGCGCGACGATGCGCAGGGCGCTTTCATCGGTCCATGGATCGCCAAGAAATATGCCGGCAAGAACGTCGTCATCATGCACGACAAGAGCGCCTATGGGCAGGGTGTGGCCGATGCCGTCAAGGCAACGATGAACCAGAACGGTCTCAAGGAGATCCTCTACGAGGGCATCAACGCCGGCGAGAAGGACTACTCCGCGCTTGTTACCAAGCTCAAGGAGCTGAAAGCTGATGTCGTCTATTTCGGCGGCTATCATCCCGAAGCGGGCCTCATCCTGCGCCAGTCGGCGGAGCAGAACCTCAAGTTCCAGCTGATCATGCCGGACTCGATCGCTTCGCCGGAATTCTGGCAGGTTGCCGGTCCGGCCGGTGAAGGCACCATGTTCGTCTTCCCATCGGATCCGCAGGCGAAGCCCGAAGCCAGGGAAGCCATCGCCAAGATCAAGGCCGGCGGCTTCGTGCCGGAGGGCTTCACGCTGTTTTCCTATGCGGTGATCCAGGCCTTCGCCGAAGGCATCAAGCGCGCCGGCAGCGACGACCCGGCCAAGGTCGCTGAAGCGTTGAAGAACGGCCAGCCGATCAGCACGGTTGTCGGTCCGGTCACCTTCGACGAGAAAGGCGACCTCAAGAACGCCAGCTACGACATCAACCAGTGGCACGACGGCAAATACGCCCCGATCCAGCCGTAATGGCCGCGGCGCCGCAAGCTGCGCTGGTGTAATCGAACATGGCCGGGGTCAAACCCGGCCATGTTGTTCTTGGCGATGCCTTTGTGACGCGTTCGAGATCACTTCGTGGATAGGGAAACAGCAGTCAGCTGTGGTTCCTCGGCAAAGCGAACCAGCACGGTTCCGTCGGTGACCTGCGCGCCTTCGGCAGCGATTTCGGCGATTACCCCGTCATGGGGGGCGGCAATGGTGTGCTCCATCTTCATCGCCTCCAGGATCAGCAGCGGCTGCCCCTTGATCACGGCCTCGCCTTTGCCAGCACGAACCAATTTGACCAGTCCCGGCATTGGCGCGCGCAGGCTGCCGGAAGCGGCTGCGGCTTCGTCGGCCCGCGCCAGCGGATCCGGCACGGCAAAACCGTAGCCGATGGCGCCTTCGAAGACCGTGACGTGGCCCGGCCAGCGGGCGAGGCGAGGCGCGGCGCGGAGATCATGCGAATTGGCGCTGTCATAGGGGGCATCCAGCGCCACCTCGAACCGCCCGTCCGGCCGCACCGATACGCGCGCGACGATCCCCTGCTCGCCAAATCTCAGCAGCGTGCGCCGCGCCACCGCGTGGAAATGCGCATAGCCGGCCAGTGACGACCAGGGATCGTCGGAGGACGGCAAGTCGCCCGCACCAGACGCGGCAAGTGCCGCAGCGGCAATCGTCTCACCGCTCGGCGGCGGAACCGCCGTCAGCGCCTGCTGATGCCTGGCGATCAGGTCGGTATCGACATCGCCCGCCGCAAAATCCGCATCAGCGGCCAGCGCGGCAAGAAAGGCGGTGTTGACCGTCGAGCCGGCGATTTCGGTCTGCGACAGCGCCGCGCCGAGTGCCGTGAGCGCCGTCCGCCTGTCCTTGCCATGGATGACCAGCTTGGCGATCATCGGATCGTAAGACGGCGAGATCGCATCGCCGGCGCGCACACCGGTTTCGATGCGCATGCTCGCACCTTCGGGCGCCGGTTGCGGAAATTTTAAATGGTGCAAGGTGCCGGTCGCCGGCAAAAACCCTCTTGCTGCGTCCTCGGCATAGATGCGCGCCTCGAAGGCGTGGCCGGAGAGCGCGACCTCGCTCTGCGTCTTCGGCAGTTTTTCGCCGGAGGCCACCCGCAACTGCCACTCGATCAGGTCGATGCCGGTGACCATTTCGGTGACCGGGTGCTCGACCTGCAGGCGGGTGTTCATTTCCATGAACCAGAAACGGTCGGCCTTCAGACCTTGCGAGGCATCGACGATGAACTCGATGGTGCCGGCGCCGGAATAGTGGATTGCCTTGGCGGCCTTCACCGCCGCCTCGGTCATCGCCTTGCGCAACGCCGGCGTCATGCCGGGGGCAGGCGCCTCCTCGATCACCTTCTGGTGGCGGCGTTGCGCCGAGCAGTCGCGCTCGTAGAGGTGCACGACATTGCCGAAACTGTCGCCGAATATCTGCACTTCGATGTGGCGCGGCTTGTCGACATATTTTTCCACCAAAACGCGGTCGTCACCGAAGGCGGCCTTCGCCTCGCGCCGCGCGCCAGACAGTGCTTCCGAAAAATCATCGGGATGCTCGACGCGCCGCATGCCCTTGCCGCCGCCACCGGCGCGCGCCTTGATCAATACGGGGTAGCCGATCTCGCGCGCCTTGGAGGCGAGCAACACGATCTCCTGCGCCTCGCCATGATAGCCCGGCACCACCGGCACGCCGGCCTTTTCCATCAGCCGCTTAGCCGCGTCCTTCAATCCCATGGCGCGGATCGAGGCCGCCGACGGCCCGATGAAGATCAGCCCCGCCGCGACCACCTGGTCGACGAAGTCGGGATTTTCCGAGAGAAAGCCGTAGCCCGGATGAATGGCCTCGGCACCCGTGGCCAAGGCCGCCGCGATGATCTTGTTACCCCGCAGATAGCTTTCGCCGGCAGGCGAGGGACCGATATGCACCGCCTCGTCCGCCGTCTCGACATGCAAGGCGCGAGCGTCGGCGTCAGAATAGACGGCGACGCTGCGCACACCCATCCTGCGTGCCGTGCGGACCACCCGGCAGGCGATCTCGCCACGGTTGGCGATCAGGATCTTGGCGAACATCGGGCCTCCACAGGCAGAGCTCGCCGCCAACGGCGCGAATTCTCTTCACGCGAGCTGCGGCAATACCCCGCTTTGTAATCTGGCCGTCAAAGGATAGGCAAGCGAGGCCTGCCTACTTGGAGGCCGCGATTTCGCAAGCTCCACCGGTCGTGACCTTGTAATGGCTGCGGGTGGCCTGGCAGGATTTCATAGCCATATCCTCGGCAGCCTTTTGCGAGGGCGCATTCAAGCGCGAGCCGCACATGATGTACAACGAACGCACTCTGGAATACGGAGTGGTCGCATAGGCTGAATGGCCGCTGGCCGCCACATACGCCTTATATGCCTTGGTACACGGCCGATCCGCGGTTGCCGGCAAATACGGGTAGAAACGGACGTCGCCCTTGCTTCCAGCTAGCGATTCGGCGGCGCCAATATTCGGTGCAGAGGCCACGAACAGTGCAAGTACCAATATGGTTGCTCGCCTGATGGATAAAGATTTCATTGCCCAACCCATTTGAAAAACCCAAGACTGGCAGATATTCAGCTATTTGGAGGCGGCTATTTCGCAGCCTCCGCCTGTCGTAACCTTATAACTGTTGCGGGTGGCCTGACAGGATTTTAACGCCAACTCTTCGGCAGCTTGCTGTGATGGTGCATTCAAGCGCGAGCCGCATATGATGTACAGCGAACGCACCCGGGAATACGGAGTGCTTGCATAGGCCGAATGGCCACCGGCCGCTACATAGGCCTTGTAAGCCATGGTGCATGGATCCTTCGGATTCTTCGGCAAATAGGGGTAGAAACGGGTCTCGCCCTTGCTTCCCGCCAGCGATTCCGCCGTTCCTATGCCAGGTGCCGTGAATACAAGAAAGCCGGCAAGTATCGAAGCGATTGTACTTTTGACGTGTCTCGGTGTCATTTTTCCCCCTGGAAGAGCGAACGCCAACAGCATCTCCTACTTGGAGGCAGCGATGCTGCAAGCTCCCGCGGTTGTGACCTTGTAGCTCCTCTTGGCTGACTGGCAGGATTTCAGCGCCTGCGCCTCTGCAGCCTTTTGCGACGTTGCATTTGCACGCGCGCAAATCATGAACTCGGTCGCCCAATTGAATGGAGTCGACGCATAAGCGGAATGGCTGCCGGTCGCCACATAGGCCCTGTATGCCTTCTGACAGCCTCCCGTCGAGCCAGGTGCGAAATAGACGGGATAGCGGCTGTCGCCCTTGCTTCCCGCCAGCGACTCCGCTGCTCCGATACCGGGCGCCCCCAACACGAGCAACCCTGCAAATATGGATACAGTTGTTTTCTGAAAAAGCTGAAGTCTCATCTTCGCCCTATCCCCCATTGCTATCTGGCGCTTTGATGCCGAAAGCTACTTGGAAGCGACTACGCCGCAGCCGCCGACCATGTCCACTTTGAACTTCTTGCGACCGGATTCGCATGACTTAAGCGCGAGCGCTTCGGCAGCCTTCTGGGACGGTGCGTTAATGTGCACGCCGCAGACGAAATACAGGACCCTTGCTCCGGTGATGGTCGATGCGTAGGCGGAATGACCGGCCGCAGCCACATAGGCGTTGTAGGCCTGCCTGCAATTGCCTTCCGAGCCTTGCTGAGGGAGATACACGAAGGAACGCTTGTCGCCGACTTTCCCAGCCAGCGACGCCGCTGCACTGGCGCCAGGCGTCGCTAATATAAGCAACCCCGCAAGTATAGACGCAGTTGTTTCCTTGAAAAGCCGCCGTTTCATCTTCGCCCAATCCCCATTGGTATTTGACATGACCAATAGCCGTGATTCTTTCGGCTGGCCAGATGAAGAAGCAAAAAAATTGGTCTGGAGGTGTGGACGGGTTCGTCGCCCGCGCAGGGTCACACCCTGCCGAGTGCAGCAACGACCCGCTGATACAGTTCGGCCGTCGGCTCGTCGAAGCAGCAGAAAATGACAGTTTCCGGAACGATATTCTGGCCGATGAAGGCACTCACGGTACCGACAGCAATTTGCGTCGCCTGATCCTTAGGATAGCGGTAGACACCGGTCGAGATCGCTGGAAACGCCACCGTCCGGCAGTCCTTTGCGGCGGCGATTTCGAGTGACCGGCGATAGCAGGAGGCGAGCAGCTCGGCTTCTCCTTTACCGCCGCCTTACCAGACCGGTCCGACCGTGTGGATGATGTAGCGTGCCGGCAGCCTGTAGCCCTTGGTGAGCTTTGCCTCGCCAACCTTGCAGCCATTCAGCATCCGGCATTCGAACTCAAGCTCGGGGCCGGCCGCGCGGTGAATGGCGCCGTCCACGCCACCGCCGCCGAGAAGCGAGGTGTTGGCGGCATTGACGATGGCATCGACCGCCAGCTTCGTGATGTCGCCGGTGTGAACGCGAATCCTCTGGCCGACTGCGCTCATCTCACATCCTGAACACGCCGAACCGGGTCTCCTCGATCCCGGCGTTCAGCGCGGCCGACAGGCTAAGCGCCAGCACCTCGCGAGTCTTCGCCGGATCGATGATGCCGTCGTCCCAGAGCCTTGCCGACGAATAGAGCGGGTGCCCTTCATGCTCGTACTTCATCAGGATCGGCTTCTTGAATTTGGCTTCCTCTTCGACGCTCCACTCGCCACCCTTGCGCTCGATGCCTTCGCGCTTGACGACGGCCAGCACCGTTGCTGCCTGTTCGCCGCCCATCACCGAGATGCGGGCATTCGGCCACATCCACAGGAAGCGTGGCGAATAGGCGCGTCCGCACATACCGTAATTGCCGGCGCCGAACGAGCCGCCGATGATCACGGTCACCTTCGGCACCTTGGCCGTTGCGACCGCCATGACCAGCTTGGCGCCATCCTTGGCGATGCCGCCGGCCTCGTATTTTCGCCCGACCATGAAACCGGTGATGTTTTGCAGGAAGACCAGCGGGATCTTGCGCTGGCAGCACAGCTCGATGAAGTGCGCGCCCTTCAGCGCGCTTTCCGAAAACAGCACGCCATTGTTGGCGACGATGCCGACCGGCATGCCGCTGAGGTGGGCGAAGCCGGTGATCAGCGTGGTGCCGTAATTCTGCTTGAACTCATCGAACTCGGAGCCGTCGACGATGCGGGCGATCACCTCGCGCACGTCGTAAGGCTGGCGCAAATCCGTCGGTACGATGCCGTAGAGTTCATGTGGATCGTGAAGCGGCGGAATCGATTTCTTCAGGGCCAGGCTTACAGTCTTGTTCCGATTCAGGTTTTTGACGATACGCCGGCATATTGCCAGCGCATGTTCGTCGTCGAGCGCATAGTGATCGGCAACGCCGGAAAGCCTTGTGTGCACGTCGGCACCACCGAGGTCCTCGGCGGTGACGTCCTCGCCGGTGGCCGCCTTCACCAGCGGCGGCCCGCCGAGAAAGATGGTCGCCTGGTTGCGCACCATGATTGTCTCGTCCGACATCGCGGGCACATAGGCGCCGCCGGCCGTGCATGAACCCATGACGCAGGCGATCTGCGGAATGCCGGCGGCCGACATGTTGGCCTGGTTGTAGAAGATGCGGCCGAAATGATCGCGGTCGGGAAACACCTCGTCCTGATTGGGCAGATTGGCGCCGCCGCTGTCGACCAGATAGACGCAAGGCAGATTGTTCTGCAATGCGATCTCCTGTGCACGCAGATGCTTCTTCACCGTCAGTGGATAATAGGTGCCGCCCTTCACCGTGGCGTCATTGACGACGACCATGACTTCGGTGCCTTCGACGCGGCCGACGCCGGCGATGAGGCCGGCCGAGGAGATGTCCTCGCCATACATCGACCACGCCGCGAACTGGCCGATCTCGAGGAAGGGCGAGCCGGTATCGAGCAATTGGGCAAGACGTTGCCGCGGCAGGAGCTTGCCGCGCGAAACATGCCGCTCACGCGCTTCCTCCGAGCCGCCGTGTTCGACCGTAGCAGCCTTTTCCGCAATATCGGCGACCAGCGCCCGCATGCGCTCGGCATTGGCGCGGAAAATATCGGAGACGGGCGAGATCTGCGAGGTGAGGGGGGCCATGGCGCTACCGGATCAGCTCGATCTTGCAGCCGACATCCAGGTCGCCCCAGTCGCGATCGGCGGTGACGGCAATGGCGTTCTCGCGAATCGCCAGCGCCAGGCAGGCCCGATCGCCCAGCGACAAGCCGCGATGCCGCGTCAGTTGGCGAAGCTGGCCGGCGGCGATGCCCATCGCTTGGTCGAAAACGGCGATCGGCATGCCGAGACTTCCGAGGTCGTCGGCAGCCTGTTCCAAGCTGCGTCCCTTGTCGATCAGCTTGGCAATGATCTCGGCCGCATTGACCGAACTGCATTGTGCATCCGGCGCGAACCCCAAAGCATTCTCGGTGCCTTGCTCGTTGAGCAGGATTGCGAGCGCCGCCGAACTGTCCATGACGTAGGGCTTCATTTCACCCGCTTTCCTGTCGTCCCTTCGGCGTGAAGCCGGTCGAGACGCTTGTCGCTTCGACGCTGCTCTTCCCGCCGCTCCTTCAGAAATTCGTCGACGACGCTTTCACCGGGCTGTTTCAGCGCCGACAATTCGGCCTGAACGCGTCGCAGATTCTGCAGCCACGATCTTACCCGCAACTCGCCGTTTTCGACATGAAGGATCATGTCCTCGCCAGGCTTCACGCCCATCTCCTCGCGCATCGCAGCAGGGATGACGAAGCGCCCGCCCTCGCCAAGCTTGACGCGCTCGCGTTTCGCCGGAACCCGAAGCCGCGTTTTGCGGGCGCCAGCATCGAACTGTGCTTGCGGATCTTCATCAAATCCGGACTTTCCCGTTCTGCCCGCCAAGGTCCGTCTCGCTTGTATTTATGGCATATGTCCAGAAGTATGCCATATCGTGCGGCTTCTGGCAAATCTCAAAAGAATGCCATTAGGCGCCCTCCGCCATGATTTCCCGCCCGATCAGCCAGCGACGGATTTCGCTGGTGCCGGCGCCGATCTCGTAGAGCTTGGCGTCGCGCAGCAGCCGGCCGGTAGGGTAATCGTTGATGTAGCCGTTGCCGCCCAAAAGCTGGATGGCGTCGAGCGCCATCAGCGTCGCCTTTTCGGCGGCGAACAGCACGCACCCGGCGGCGTCCTTGCGCGTCGTCTCACCGCGATCGCAGGCGGCGGCTACGGCATAGACGTAAGCACGCGCCGCATTCATCGTCGCATACATGTCGGCGAGCTTGCCTTGCACCAGCTGGAACTCGCCGATCGGCTGGCCGAACTGCTTGCGTTCGTGCACGTAAGGGATCGCCACGTCGAGGCACGCAGCCATCAGGCCGATCGGGCCGCCGGCAAGCACGGCGCGTTCGTAGTCGAGGCCTGACATCAGCACCTCGACGCCGCGCCCTTCCTCGTGCAGCACATTGTCGAACGGCACTTCGACATTGTCGAACACCAGCTCGCCGGTGTTCGAGCCGCGCATGCCGAGCTTGTCGAGCTTTTGCGCAACGGAAAAACCGGCAAAAGCCTTTTCGACGATGAAAGCGGTGATGCCGCGCGAATGGAGTTCCGGATCGGTCTTGGCGTAGACGACCAGCGTCTCGGCATCCGGCCCGTTGGTGATCCACATTTTGGTGCCGTTGAGCACGTAGCGATCATTGCGCTTTTCGGCGCGCAGGCGCAGCGACACGACATCTGAGCCGGCACCCGATTCCGACATCGCCAGTGCCCCGACCTTTTCGCCGCTGCAGAGCGAAGGCAGATATTTTTCTTTCTGCGCCTGCGTCGCCCAGCGGTTGATCTGATTGACGCAGAGGTTGGAATGGGCGCCGTAAGAGAGGCCGACCGAGGCCGAGGCGCGCGAAATCTCCTCCATCGCCACGACATGGGCGAGGTAGCCCATGCCGCTGCCGCCGAAATCGGGATCGGCGGTGATGCCGAGCAGGCCGAGCCCGCCGAGCTCCGCCCACAGATGTGCCGGGAATTCGTTCGAGCGGTCGATCTCGGCGGCTATCGGCGCGATTTTCTCCTGGGCGAAGCGCCGCACCAGATCGCGCAGCGCCTCGATGTCTTCGTCAAGCCCGAAGTTGAGCGTCTGCGTGTACATGCCGTTCCTCCCGGCGCACGACCGCGAAAATCGGGATCATGCGCGAAATCAAAGTGCTACAGCGTCCTTTGCGCGCTCGAATGGACGCACGGTGCCGTGGCTCGTCCTCGCGCCATCGCTCTTTGCTCCAACAAGGCGCATTGTCATTGCTAGATATGTAGCGGTGACTTCGGCGATCGACAGCCGTTCGCCCGGCCGGAACCAGACGATGACGCCGGTCATCATCTGGATCAGCGCCATGGCGGTGAGCCCGGTGTCCTCGACGCTGAACAAGCCCGCTTCGACGCCGTCGCGCAGAATGGCGCGCAGCTCCTTCTCGTAAGCGGTGCGCATGCGCAGGATCTGCGTGAGACTTTCGTGCGACAGGCTGCGCAGCTCCATGTTCGAGACATGGGTGGAATGGCGGCGTTCGACGTGGAAAGCGATGTGGTTTTCAACATAGGCGGCGAGCCGCGCTGCCGGATCGGCGCCGACAGGGCGTGTTGTGCGCCACGCCTCGATCAGGCCTTCCATATGCTCGCGCATCAGCGTGAACAGAAGGTCCTGCTTGGTCGGGAAATAGCGGTAAAGCGCCGCTGCCTGGACGCCGACCTCGGCCGCCAGCTGGCGCATCGACATCGCCTCGTAGCCGAGACGCGCAATCAGGCTGACCGCCGCCTCCCGGACCGCAGCTTCGGTCTTCTCTCCGTCGGAACCGGTCGTACGCGCCATGACAAGCCGCCTTTTCAGAACAATAAAACAAACGTTCAATTAATTCAAGGAGTGTGTTCGGGTAAGGCAATGGCTTCAGGTTTGCTCTATCTGCACCCTGGAGATTTTGTGCGATGGAAGCGAATGAGCAGGATCATGCCTTGCTAGGCAACGATCGTGAAACCCGCGGACATGTTGCGTGCCTCGATCTCCTCGACATCGACCTTCGAAACTGCTGCCCCTGGCGGCCCTTGCCAGAGACGTTCGATCATTGTCGAGACCGCCGCATCGGCACCTGCAATCGAGGCTGTCACCGAGCCGTCAACTTCGTTGCGCACCCAACCGGCAAGGCCAAGTCCAGACGCCTCGCGCCGCGCCCAGACCCGGTAGCTGACGCCTTGCACCTTGCCGTATATGCGTACCTGCACCGTCCGGTCGGCCATCGCGCTCTCCATCTTCTGAGTCGAGTCTGGCGCATCGCTGTGCAAATTCAACCAGGCAACGTGCATCGAAGGTCTCTCTGCCGATCGCTATCCGCCAGCTTCACGTGCGAGATAGGCGGCGTCTCCATCGAATGATTGACTAAGTCAAATAATAGATCATCATGGTCCTTAGGAGCGATCAGCCCGAAGGAGGTCCACATGCCGGCCGATCGGAATGCCCTTGTCGCGGAGATACGTTGCTTCAATCGCTTCTACACGCGCCTGATCGGGCTGCTCGACCTGACCTTGACGCACAGCGCCTATACGCTGGGCGAGGCGCGGCTGCTGTTCGAATTGGGCGACCGATTCCGCGCTGCCGCCAATAGCGGCGGTGAGGCTGGGTTTCTGGCACGGGCGTTCCACCTCGGTCTCGGACCGGCAGCCTCCGAAATCGCCGCCGAACTCCGGCTCGATCCGGCCTATGTCACACGCATACTGAGGAGATTCGCCGCCGCTGGCCTGACCGAGATACGCACTGACCCAGCCGATCGGCGCAGACGCATCCTGTCGCTAACCGCTCGCGGAAGTGCGGAACTCGCCAGGCTTCAGGCTGCGACGGATCGCGATCTCGCCCGGCTGACGGCCAGCCTCGCCGATGACGCGGCTGCCGAATTATCGGACGCCTTGAAACGGGTCACGCGCCTGCTTGGTGGTGGGGAGAAGTAGCGGCGGTACTGGAGGTCGTGGTGCTCCGTCGCCCCTTTTGGCGCCTCAATTCCCCCGCGCTGCGGCCAGTGCGCCCGGCAGTTCCTCGGCAAAAATGTCGAGCTCGTGATCGAGGCCGACGCTGACCCGGATGCAGCGATCGAGCACTGGCACCATCGGCTTGCGGATGAACACGTCGCGCGACAACAGCGCCTGCAGCACCTTCAGCGCGAAAGCGCCGTCGCGGCCGCACTCGATGGTGACGAAATTGGTCGCCGAAGCCAGCGGCTTCAGCCCGTTCGCCTCGGCTATTCCGGCGATGCGCCGGCGGCCGGCGGCGACCCGCGCCACCACGCTCTCCAGCCATGCCTGATCGGCAAGCGCCTCGACGCCGGCGATCTGCGCCATGCGGCTGACGCCGTAATGGTTGCGTATCTTCTCAAAGTCGCGAATCACCTGGGCTTCGGCCACCGCGTAGCCGCAGCGTATGCCGGCTAGCCCATAGGCCTTGGAGAAGGTGCGCATGCGGATGACGTTCGGCCGCGCCACATCGATCGGCGGCATCGCTGAGGCTGGCCCTAATTCGCCATACGCCTCGTCGAGCACCAGCATTGTGGTCTCCGGCAAGGCCTCGAGGAAGCGGCTGAGCTCGGCCGCTTCCCACCAACTGCCCATCGGATTGTCCGGGTTGGACAGATAGACCAGCGGCGCCTTGTCCCTGGCCACTGCCGCCAGCAGGCCGTCGAGGTTTTCTCGGTCGTTCTCGTAGGGCACTGCGACCAGCCGGCCGCCGACGCCGGCGACGTGAAAGTTGAAGGTCGGGTAGGCGCCGAGCGAGGTCACCACCGCGTCGCCGGGCGCCACATACATGCGCGCCACCAGGCTGAGCAGCCCGTCTATGCCTTCGCCGACGACGACGTTTTCGGCGCCGACACCGAGATGTCGGGCCACGGCTACCTTCAAATCGTGATTGTCGGGGTCGCAATACATCCACATGTCGCCGGCAATCTCGGCCATGCGGGCAACGACCCGCGGCGAGGGGCCAAAGCTGCTCTCATTGGCGCCGATGCGGGCGCGAAAGCCGCGGCCGCGATCACGCTCCTGCGCCTCAGGGCCGACAAACGGCACCGTAGAGGGAAGCGCGTCGATGAGCGGCGTAAGGGGAGGGCGCATGGCAAAGGCTCGTTCAAAAAGGGCCTTCTTTGCTAGCCTGCCGGCTGGGCCTGCGCAAGTTCCACGAACGGCGGCGACGGTCAGGCTGGATTCTCGCGGATCATTTTGCTAGCGAGACATGATGAGGAACCGACTGCCGCCCGCCTGGTCCAAGCATATAAAGTCCCACCCGGCGCCGAAAGTGGAACCGCCGAAGGCGAAACCATTGACGCGCGTGCAGGCCGACGATGCGCTGCTGAAACAGGCGTATGGCTTGCAGCAGGCCAAGCGGTTGGCCGAGGCTCGGGAACTGTGCCGTCGCGTGCTGGAGCGCACGCCCAACCATCCCTTGGCTTTGTATATCATGGGCACGCTATTCATCGGGCTCGACGATGAAATGGCCCTGCGATATTTGGCGCGAGCCGTCGGCGTGGAGCCCCGAAACCCCTATTATCACCTTAGTCTGGGTGAAGCTTATCTGAGGGTAAGCGAATATTCGCCCGCAATCACGCACATCCAGCACGCTCTGGAGTTGAAGCCCGATTTGGTGGAGGCGCTTTGCGCATTGGGGCGCGCCTACGTCGAATTTGACAAGGCTGACATGGCTGTGCCGGTTTACGAGAGAGCGCTCAAGATCAACCGCGATCATCCCCGCGTTCGGACGGGGCTTGCCAGCGCACTCACCGGTCTTGGTCGCATGGATGAAGCCAAAATCTATCTGAAGGAGGCGATCGAACGTCGCATCGCTATGCCCGCCGCCTATAATGAGCTTGTGCGTACGCGCAAGTTCACCGAGGAGCCGGCCGAACTTAGGTCCATCCTGCGCGAGCTTGGTGAGCCAAAGCTTGACCCGGACAGTGTGACGACACTTCATCACGCTGCCGGCAAAGTGCTGAACGACCTTGGGCGCTACGAAGACGCGATAGATCATTTCAAGAAAGGCAAGCGGGCCGCCGGCTATAAGTTCGATCTGGAGACCTATCGCCGCTGGATCGACTCCACGATTGAGTTCTTCAACCCGGACATGTTGGCCGCCAAGGCGGGTTATGGAAGCCCGTCGGAAGTGCCCGTGTTTGTATTGGGCATGCCCCGATCGGGCACCACCCTGACCGAGCAGATTTGCGCGAGCCACCCGAATGTTCATGGCGCCGGAGAGCTGAAAAAGATAAGGCGAGCCGCAAATGCTATCGGCCTCACGAAGGTTTCGGCACGGACCTTGGACCAATCGATCGTTCCGATCACCCCCGACCTATCCAAAATGCTGGCCGAGGAGCACCTGTCCTATCTTCGTGAGCGTGCGCCGACCGCGCTTCGCATCGTCGACAAGATGCCCCGGAATTTCGAACTGATCGGTCTCATAGGGCTTCTCTTCCCCAATGTACGGATTATTCACTGTCGTCGCGATGCCATCGACAATTGCCTCTCGTGTTTTTTCCAGAATTTCTCCAAGGGACACAGCTACATCGCCGACCTGCAGACACTCGGGCTGTACTACCGTGAATATGATCGCCTGATGCGACATTGGGACAAGGTTTTTCCCGGACGCATCTTCGAAAGTCGCTACGAGACGCTGGTTGCGGATCAGGAGGCACAATCGCGCCGTCTGATCGATCATCTTGGATTGCCCTGGGACGATACCTGCCTGCGCTTCTTCGACAAGGAGGGATCGGTCAACACGGCCAGTCGCTGGCAGGTTCGGCAACCGATCTACAGTTCATCTGTCAAGCGCTGGAAAAACTATGAGAGCGCAATCCAGCCGCTGATCCAGTCGCTCGGTGATCTCGCCGAGATTTGACTCGGGAATTGCAGTCGGCAATTTGCATTTGTGTGGGCCACGAGATCTGAATCGCCAGGTTTGTGGGCTGGGGCTGCAATTGCGGCGGGGCACCGGTTGCTAGACTAAGCTGCCGGCCTGGCCGCCAAGTTCTGCGGCGGGCGGGCACGTCAGGCTGGATTCTCCCAGATCATTTTGCTAGCGAGACATGATGAGCAACCGACTGCCGCCCGCTTGGTCCAAACACATAAAGTCCCGCCCGGCGCCGAAAGTGCAGCCGCCGAAAGCGAAACCGCCGTCGCGCGCGCAAGCTGACGACATGCTGTTGCGACAGGCGCTCGAACTCCAGCAAGCCAAGCGGCTTCCAGAGGCCGAGGAGTTATGCCATCGCGTTCTCGCCCGCACGCCAAACCACCCGCTTTCGCTGTACATCCTCGGCACGCTGGGGCTCGGTATCGACGATGAGTTGGCTCTCAAATATTTTGCACGAGCAGTAAGCCAGACGCCTCAAAATCCGTATTTCCACCTTAGCCTGGGAGAGGCCGGTCTGAAGCTTGGCGACAGCTTGCTTGCGATCAGGCACCTGCAGCGCGCCTGCGAATTGAAGCCCGATCTGGTGGAAGCGCTTTGCGGACTGGCGCGTGCCTACGTCAACTTCGACAAGGCCGAGATGGCTTTGCCCCTTTACGAGAAGGCACTGAAGATCAACGGCGACCATCCCATGGTCCGAATTGGTCTGGCTGGTGCGCTCGCCAGCCTCGGTCGCATGGACGAAGCCAGAGCCTATCTCAATCAGGCAATAGAACGTCGCGTCGATGTTGGGGCAGCCTACAACTACCTGGTCGACACGCAAAAGTTCACCGAAAAACCTGCCGAGCTCGACTCTATCCTGCGCGAACTCTCCAATCCCAGGCTCGAACCGGTTGCTGCATCCCAGCTCCATCACGCTGCAGGCAAAGTGCTGAACGATCTCGAGCGCTACGATGAGGCGATGGATCACTTCCAGAAGGCAAAAAAGGCCGCTGGTCACGATTTCGACCTGGAGTACTACCGCCGAAGTGTCGATTCCATGATCGAGATATTCAGCCCGTCACTATTGGAAGCCAAGGCTGGCCACGGCAGTCCATCCGAAGTGCCTGTGTTTGTGCTGGGCATGCCCCGGTCGGGGACGACGCTGACCGAGCAGATCTGCGCGAGCCATCCGGACGTCCATGGCGCCGGGGAGCTTACGAAGCTGCGCCGAATCGCGAACTCGATGGGCTTTAGAACACAATCGGATGAGGACCTGCGCAGTTCGATCATGTCGATGACGAGGGATCAGTCGAGGGCGCTGGCCGAAGAATACCTGTCTTATCTGCGCCAGCACGCGCCTGCCGCGCTCCGCATAGTCGACAAGATGCCGCACAACTTCGAGTTTATCGGAGTGATTGGAATTCTTTTTCCCCACGCGCGCATCATTCATTGCCGGCGCGATGCCATCGACAATTGCGTGTCCTGCTTCGTCTTGCATTTCACCAAGGACCACGGCTACAACGCCGACCTTGAGACACTCGGCCTATACTACCGTGAATATGATCGCTTGATGCGGCATTGGAATAAGGTCTTTCCCGGACGTATTTTCGAAAGCCGCTACGAGACGCTGATTGCGGATCAGGAGGCGCAGTCGCGCCGTCTCATCGATCATCTCGGCTTGCCTTGGGACGATTCCTGCCTGCGCTTTTTCGAGAAGGACAGGTCGGTCAATACCCCCAGCCGCTGGCAGGTGCGGCAGCCGATCTATACATCATCGGTCAAGCGCTGGAAAAAATATGAGAGCACAATTCAGCCGCTGATTCACGCCTTGGGAGATCTAGCCGAACTTTGAACGAGTGGGTGGCGTTCGGCAGGCCGAGGTCGACGGTGACTTGCTGTCGAGATCCGTTGATCCTGTAGGCCAGCCCTTCAGATCGTGCCAAGATCTTCATTTTTTGCACGTTCGGACAAGCGGGCGCGGCGAGCATTACAATTGACCAGCTCAGCCCTGCGATAGGTATTCAGTGGCAGCCTGTATTCATGCACCGAGAGTTGTTAGCTGCGTCGCCCGATACGAAAAACCCGGCGGTTGGCCCGCCGGGTTCGATCTCAATCAGGTTCGGATTGTTAGAATGAGCGCTGGAAGCGCAGCATCCCGCCGACGCTGTCCTTGTCGTCGGCATTGGTCCAGTTGCGATCGTAGGCTTTATCAAACTGACCGTCGCGAGCCCAATCGACTTCGGCAGTGATCGTGAAGCCGGGAACGATATCGTAGGCGATGTTCGCGGCGACGCCGTAGTTCTTGTCGTCGTCAACCGATGCTTGGAGGTTGAACGAGGTCTTCTCGTTGATGGTGTAGGTGCCACCACCCCAAACTGCCCAGTTGCCGCCCCACTGCTTATAGAAGTTGCGGTCGATGTTGTCGTCCGAACCGTAACCGGCCATGACGAACAGTGTCAGGTTCTGTATCGGCGTAACGTCGACGCGAACCTTGCCGGCCCACTCTTCCCAAGTGCTGTCATAGGCGGCAACACCGGTGATCGAGCCCCAACCCTGCGTGTATTTAATACCGCCGACCACATACGGAACATAGCTGTCGATCGAATCATTGCCGCTGTTGCTGTCTTGGAAAATGCCAGGATCCGCATCGGCACTGCCCGAACCGGTTTCCAACGAAGCCACGGCCGAGAAGCCGTTGCCGGCGTCGAAGTAGTACTGGACGACATTGGTGTCGAAGCCGCCATAGGGGACTAGCGTATCCTGGATGACGTTGCCGGCGTAGCCGATGAACGTGTCGAAGGCCGATTCGTCTTTGCCGACGCGCAAACCACCGAGTTGGACCCAGGCAAAGTTCAGCGAAACACTCGTACCGCCGTTAAAGTTGTCATCAAGATAATCGTTGTGGTTACCCCAGTTGAAACGGGTCTCGGTGTAGGTCTTCAAGGTGCCGAGCTCGGTTTCCTGGCCGGTCCAGGTCTTCAACGTGAATCGGGCGTGCTTGTAGTAGGTATCCTGCGAGCCGCCGTCCATCTGGTCCGTGGTCTTCGCACCGTCGAAGGAGCCGACGTCGCCGATGCCGATGTCATAGCGGACATAGCCACCGATGCGCAGGCAGGTTTCGGTGCCTGGGATGTAGAAGTAGCCAGCGCCGTAGACGTCGCAAATCTTGACGTATTCAGCGGGTTCCGGCTCGGCGACGACGACGGCGTCGGCGGCGCGCGCACCGGAAACTGCGATCAGTGCCGCAGCGGAGCCGAGAAGAAGGCTCTTGATGTTCATTTTCTGACCTCCAGTCAGAATCGAGGGCGGAGGTCGGCAAAAAGCAGCTCGTTCGGCTGTTTTTATTTATATTTTCAAATAGATAAGTCCTAAGGCCGTCAGTGAGGCCCTGTCCGCCAAAAACGCTTACTGGCGAAGGCCTTGCCTGAACCGGTCTTGAAATATCGCTCGAGTTGCCGTGCGTTGGCCTCGGTTTCAACCCCGATGTAGGACTTCAAAGTTACAGGCAGATAGGCCTTGGTCGAAGTCACATAGCCTGATCGATGCGATTCGAAGCGGCGCCGAAGGTCGTTGGTCGACCCGACGTAGACATCGCCGTTACGAAGTTGCAGGAAATAGACGTACCACATAGTCCCCCTACGCTACTTCGTAGCTTCGGGCGACACCCTACGCCCAAAATGCGGTTCCGGGTGGCCTGCCACCCGAAGCCCGCAGGGCGTAGGGTGGCGGAGAGGATGGGATTCGAACCCACGAGAAGCTTTTGACCTCTACTCCCTTAGCAGGGGAGCGCCTTCGACCACTCGGCCACCTCTCCGTTGCGCCGGTGGATAAAGAAAAGCGCCGGCACAATCAACAAGCTGGCGCTATTATCCTTGAAAAATCGACCCTTCGCCAAAGCGCCGCCCAGCGATGTGGCGATTCTGCGGCGATTCCCTGGTTCGCGACTCGCGCCATGGTCACATTTCGGGCCGACCATCGCCGGAATCCGCCGTTTGCAACGGCTTGCGAAGGGCTGTTGGTTAACGGGAGCTTTCGGAGTGAGGCCAAATCGTGTCATTTGTGCAACAACGCCGGGGTATAGCGCCAACACAAACCTTTTGCCGGTACGATCGTGGTTGAACGCCGCCGTCTCATGGGTAATGTCGGGTTTGAAGGAGCGGCGCGGTGCGCATCTTTTTCGGTAGTGGGGATGGGGCAGGGAACGCTGTCCTTCAGCAAAGAATACCCAGACCCGTTTTTTAACTTTTGACTGGAGGTCAGAAAATGAACATCAAGAGCCTTCTTCTCGGCTCCGCTGCGGCACTGATCGCAGTTTCCGGTGCGCGCGCCGCCGACGCCGTCGTCGTCGCCGAGCCGGAACCCGCTGAATACGTCAAGATTTGCGACGTCTACGGCGCTGGCTACTTCTACATCCCCGGCACCGAAATCTGCATGCGCATCGGCGGCTACGTCCGCTATGACATCTCCGCCGGCGATGCGGGCGCGTTCACTGGTGCCCGTTACCAAGACCTTTCGGAAGCCTTGGAAGGCAGGGACGATGTCAACGACGGCTATTTCAAGCAGGCTCGCTTCACGCTGAGGACCTATACCGGCCAGGAAACCGAGATGGGCACCTTGAAGACCTACACCGAGACCCGCTTCAACTGGGGAACCGGTTATCACGGGGTCGATCTCGACGGCAACCCGGCCACCCCTGATGCACAATTCTCCAGCTTTGGCAGCAGAGGCGTTTCGCTGAACTTCGCCTGGATCCAGCTCGGTGGTCTCCGCGTCGGTAAGGACGAAACGGCCTTCAATACGTTCACCGGTTACGCCGGCAACGTCATCAACGATACGCTGGTTCCCTACGGCGGCTTCGACACCAACGTCATCCAGTACTACTTCGATGCCGGCAACGGCTTCTCGGCCGTGGCGTCGTTGGAAACCGGTGAAGGCTTTATCCTCAACGACGACAACACCGCGCTCCACCTGGGTCACGATTCGATCGACAGCTATGTTCCATATGTCGTCGGCGGCGTGAAATACACGCAGGGCTGGGGTTCGATCTCGGGCGTCATTGCCTATGACAGCGCAGTGGAAGAATGGACAGGCAAGGCTCGCCTGGACGTGACGCCGATGCAGAACCTGACGCTGTTCCTGATGGCCGGCTACGGTTCGGACGACAATATCCCACGCAACTTCTACAAGCAGTGGAGCGGCAACTGGGCAGTTTGGGGTGGTGGCACTTACACCATCAACGAGAAGACCTCGTTCAACCTTCAGGCGGCGTATGACGAAGGCGAGAACGTCGGCATCGCGGCGAACATTGCCTACGACATCGTTCCCGGCTTCACGATCACGGCCGAAGTCGACTACCTGCACTTCGGTGACAACAATTTCGACAATTGGACCGGTGCTACCGACGAAAACAGCATCGGCGGTGTCCTCCGCTTCCAGCGCTCGTTCTAAGGGCTGGACTTAAGCAACTGAAATCCAGCCCGGGCGCTTCAACGCCCGGGCTGTTTTATTTTCGCGACTGGTAGCAAACAGAAGGAAAAGGGGGTTCGGTAGCTGAACAGGGTTGTGGAACGATGTCGTTGGGATCCACCACTGGTGGATGAAATCGGCCGCAACGCTTAAAACTCTTGAAAGGGCACCGCCAAGCAGGTAGGTCTAGGCCTATCCACTCGGGGGTGTGGCGAATAATGACGAACGATGCGATTCAAGAGGGAGGGACCTCTGATCATTTTTCGATGTTTTCTTCTCAAACTGCAAAGATAAAATACAGTTACAACAAGATACGAGAAGTAAAGTCGCACAGGATCGGAGAACTTTTTTCAGCATACCGGGATATACTTTGGGATGATGGGCGGCATAAGTACAATGTCAGCTCGTTCATCGGCGAAATAGACGAGATTCTCCTTGGGGAGCGTTTCAGCGCCTTTGACCAAAGCACCCTCGACAACCTTATCGGCACCTTGCGCCAGCGCGGCAACAGCAACGCAACCATCAACCGGAAGATGGCTGCCCTCAGCAAACTGCTGCGCAAGGCTCACAAGATGGGGGATATCCACAGCCTGCCCGAGTTCCGCCGCCAGAAAGAGCGGGCGGGACGGATTCGTTTCCTCGAAAGGGACGAGGAGGCTCGGCTGTTTGCCGCCATCAAAAGCCGCAGCGAGGACGCCTATCGGCTTTCCGTCTTTCTCGTCGACACCGGTTGCCGCCTCGGCGAAGCGCTGGGCTTGATCTGGAACGATATCCAGGAGCACCGCGTCAGTTTCTGGATCACCAAGTCCGGCCGCAGCCGCACCATCCCGATGACCGAGCGGGTAAAAGAGGTGATCAAGCTGCCGGCCACCGAGGGCCGCCGGCCTAAAGGCCCGTTCACCAAGCTTAGCCAGGCGCAGTTTCGTGCCATCTGGAACGATGCCAAGGCCGAAGTCGGGCTTGGCGCCGACGATCAGGTCGTGCCGCACATATTGCGCCATACATGCGCCTCGCGTCTCGTCCAGGGCGGCATCGATATCAGGCGTGTGCAGATGTGGCTCGGCCACCAGACGCTGTCCATGACCATGCGCTACGCCCATCTGGCCACCAACGATCTCGACGGTTGCGTCACCGTGCTTGAGACGCCGCGGTACAGTGGTTCGGACGACGGCGGGGCAAGTCCGTTGTCCTCTCCACCTTCGGCAAGGCGGGAACCAAAAGGTGAGCCGGCCGCAAGCAAGGCACCAAAGCCCGCGAAGAGAAGCGCCAAATCCTGACGGTTTGGGTGGATCTGGCGTAAGTCGGTCGATCTGACAACGGATTGCAGGCCAATACATCAAGTCGGCGCTGCCCCTCACCCTTACCCTCTCCCCGTGAAAAAACGGGGAGAGGGGAGTTCGTCAGCGTTGCGGCCGTCTGTCCTTCTCCCGTCACTACACGGGGAGAAGGTGCCAGCAGGCGGATGAGGGGCGGCGCCGACATCCAACAATTATTCTCCGGGACGCCAGCAGAGCTGTTAATCGCTGCCAGAATGCTTCACAGGTACAAGATAAGGCAGAGAGTTACTTAAACTTACCGTGGTTTT
Source organism: Mesorhizobium sp. M0815 (assembly GCF_040319995.1). Classification (NCBI taxonomy): domain Bacteria; kingdom Pseudomonadati; phylum Pseudomonadota; class Alphaproteobacteria; order Hyphomicrobiales; family Phyllobacteriaceae; genus Mesorhizobium; species Mesorhizobium sp. M0815. The sequence goes on along the minus strand of NZ_JAMYOU010000013.1, from coordinate 19,610 downwards.
ACTTCCAACCGCTCCGCCGCTCCACCCGATCGAAAAAACCAGCGATCCTGCCCGGCAGGATCCCGGACTCCAAAAACGGTGCATGCCCCTGGCCGTCAGCGGTGATCGTCTCGATATCGGTATGGCGCGTCCGCATCTGCTCGAGCGTTTCGGCGGACAGCAGCTTCGAGTTGGCGCCGCGTATGACGAGCATTGGGATGGCCGCCAGCGCGTCGAACTGTGGCCAAAGATCGGGCATCGGCCGGCTGGGATCGAGGCCCGCCAGCGTATCGACCAGTTTCGGATCGAAATCGGGCAGAAATCCCTCCTCGGTCTCGCGGTAGAGGGCTGACGCCATCCGCTCCCAATCCGCATCGGTCAGCGCCGCAAAATCGGCGCCATGGGTGCTGCGCAGGCCGCGGACCACCTCTGCGTACGCCTTCGGCCTGGGCGCGGGGTCGAGATAGGAGCGGATATGGGCGAGCCCTTGCGTCTCGATCACCGGGCCGATGTCGTTGAGGACGACGGCCTTCAGCACGGCCGGCCGCATCGCCCCGAGCACATGGATGATCAGTCCGCCGCGCGACGTGCCGATGAAGGCAGCCTCCTCGATGCTCAGCGCCGCCAGCCCGGCGAGAATATCGCCAGCTTCGATGCCGATATTGTAATGGCCGATATCGGCATCGTAGGCGGACTGCCCGCGCCCGCGATAGTCGAAAGCGACGACCTTGCGCTTCGCCTGCGTCGACAGATAAAGCGCCAGCTCGTGAAAATCACGGCAATTGCGGGTCAGGCCGGGCAGGCAAACGACTGGCCAGCGGCCGGAATTCGCTTCGCCGTAGATGCGGGCGTGCAGGGACAGCCCGTCCGGCGCGGCGTAGAAGAAATCGGAGAAACCCTGCTCGGTTGCCATGTGGACTCCGTTCCTCTCGCTGCTGGCTTGTTTCAACTGCTACAGGCGAGGGGCCGGTAGGGTCAAATAGGGGAGGCGCCGAAGTTGCAGGGTCCCTCAAGCGGGAGATTGGCTGTCATCGTCGCTTTCGCCAAGTTTCGTCGGATGCAGAAAGGCACTGTCCACGAAGCTGGGACCCTTGGGGAGATGTCCGGCAGGACAGGGCGGGCCGCTGTCCGCCAACTCGACGTCCGGAACTTTCAAAGCCTGAAACAAAAACCCGCCTCGTTGGGCGGGTCGTCGGTGCGAATCAGCACTATGGTTAAATTAGTAGCATAGCTGCCGGCACAAAGCAAGAACAAAATACGCTGTGACCGGCAAACTTGGCTTGAAGCCCGGTCGTCACCCCCGGCCGTTCACCAGATCCCCGACAATGTCGTACTTGCCGGAGATACGCATCTTGTAGACCTCGTAATTCTCCATCACGCGCTGGACGTAACTTCTTGTTTCCGTATAGGGAATCCGCTCGATCCAGTCGACGACGGCATCGACGTCCTTGCCGCGCGGATCGCCGTATTTCGCCACCCACTGGGCGGCGCGGGCGGGGCCGGCATTGTAGCCGGCGAAGGTCAGCACGTAGGAGCCGTCGAAACGGCCGAGCTGCTCGCCGAGAAAGGCAGCGCCCAGCGTTGCATTGTAGCCGGCATCGGTGGTCAGCCGGGCCTGAGAAAATGTCATGCCGGCCTTCTTCGCCAATTGCTTGGCGGTGCCTGGCATTAGTTGCAGCAGTCCGCGCGCGCCGGCGCTGGAGATTGCGCCGATGTTGAACTCGCTTTCCTGGCGGGCAATCGCATAGGCCAGCGCCTTGCCCGAGCCGGAGATGTTGGCGGTGTCGGGAATGACGCCGAGCGGATGCGACAGCGCGCCGACATCGATGCCGCGGGCGCCGGCGATCTTGCCGATCTTCAGCGCCATGAAATGGTTGCCTTGTCTTTCCGCCAACACCGCAAGCAGCGCCAGTTCGCCGGGGTTGTTCAGCTGCCCGGCGAGGTCGCGGTAGAGCGTCTCGGCATAGCGGTCATAGCCGGCCTCCTGCAGCCGCTTGATGGCGCTGACCGCCTCGCGGGTGGCGAAATTCTGGCGGTCGGCGGCACTTGGCTGGGGGTAGACGATGTTGAGGGTCTGCCGGCCGACGCGCTCGCCGGCGAGCTGGCCGTAAAAGGTCGTGCCGTAGCTTGCGGCGCGGCTGAAATAATCCTTGGCATTGCCGGGGCCGCCGACTTCGGCGGCGCGGCCGAGCCAATAATAGGCGCGCGACAGCGACATTGGCCCTTGGGCGAGCTCCGCGATTCGCGCAAAATGCTTGGCGGCGATGCTCGGGTCCTTGAGGCCGCGCAGCGCGTACCAGCCGGCATGGAATTCCGCCTCGGCAGCATTGGCGGGACTTTCGGCGGCATGCGCGGCGACTATTCTGTAGGCGGTCTTCATGTCGCTCTGGTCGACCAGCTCGCGCGACAGCACCCGGCGCTCGACCCACCAGGCGTCCGGATCGACCAGAGCGTCGCGGTCGCCCGGCGCCTTCATCACCAGCGCGGCGGCGTCGGAAAATTTCTGCTGCTTGCGCAGATATTCGGCTTCGGCAAAGAGATAGCCGGCCGCCCGCTGCGCTGCCGGCACCGCCTTCAGCAGCTTGGCCGCGTTCTTGTCGCCTTTGGTGACCGCCGCCCAGGCATCGGCCAATTGCTGGGCGCCGGCGAGACCGGCGACGCGCAGCGCCGAAGCGACCCGGTCGGCATAAAACATGCGCTCCATGCGGAAGCGATGGTCGGCGGCCGGGATCAGCGCACCGAACTCGCGAATGACCGCCGCCTCGTCCCTGGCTTCGAGCTTTTCGGTGCGCCAGAATGGCGACAGCACCGAGCGCGCCGCCTTGGTATCGCCCAGCGCTACATAGGAGCGGGCCAGGATCAGCACGCCCTCGAAGGTCAGCGGCTGGCTGCCGTCGAACGCCCGCACCACGATCTGCGGCGTGGGGTTCTCGCGATAGAGCGCGCGCTCGCTGTTCCTGCGCAAGGCGATCGTACCCGGCCAGTTCGGCAGCATCTTTGCCGCATCGGCGATGTCGCCGCTCGGCACCTGGTCGCCGCCATAGAGCGCGATCGCCCAGGCAAGGATGTGCCGGTCGAGCGATTTGGCCGGCAGCGCTTCGCGCACCTGGCGCGCGCGCGCAATGTCGTTTGCCGCCAGCGCATCGAGACCGCTCTTCAGCACCGCGACGCTCGCGGACGGGGACTGCTGCACCGCATCGTTCTGCGGCTCGGTCATCGGAATCGCCGACGTAACCTGCACATCGACGCTGCTGCCGATCGCCGCGCCGGGAATCAGGGCGACGATCGCGCCGATAAGCGCGAAAAGATGAGGCCGCCTGATCGGCATGGATTTGGTCATCCCCGTTCTTCGACGCTACAACAGACACAGATGAATTGAAGCTTACTCGTCTGTGATGAAGGGCCCGTAAAGAAAACCTTCTCGAGGTCATTCGAATTGCAATTGCTGGCGCAATGCTTGCCGCGCAACAATGTCGAGACTATGGTGCGCCGCTTCGCTTTCGGCTAGAAGGCGCGCACGACAAACCCGAAAGTCCCCAAGGAGTTGGACGACATGCTGAGAGGCTCGCTGACCGCGCTCGTCACACCGTTCGAAAAGAGCGGCCGTTTCGACGAGAAAGCCTTTCGCGCCTTCATCGCCTGGCAGATCGCCGAAGGCACGACGGGCGTGGTCCCGGTCGGCACCACAGGCGAGTCGCCGACGCTGTCGCATGACGAGCACCGCCAAGTCGTCAAGGTCTGCATCGAGGTCGCCAAGGGCCGGGTTCCTATCGTTGCCGGCGCCGGCTCCAACAACACCGAAGAGGCGGTTGGCCTGGTCCAGTATGCCGAGAAGGCGGGCGCCGACGCGGCCCTTGTCGTCACGCCCTATTACAACAGGCCGACGCAGCGCGGCCTCTACGCGCATTTCGCCGCCGTCGCCAAGGCTACCAGCCTGCCGATCATCATCTACAACATTCCGCCCCGCTCGGTGGTCGACATGAGCCCGGAGACGATGGGGCAATTGGTGCACGACTTCAAGAACATCGTCGGCGTCAAGGATGCCACCGGCAAGGTCGAGCGGGTTTCGGAGCAGCGCGCCACCTGCGGCAAGGATTTCATCCAGCTCTCCGGCGAGGACGCCTCGGCCCTCGGCTTCAACGCGCATGGCGGCGTCGGCTGCATCTCGGTGACGGCAAATGTCGCGCCCAGACTCTGCGCCGAATTCCAGGAGGCGACGCTTTCCGGCGACAGCGCCAAGGCGCTCGACCTGCAGGACCGTCTGTTGCCACTGCACAAGGCGATTTTCCTGGAACCCGGCGTTTCCGGCGCGAAATATGCGCTGTCGAAGCTGGGCAAGGTCGAGAACGTGCTGCGCTCGCCGCTAATGACGGTCGAGCCGTCGACCGCCGAGAAGATCGACGCGGCGATGAAGCACGCCGGCTTGATAAATTAGGGATGAGGCGCCACCTCTCCGCATCATGAATCAAGTCAGAAAAGCCGATCCCAACAACAAGACCGTTGCGGAAAACCGCAAGGCGCGGTTTTCCTATGAGGTGCTCGACACGATCGAGGCCGGCCTGGTGCTGACCGGTACGGAAGTGAAGTCGCTGCGTCAGGGCCAGGCCAATATCCAGGACAGCTATGCCTCGGTCGAGGGCGGCGAGATTTGGCTGATCAACTCCTATTTGCCGGAATATCTGCAGGCCAACCGCTTCAACCACGAGCCGCGCCGACGCCGCAAACTCCTGCTCAACAAGCGCGAGATGGCCAAGCTGTCGCAGAGCGTCGACCGCGAAGGCATGACGCTGGTGCCGCTGAAGATCTATTTCAACGACCAAGGGCGGGCGAAGGTGCTGCTCGCCGTCGGCCGTGGCAAGAAGCTGCACGACAAGCGTGAGACCGAAAAGCAGCGCGACTGGTCGCGCGAGAAGGGCCGGCTGCTGAAAGAGCGAGGGTGAGCAGAGGTCCGCGAAGCGGACGAAAAGCCAACGATTTGGCTTTTCGAGCGACGAACGCCCGGAGCCATGGCGGAGGGCAGGGCGGACCAATAGGGATAGGTCTCGTTTGAAAAACCGGATCGTCTCATGGGGCGCGGCCGGTCTGCTCCTGGTGGGCCTCGTCCTGGCCGGCGGCTATACCTACTTCCAGACATTTTCTCCGGATCGCGGCAAATATCCGGTCAGGGGCATCGACGTTTCCCATCATCAGCGGCAGATCGACTGGCGGCGTGTTGCAGCCGACGATGTCGCCTTCGCCGTTATCAAGGCAACGGAAGGCGGCGACCATGTCGACGATGCCTTCGCCGCCAATTTGGGTGCGGCCCGCGCCGCCGGCCTTGCCGTCGGCGCCTATCACTTCTTCACCTTCTGCAGGCCGGGTGCCGATCAGGCACGCAACTTCATCTCGGTGGTGCCGCGCGATCAGCCTTTGCTGCCGCCGGTGGTAGACATTGAGTTCGGCGGCAATTGCCCGCAGCGGCCAACTCCCGAACAGCTGAGCGCCGAACTCTCAGCCTTCCTCGGCCCGGTCGAAGCAGCGTTCGGCAAGACGGCGATCCTCTATGTGACCGACGAGGCCGCGCAAGCCTATGCCGGGCAGGTAGCCGGCCGCCCGCGCTGGCTGCGTTCGCTGGCGCTGCGGCCAGGCCATGACGACTGGATTTACTGGCAGTACCACAACCGGGGCCGCGTCGACGGCATCAGCGGCGACGTCGACCTGAATGTTCTCCAAGGCGGGCCGGCGACGCTGGCCGCGTTGTTTGCCGCAACGCCTGAAGCGACGGCGTCGGATTGACGCTATTCCTGTCCGGCGAAAGCACCCTCAGTGGCGCGATGACGGGAACGACGAAGCCTTCCCCAATGTGGCTATTCATATCGCAGGCGGCGCCGTGCTAAGTACATTTGATGCCGGAGCGCCCTTCATTAACCAATGACAGCAACGCCCCGCCTGCTGCGACGGACGGTGGGGATCCCCGCCTGGCGTTTGTCTATGCGGAGGCGGTGCGTGGCCTCGCACACCAGCAGGGCGTGGTTGAAAGTCTCAATACGCGCGCTGGAAATCTGATCTTTGCAACTGCGTTCGCGAGTTCTCTCCTTGGAGGCAGGGCGCTCCTGGATGGCATAGGGCCTTGGGACTGGCTGGCGCTGACATTGCTTTTTCTTATCGGACTGCTGGTCGCGATTATGGTGTGGCCATATTATAACTATACGTTCCGTTTCGATCCCGAGAAGCTGCTCCAGGATTTCGTCGATCAGCATCCTCCCGCAACCATGGATGGGATGCACCGAGCGCTTGCGCTGCGCATCAAATCCGACATGGCCAGCAATTGGCGGATCATCCAACGCCTGCGCGTCGCGCTGCAGCTTGCACTGTTTCTATGGTTGCTGGATCTCTTGGCCTGGTTGTTCGCGATCACCCGAATCTAGGGCTTGTGCGCCGGCGGGCCTCGTCCGGCCATCTGTCTTCAGAAAAGCTTCTATCTGACTGAAAACGTTGACGAACATTGCTTGCGTCAGTACGCCCGTATTGGTGTTGTAGCGCGAGCAATGATAGCTGGAAAACAGCGCGATGCCATTGGCCTGCTGCTGCCCACCATGCCGGAACGGATAGGCGGCGACGCGCTGGCCGAGCGCCCGCACGGTCGACTGGTGCGCGATCGAGCCGAGCGCCAGCACGGCGCGCAGGTTTGGAAACCGCGCGATCGTCGGCACCAGGAACGTCCGGCAGGTCGTTATCTCGGCCCCAACCGGCTTGTTCTCCGGCGGCACGCAGCGCACCGCATTGGTAATCGCCGTACCGACAAGCTCCAGCCCGTCATCTGGTCGCGCTTTGAATTCGCCGCGCGCAAAGCCGTGCGCGATCAGCGTGTTGTAGAGCAGGTCGCCGGCAAAATCGCCGGTGAAGGGCCGTCCCGTCCGGTTCGCGCCGCGCAGGCCAGGCGCCAGCCCGACGATCAGCAAGCGCACCGCATCCTCGCCTTCCGGCGGCATAAAGGTCGGCACTGGCGCGTTGAACCAGGACGGCTCGCGCTGCCGCCACTCGGCGATAAAGTCGTGCAGCCGCGGACAGAGCGGGCAGTCGCGATCGGGTTCGGGAGAGACGGCCAGAGGCGCGGTCAAGGCAACGACCGTCAATAGTCTTCCTCGTCGACTTCGGCCGGCTCGGGCCGGCGTACAGGCCGCTCCGACGGATCGCGGCCGACTTCACTCTTGAGCGCCATCAAGTCGATGAAATGGTCGGCCTGGCGGCGCAGGTCATCGGAGATCATCGGCGGCTGCGATGCCATGGTCGAAACGATCGAGACCTTGCGCCCGCGCCGTTGCAGCGCCTCGACCAGCGTGCGGAAATCGCCGTCACCTGAGAAGATGACATAATGGTCGACGACGTCGGCGAGCTCGAGCGCATCGACGGTCAGCTCGATATCCATATTGCCCTTGATCTTGCGCCGGCCGGTCGAGTCGGTGAATTCCTTGGCCGGCTTGGTCACCACCTTGAAGCCGTTATAATCGAGCCAGTCGATCAGCGGCCGAATCGAGGAGTATTCCTGATCCTCGACCAGCGCGGTGTAGTAATAAGCGCGCAGCAGATAGCCGCGTTTCTGGAAGCTCGACAGAAGTTTGCGGTAGTCGATGTCAAAGCCCAGCGCGCGCGAGGTGGCGTAGAGATTGGCACCGTCGATAAAGAGAGCGATTTTTTCACGAGGATCGAACATGCAAAAATGTCCTTTTTCGAAATAAGCGGTCGTCTAAATGCGTGGCGACTATCGGCCGGTCTGATAATAGACCTGTTGGCCTTCATCGTTCGAGATAACGCCAGTTTTACGGCAATCCAAGGCACCATGCGGCACCGCAAGCAATTGTGATCGGCGCTGCGTCGTCGCAGGGAGCACGCGCCAGAGCTGCGCACCGCCATAAAAGCTTGTATTTTGGCGGCGTTCGGGTTATGGACCGCGCCTGTTTTCCATCAAATCCAGGCATGAAAGGGGCAACTCATGGCCCGCGTAACCGTTGAAGATTGCATCGACAAGGTCGACAACCGCTTCGAGCTGGTGCTCCTGGCCGGCCACCGCGCCCGTCAAATCAGCCAGGGCGCGCAGATTACCGTACCTCGCGACAACGACAAGAATCCGGTCGTTGCGCTCCGCGAAATCGCCGACGAGACGCTATCGCCGGACGACCTCAAGGAAGATCTCATCCATTCGCTGCAGAAGCATGTCGAGGTCGACGAGCCGGAAGCCGATGGCGAGGCGATTGCCGACCAGACCGGCAGCACTGTTGCGGCCACCGATGCCGACGACGCCGAGGACAACGTCACCTTCGATCGCATGACCGAAGAAGACCTGTTGGCCGGCATCGAAGGGCTGGTACCGCCGGAAAAAAGCGACGATTATTGATCTTAGCAACAACTGCCGACACTTTCGCGTCGGCAGTTTCGTGGCTATCTATGACATGCGCCGTACGCCAGTGCGGCGCATGATTCATTTCAGCATTGCGAGATCCCGCCATGATGCGTCAGTATGAGCTTGTCGAGCGCGTCCAGCGCTACAAGCCTGACGTCAACGAGGCGCTGCTCAACAAGGCCTATGTCTACGCCATGCAGAAGCATGGCCACCAGAAGCGCGCCTCCGGCGATCCCTATTTCTCGCATCCGCTCGAAGTCGCCGCCATCCTCACCGAAATGCACATGGACGAGGCGACGATTGCCGTTGCCTTGCTGCACGACACGATCGAGGACACCACGGCGACCAGGGCCGAGATCGACGAATTGTTCGGTCCGGAAATGGGCAAGCTGGTCGAAGGCCTGACCAAGCTGAAGAAGCTCGACCTCGTCTCGAAGAAGGCCGAGCAGGCGGAGAACCTGCGCAAGCTGTTGCTGGCGATCTCGGAAGATGTGCGTGTGCTTCTGGTCAAGCTCGCCGACCGCCTGCACAATATGCGCACCCTCGACCATGTGCCGGAAGCCAAGCGCCTGCGCATTGCCGAAGAGACGATGGACATCTACGCGCCGCTGGCCGGCCGCATGGGCATGCAAGGCATGCGCGAGGAGCTGGAGGAGATCGCCTTCCGCTTCATCAATCCCGAAGCCTACCGCGCCGTCACCGCGCGGCTCGCCGAAATTTTCGAGCGCAACAAGGGCGTGCTGTCCGAGATCGAGAAGGCACTGTCCACGCTGTTCGACAAATATTCGATCAAGGCCGAGGTCAAGAGCCGGCAGAAGAAGCCGTGGTCGGTGTTCCGCAAGATGGAAGCCAAGGCGCTGTCGTTCGAACAGCTGTCCGACATTTTCGGTTTCCGTGTCGTTGTCGAGACGGTCGAGGACTGCTACCGCGCGCTCGGCGCCATCCACACCACCTGGTCGATGGTGCCCGGACGCTTCAAGGACTATATCTCGACACCGAAGCAGAACGACTACCGCTCGATCCACACCACCATCGTCGGCCCGTCGCGCCAGCGCGTCGAATTGCAGATCCGCACCTACCAGATGAACAAGATCGCCGAATACGGCGTCGCCGCTCATTCGATCTATAAAGATACCGGCGGCAAGATGAATGGTGCCGCCCATGCGATCTCGAAGGAGACCAATGCCTATGCCTGGCTGCGGCGCACCATCGAGCAGCTTGCCGAAGGCGACAATCCCGAGGACTTTCTCGAAAACACCAAGCTGGAACTGTTCCAGGACCAGGTGTTCTGCTTTACGCCGAAAGGCATGCTGATCGCGCTGCCGCGCGGCGCCACGCCGATCGACTTTGCCTATGCCGTCCACACCGACGTTGGCGACACTTGCGTCGGCGCCAAGGTCAATGGCCGCATCATGCCGCTGATGACGGAGCTGAAGAACGGCGACGAGGTCGAGATCATCCGCTCGAAGGCGCAGGTGCCGCCGGCGGCGTGGGAATCGGTGGTCGTTACCGGCAAGGCGCGCTCGGCCATCCGCCGTGCCACCAAGAACGCTATCCGCAAGCAATATTCGGGTCTCGGTATCCGCATTCTGGAGCGCGCCTTCGAACGGTCCGGCAAGACCTTCACCAAGGAAAACCTGAAGCCGGTGCTGCACCGGCTGGCACGCAAGGACATCGAGGATGTACTGGCCTCGGTCGGGCGTGGCGAACTTGCCTCTACCGATGTCATGAAGGCGGTGTTTCCCGACTACAAGGACGAGCGCGTCACGCTGGTCGCGCCCAAGCAGCGCGAGGAGGGCTGGTCGAAGATCCGCAACGCCGCCGGCATGCTGTTCCAGATTCCGGGCCGCGCCGCACGCAAGGACAAGAACCAGCCGCGTGACGATGCGGTGCCGATCCGCGGTGTGCGCGGCGATCTGCCGGTGCGCTTCGCGCCGGAGGGGGCGGTGCCCGGCGACCGCATCGTCGGCATCGTGCAGCCGGGAACCGGCATCACCATCTATCCGATCCAGTCGCCGGCGTTGCAGGCCTTTGACGACCAGCCCGAGCGCTGGATCGACGTGCGCTGGGATATTGACGAGCGCACCAAGGAGCGGTTCCCGGCGCGTGTCTCGGTCACCGCCATCAACGCACCGGGTTCGCTGGCCGACATTGCGCAGGTCGTCGCATCCAACGATGCCAACATCCACACTTTATCGATGGTGCGCACCGCGCCCGATTTCACCGAAATGCTGATCGATCTCGAAGTGTGGGATCTTAAGCACTTGAACCGGCTGCTGTCGCAGCTAAAGGACAATTCGAGCGTCAGCGACGCGCGACGCGTGAATGGGTGAATAGTGAATAGTGAATAGTGAATAGTGAATAGTGAAAGAGGGTGCTCTCACTACTATTCACCATTCACTATTCACCATGACATGGAGCGAACGATGAATACCGACGAAGTGCTGGGCATTTTCCGCGAGGCCGGCGCCGTTCTCGAAGGGCATTTCATCCTGACGTCCGGCCTGCGCAGCCCGGTCTTTTTGCAAAAGGCGCGCGTTTTCATGCATGCCGACAAGACCGAGCGCTTGTGCAAGGCGCTGGCCGAAAAGATCCGCGCTGGCGTTCCCGGCAGGATCGACTATGTCGTCGGCCCGGCGATCGGCGGGCTGATCCCGGCCTATGAGACCTCGCGCCATCTTGGTGCGCCGGCGATCTGGGTCGAGCGGGAAGGGGGCGAATTCAGGCTCCGCCGTTTCGAAATCGCCAAGGGGTCGCGCGTTGTCATTGTCGAGGATATCGTCACCACCGGCCTGTCGATCCGCGAGACCATCGACTGCCTGCGCGGCCTTGGCGCCGAAGTCGTTGCCGCTGCATGCATTATCGACCGCTCGGCCGGCAAGACCGATGTCGGCGTGCCGCTGATCGCGCTCGCCGAATACGAGGTTCCGGCCTATCCGGCCGACAGGCTGCCGCCCGAGCTTGCCGCCATACCGGCGATCAAGCCGGGCAGCCGCAATTTATAACGGAGCCGCCGCCGTGATCACCGGCATCGATCATTTCGTGCTGACAGTTCGTTCGGTAGACGATAGCTGCGCCTTCTATCAGCGCGTGCTTGGCTTCAAGCGCCTCGACGAGCCGGACCGAACAACGGCGCTGCTGTTTGGAACGCAAAAGATCAATGTGCATGAGGTCGGGCGCACCTTCGAGCCGAAGGCCAAGGCGCCGACTCCCGGCTCTGGGGATTTCTGTCTTGTTGCCGCCCGGCCGCTCACCGAGATATGCGCCAGCCTCGCGGCCAACGGCGTAGCCATAGAGGTCGGCCCGGTCGAGCGTATCGGCGCCCGTGGCCCGATGATGTCGGTCTATTTCCGTGACCCGGACGGCAACCTCGTCGAGGTCAGCGAGTATCGTTCCTGAGTGGCGCTCCTCAAATTCGCCGCGATCATGCCCTGTTCAGAATGGCGATACCCAAGGCTGCCGCAAGTGGCGACCGAGCGGATGCCGTCGGCCTCGTTGTTCTTCGGCTAGCACATCGCTATATCAAAGTCGTAGTTGCCTTTCGGTGACCGCAAAGCGCAGCATAGGGCTGTCGCGCCCCGGCTGGGAAAAGCCGGCGCGAAGCCATTGATGGAACTAGGAACAGGAACAGAGTGCTTTTTCGACGGCGCAAGCCTGATGGTTTTTTCGAGCGGGTGCGTACTTATTTGTGGCCGCGCCGCTCTTTCTCGCGCTCGCTGCGGTATTTTTCCAAGCGCATCCTGCGGCTTAGGGCCACGCCGCATGCCGTGGCCGCCGGTGTTGCGGCGGGCGTATTCGCGTCTTTTTTCCCGCTTGGCTTCCACTTCATCATTGCCGCCATGCTGTGCTGGCTGATCGCCGGCAATCTGGTCGCGGCAGCACTCGGCACGGTCTTCGGCAATCCCCTGACCTTTCCGCTGCTATGGGCCGCCTCCTGGGAGGTCGGCAAGCTGATCCTGCATGAACACCTGCCGGCGCATGGCCCACCCGCGCATCTCGGCGACATGCTGCATAATCTTTCCTTTGCGCAGTTGTGGGGACCGGTGCTTAAGCCGATGACCATTGGCGCAATACCTCTTGGCTTGGTTTTCGGCCTGCTGTTTTACGGCATTACCCGCTGGGGTATGGTCACTTTCCACGAGCAGCGCCGCAAGCGTCTGGCCGAAAGAGCCGCAAAGGCTGGAAAAACCGGGCCGGAAGTTCCTGCCGAATGATTATCGGTATCGGCAGCGACCTCATCGACATCAGACGCATTGAGAAGTCGCTGGAACGTCATGGCCAGCGCTTCATCCAACGCATCTACACCGAGATCGAACAGGCGCGCTCCGAAAACCGCGCGGCGCGTGCGGCCTCCTATGCCAAGCGTTTCGCTGCCAAGGAGGCCTGCGCCAAGGCATTGGGCACCGGTCTGGCGCAGGGTGTGTTCTGGCGCGACATGGGCGTCGTCAACCTGGCCAGCGGCAAGCCGACCATGGCGCTGACCAACGGGGCGGCAGCGCGGCTGGACGAAATCCTGCCTGAAGGGCACCGCGCCGTGATCCACCTCACCATCACCGATGATTTTCCGCTCGCTCAAGCCTTTGTGATCATTGAAGCGTTGCCGGTCGAAGAAGCGCCACATTGATTGCATCTGACGACCGGCATGACGTTGCCCAGCGCGCGCCGAGACTCTATACCATCCAACGCACAATCGAGGACGACATGAGCGTGGCTGAAAAAACCCAGAAGAAATCCGGCGGACTTGGCGAAACCGTCAGCGTCATCGTCCAGGCCCTGCTGCTTGCGCTGGTCATCCGCACGCTCCTGTTCCAGCCGTTCTCGATCCCGTCCGGTTCGATGCGGCCGACTTTGCTCGAAGGCGACTATCTCTTCGTCACCAAATGGTCTTACGGCTTCTCCCGCTACTCGCTGCCGTTCGGGCCGAACATCTTTTCGGGCCGCATCTGGGGCTCCGAGCCGAAGCGCGGCGACGTGGTGGTGTTCAAGTTTCCGCCGGACCCTTCCGTCGACTACATCAAGCGCGTCGTCGGCCTGCCGGGCGACAAGATCCAGGTCAAGGATGGCCAGCTCTTCATCAACGACGTCGCTGTGCCACGCGTCAAGGTCGGGCAGATCGACAACCACGACATCACCGAGGAGAACGGGCCGATCGATGTCTATCGCGAGACGCTGCCGAACGGCGTCACCTACGACACGCTCGACCTGACACAGGCTTCGATCGGCGACAACACCAAAGAGTTCAAGGTGCCGCCCGGTCACTATTTCATGATGGGCGACAATCGCGACAACTCGTCCGACAGCCGCTTCACCGTCGGCTTCGTGCCGGAAGAGAATTTGGTCGGCCGCGCCAACCTCATCTTCTTCTCGATCGGCGGCAGCGCCAGCCCGCTCGAAATCTGGAAATGGCCGTCGCAGATGCGCGCCTCGCGCCTGTTCCATTTCGTCAATTAGGACCATGGCGGCGACAAAACGGCTGACCGCCGATGCGCTCGCCGAGGCGCTCAAGGAGCGCACCGGCCACAGTTTTGGCGACCACCAACGCCTGCAGCGGGCGCTGACCCATGCCAGCGCTCGCGGCAGTCATGCCGGCATCGACTACGAACGCTTCGAATTCCTGGGCGACCGCGTTCTCGGCCTTGTCGTTGCCGATATGCTGCTGGCGGCATTTCCCGACGCTGCCGAGGGTGAGCTGTCGCTCAGATTGAACGCCCTGGTCAACGCCGAGGCCCTGGCGGAAATCGCCGAGGAGATCGGCCTGCCGGAACTCATTCGCGCCGGTTCGGACGTACGCGGCCTCGATGGGCGCAAGCGCGTCAATCTGCGCGCCGACGCACTGGAATCGCTCATCGCCGTGCTCTATCTCGACGGCGGGTTGGAAGCGGCCCGTGCCTTCATCCACAGGTACTGGCAACCGCGCTCACAAGCCATCGACGCCGCCCGCCGCGATGCGAAGACCGAACTTCAGGAATGGGCGCATCAGGCGGCAGGCGCGGTGCCGGTTTACATAATCGACAGCCGCGAGGGACCGGACCACGATCCGCTGTTCACCGTCAGCGTCAAGGTCGGCGCCTATCCGCCAGCGACCGGCAGCGGGCGCTCCAAGCGCGAGGCAGAGCAGGCGGCAGCCGCGGCACTTCTGCAGCGGGAAGGCGTCTGGCTCAATCAAGGGAGTGCCGCATGACCGCCACCGAAGCTCCGGCAACAGAAGCTCCCGCTACCCGCTCCGGCTTCGTCGCGCTGATCGGCGCGCCCAATGCCGGGAAATCGACGCTGGTCAACCAATTGGTCGGCGCCAAGGTATCGATCGTGACGCACAAGGTGCAGACCACGCGCGCCATCGTGCGCGGCATTGCCACCCACAACAACGCGCAGATCGTCTTCGTCGACACGCCGGGCATATTCAAGCCGAAGCGCCGGCTGGACACCGCGATGGTGACCACAGCCTGGGGCGGTGCCAAGGACGCCGATATCGTGCTGCTCTTGATCGATGCCGAGCGCGGCATCCGGGGCGATGCCGACGCCATCCTCGATCGGCTGAAGGATGTCCGGCAGCCGATGGTGTTGATCCTCAACAAGGTCGATCGGGTCAAGCACGAGACGTTGCTGGCATTGTCGGCGGCAGCCAACGAAAGGGTGCCGTTCAAGCGCACCTTCATGGTTTCGGCGCTGACCGGGTCCGGCTGCAAGGACCTGCTCGACTATCTCGCCGAGACCTTGCCGGCCGGACCTTGGTACTACCCGGAAGACCAGATCTCTGACCTGCCGATGCGCCAACTCGCGGCCGAGATCACCCGCGAAAAGCTCTATCTCAGGCTGCATCAGGAACTGCCCTATTCCTCCCACATCGAGACCGAGAAATGGGAAGAGAAGAAGGACGGCTCGGTGCGCATCGACCAGACCATCTATGTCGAGCGCGACAGCCAGAAGAAGATCGTGCTCGGTCATAAGGGCGAGACGATCCGCGCCATCGGCCAGGCCGCGCGCATGGAAATATCAGGCATACTCGAGCAGAAGGTGCACCTCTTCCTGTTCGTCAAAGTGCGCGAGAACTGGGGCGACGATCCCGAGCGCTACCGTGAAATGGGGCTCGAATTTCCGCACTGAGCCTGTTTGGGCGATCCGCCGAGCGGCCTGTTGGCCGCCGCCTCAGGATTACCCAAGTGCCAGCGACACGCCGTCGGCAAGATGTTCGGCATCGGAGGCGTTTTCGAAGGGGATGCCCGTTCTTGCATAGTCGAGCGGCGAGAAATTGGAGCCGTCGGCGCTGATCAGCGCAGCCTGGCGCCTTGCCGCCTGCATCTCGCCCAGCTGAGCGTAACAGGCGGCAAGCCGGGTGCGGATCCATGGCCTCGGTCGCGTCGCCAGCTCCAGCGCCTCGGCAGCCTGCGGTATTCGCCCAGCATGTATAGCGCGAGCGCGCGATCGTACTGATACCAATGAGGGTCCAGCGGGTTGATGCGGATGGCGCGTGCCAGCCAGGCGAGCGCGTCGAGTGGCCGGCCGCGCATTGTCAACAGATGCCCCATCTGCTCGATACAGTCCGCGTCGCCCGGATTGAGCTCGAGCGCGATGCGCAAATGATGCTCGGCCGCCGCGTGCTCACGCATATTGAGCCGCACCAGCGACTGGATGCGGTGTGCCGTTGCCTGGTCCGGCGACAATGCGATGCCCCGGTCGGCCAGGTCGCGGGCCTTCGTCAGAACGGCGTCGCTGATGGGTCCGAATTCGCTGTTAAGCACATGCGACAGCGCCAGATAGGTGTAAGCGAGGCCATAGGCCGGGTCTCTGACGATCGCCGCTTCGAAAAACGCTGCCGCTTCTTTCAGTTCGCTTTGCGCCGGATCGCGCAGCAAAGCGACGCCGCGCAGCACCAGTTCATGGGCGGCGAGGCTGGCTACCGACTGCCGCGAGGCACGTTGCAGGCCGGCATTGTTCACCCGAACCACCAGCCGGCCGACGATCTTTTCGACGATCTCCTGCTGGATGGCGGACAGCCCAGCGTAATCGGCCTGGTAGCGATCCCCCCAGAGCTGGGAAGCGCTGGCTGCGTCAACGAGATTGACCGCACAGACGATGCTGTCTGCCTGCCGCCGCGCCGAACCCTCGACGAGATAATCGGCGCCGATGCGCGAACGCACGACAGGCCATTCACTGGGCGAATATGAGGCAAACGAGAAGCTCGAATTGCGCGCCAGGACCGTCAGCGTGCCGAAGCGGGCGAGGCCGTTGATAATGTCTTCGGCAATACCGTCGACGATCGCTTCGTCGGCCGGATCGGCGCCGTCATTACGGAACCTGAGCACCGCCACGATCGGCTGTGCGCCGGGTTCGGGCACCGGCTCGATTTCAGGGATCAGCATGTAGCCGCGCTTCGATATGGTCCGTATCGTTTCCTCGCCGAGCACCTTGCGGATCTCGCGAATCGACTGCGTCAGCGAATCCTCGGTGACGAAAACACCCGGCCAGACCGCGTCCATCAATTCCGACTTCGGCACCACACGGCCGATATGGCGGGCGAGATGCGTCAGCAATGCGTAGGCTTTCGGCCGCAGGAAGGCCGGCTGTTCGGCCCGGCCGAGCGTACCTTTGCCCAGATCGAGGGTGAAACCGCCAAACTGAAAAACCTGGTCAGTGGCCGAACCCGGCATCGAAACGGCCCGCTCCCTGAAGCCGTGCCTGTATTGGCCTACGGCTGGAGGGCTGGGTCAAGGTCTGTCGCCGCCGAAAGCGGCGCTTTGGATTTGCGCGCCGCAAATTAGACGGTGCCAGCGAGGGCGGGCTGCGTTGCCGACCTGCGGACGAAGCTCTCGGTGCCGTAGAGGGCAACGATGGCGATCGCAGCCACCGCCCAGATCGCAACACCGATCCATTGCTGCTGGACATAGTCGGCGTCGATGAACACCTTGCCCAGGATGCGTACGCTGTTCTGATGAGTGACATGCATGAGAATGGCGAGAAGCACACTGCCGGTGTTCTGATAGAGCCAGGTGAACACCACTGCCGCCAGCACGACGTTGATCGTGCCGTAGACGCTGAGATCGCCGACCAGGCCGAGCGGAAAATGCCAGATTGCCCAGATCGCGCCGAGGATCAGGCTTCCGGCCAGCGCCGAATGGCTGGCTAGCAGACGCGGTGTCGCAAAGCCGCGCCATCCCGGCTCTTCGCCAAGCGGGCCGCTGAAGACCGCATACAGCGCGATGATCGGCAGTATCTCAGTGACAGCAGGAATGTTGCTCCAGACCGGCGTCGCCGAGCCGAACAGCGGATTGACCAGGATCGAGGCAAGCTGCGTGCCGAATGGCAGGCCGAATGCCACCAGATACCACAGCGGAGATACCCGCCACTTCACCACGGAAGCGAGAATGGCCTTGACCGAAGCCCAGCCTCCGGAAAGGGCTGCGACAACGAATCCGGAGACCATCGGGCCGAAGGTAAACCAGGGAATGGTATCGCCATTCGACAGGTAGAACGGGATGAAGGCAAACCAGCTCAGGGCAAGCGCCAACGAAAAGAAGGCAGCCAACTGATGCTGTCGCACCAGGTGCAGGAAAGAAGTCATGTCGGTCCTCTCACGGGCAGATGACAATGAGAGGTCGCCGGGCTGCCCAATCGGTCGACTTGCATCTTGAACAGCCGGCCGAATCATTCCGGGAAGGCTATGCGTGGACCACGTCGGTCGACCCGTTTCTTATTGGCACCGGCGCGACCCGAAATCCTGAGCGGGTTCTGAGAAATTTCCGATATTTCATGCAAAATCGGTCAGTTAGATCGGCTGGAGCACCTGCCGACACTGCGACCGTGCGTGGTTCCCGTTTGTCGTCTCTCCGTCATACACCCTGCCTATAGGCTGTGCGAAAGACCCGCTTCCGAGCAAACCGGAACAGGCGGGCAAACAGCCAGATTAGGACATGACCGGGACTTGGAATCGCATCGACCCCATCCGTCAGATCGAGTTTGCAAACGCCGTCGCTGTTGAGATCGAGCGCGTGCTGGCGCGGCAAGGCAAGGTGACGAACAGCGATGCGGTCGTCGCAGCGGGCAGGGTCGCCGGGGCCGTTGCCGCCGCCGTCGCCCTGCTTGCGCCGACCGACATCAGGGCGATCGACACCATGCAGGAAAGATTGCCCGGCATGGCGTCGCGGTTCGTGCGGATATTGGCGGCCGAAGCGACGGAACGCCGTACCCGGACGCCTCTGTCGACGGAGGCAGACATCCAACCCCTGGCCGGAACGGGCGACCTCGACGCGATGCGGGTCGAGGACTGGGCCGGTCGGGTCGCCGGGTCGACCTTCCTGCAGGAAAATCTCGGCATATCGCGCTCGACCCTGCATCGCTGGCAGCGGAGCGGCACGGTCGTTGCGTTGCGCACCGGTGGCCGCAAACATGTATTTCCTCTGGCGCAGTTCGTCGACGGCAGGCCGGCTCCGGGTATCAACGAAGTGTTATCCGCGATGCCCGATCCGCGGCGTGCCTGGTCGTGGCTGGTCGGCCCCGCGCCCGGCCTTGCCGGACGTATTCCCATTGAAATGCTCAAACAGGATCTGGTGGCGGAAGTCGTTCTTGCCGCACAGAACGCAGCGATGGCGAAGTTGGCTTGATTTTCGCCGCCAACGTTAGAAGTCTATTCCAAAAAATAACACGTAAAAGGAATGTCAACCGGACTATGACCGGTTTGCCGGCTAATGGAATAAGTATAGTTTCGTACAATTGTGACAATGTCTCGCTTGTGCCGGGAGCAAACTTGAAGAAAATATGAAGTGATATTTGTGCAACATGGACGGTGGCCGCGTTTTCGACGGCGCGACGACACACGACCTTATGGACGGTGACGAACAGCAGACCTGGAACAAGAATGCCCGCTTCAATTTGAAGACGTGGACCGGCCAGGAAACCGAGCTCGGCACGTTGAAGACCTACACCGAGACCCGTTTCAACTTCGGCAATACCAAACACACCGTGAGCGGTGTTGATTTCAGCGTGCAGGACAACAAGGCGGTTACCCTGAACTTCGCCTGGATCCAGCTTGGAGGTTTCCGCGTCGGCAAGGATGAAACTGTCTATGATTCGTTCATCGGCTACGCCGGCAACGTCGTCCAGGACACCATCATCCCGTACGGCACCAAGGACACCAACCTGATCAGTTACTATTTCGACGGCGGTAACGGCTTTACGGCAGTCGCCTCGGTCGAAACAGGCTCCGGCGCTGACCAGTCGATCGACAGCTACGTTCCGTTTGTCGTCGGCGGCGTGA